>JACRAB010000415.1 GCA_016213575.1 Actinomycetota bacterium
ACACTCGTACGCTCGATGAACACCGGGGCCTCCCACGCATGTCGGATAGGCCGGGCAGCGACCACTGCCCGGCAACCCACGAAGTTGCGTGAGCGAGGCCCCGGCCCGCAACCACCACGACGCGGCGGTCACTCCATACCGTCTGAGCCCCCCGTCGGGCGGGCCCGGTCTCAGACCACGATCCGCATCGGCAGTCCGGCGGCGTCCGTCCCGCCCCCGAGGACGACGGCGTCGCCGGACTGCCAGCGCCAGGCCGACCAGGCGGTGGCCAGGGCGTCGAGGTGGTCGTCGCCGTCGGGTGCGTCGTCGAGCGCCGCCGCGGCCGCGGGGGTGAGCCAGCGGCGCAGCGCCGCCTCCCGTGCCACGCGCCCCGGTGCGGTCTTCTTCGACGGCAGCGGGTCGCGCCAGGCCCGGCCGGCGAGCGCCAGGACCGACAGCTCCGGGTGCACCTCGGCGACCCGGTGCGCCCGAGGGTGCGGGCCGCCCGCCGCGGGCCGGAGCACCGCGTCGAGCGCGAGGACGACACGGCGGATGCCGTACGTCTGGGCGCTCACCGAGCGGCCGCCGAGCAGGTCGCGGGCCACGGCCCGGGCCTCGGCGTAGGTAGGGGCCGCGAGCACCCCGCGCGGCGGTGCGAGGAAGACCCGCGCCGACGCCGCCCCGAGCAGCCGCTTCGCCTCCAGGTCGCAGGGCCGCCAGCCGTCGGCCGGTAGGCCCACGGGGCAGTCGACACCGACCGCGGCGGCACCCGCGGCCGCCGCGAGGTCGAGCACGGCGGCGGCGCCCGCGGCGTCCTGACCGGGCACGGTGCGCCACGTCACGTGCCGGGCCCGGCCGCTGCCCGCGTGCACCCGGACGACCGCGACGGCCCAGCCGCCACGCCGTCCGTCGACCCCGACGACGACATCCACCCGGCGAGGCTGCCAGACTCTGCGCCATGCGCGTTCACCTCGGGGCCGACCACGCCGGGTTCGAGCTCAAGGAGTACCTGCGGCAGCACCTCGCCCAGGCGGGCCACGAGGTCGTCGACCACGGGCCGTCGGAGTACGACGCCCAGGACGACTACCCGCCCTACTGCCTGCGGGCCGCGGAGGCGGTCGTCGCCGACCCCGGCAGCCTCGGCATCGTCATCGGCGGTTCCGGCAACGGCGAGCAGATCGCCGCGAACAAGGTCACCGGGGTGCGCGCCGCGCTCGCGTGGAGCATCGACACCGCCCGGCTGGCCCGCCAGCACAACGACGCGAACGTGCTCGCGATCGGCGGCCGGATGCACGCCCTCGACGAGGCCTCGTCGTTCGTCGACGCCTACCTCGCCGAGCCGTTCTCCGGCGACGACCGGCACTCGCGCCGGATCACGATGCTCGCCGACTACGAGCAGACCGGCGTCCTGCCGCCGCTGCCCGGCGGCGCGCGGGGCTGACCGCCCGCCGGCCGGTCGCCCCGGTTCCGTGCGGTCGCCGCGGTTCCGGGCGGCGGCGTCGGCCCGGGTGTGCTGAAGTTCTCCGGTGCCCGAAGGTCATACCGTCCACCGCCTCGCCCGTGAGCACCTCGCGACGTTCGGCGGCGCCCACCTCGCCGTCGACAGCCCGCAGGGCCGGTTCGCGGCCGGTGCCGGCCGCCTCGACGGCCGCGCGCTCGCAGGTGCCCAGGCGCACGGCAAGCACCTGTTCCTCGGCTTCGCCGACGACGGCGACGCCCGCCCCGACGCCTGGCTCCACGTGCACCTCGGCCTCTACGGCAAGTGGACGTTCGGCGTCGGCGAGCCGCCCGAGCCGCGGGGCGCCGTCCGGGTGCGGCTCGCGTCGGACGACGCGTGGGCCGAGCTGCGCGGCCCGACGGCCTGCGAGGTCCTCACCCCGGACGACGTCGCGCACGTGCGCGCCCGGCTCGGCGCCGACCCGCTGCGCCGGGACGCGGACCCGGCCGGCGCGGGGGATCGGGTCCGCCGGTCCCGGGCACCGGTCGGGGCGCTCCTCATGCAGCAGGAGGTCGTCGCCGGGGTGGGCAACGTCTACCGCGCGGAGGCGCTGTTCCGGCAGCGGCTCGACCCCTGGTCGCCGGGCCGGGCCCTGACCTCCGAGGGCTGGGACGCCCTGTGGGCCGACCTCGTCGTCCTGCTCAAGGACGGCGTCCGGCGCGGCCGCATCGTCACGACGCTGCCCGAGGACCGCGACCGCCGCAGCGGCACCGTGCGCCGGGACGACGCGCACTACGTCTACAAGCGGACCGGGCTGCCGTGCCGGGTCTGCGGCACCCCGGTCGTCTCCGAGCCGATGGTCGGCCGCACGCTCTACCGCTGCCCGGCCTGCCAGGCCGCCTGACGGGGTACCTGCGGGCCCTTCCTGCGATCCGCCGGGTCGAACGGGTTCAGGTCCGGGCCCGCGCGGCCGAGCACTGAGGGGAAGGCCGGGTCCGCCCACCGGGACGAAGGAGCAACGGATGACGTCGCCGCGCCCGACCACGGGCGAGCTCCTGCACGCCCTCGGCGACCCCGACCCCGGCGTCCGGAGCGCCGCGGTCCTCGCGCTCGCGGACGTCGAGGCCGCCGTCGGGTCTTTCGTGCTGCGGATGGCCGTCGAGACGGACAGCCAGGTGCGGGCCGCCCTCGTGGCCCAGCTCGTCCGGCACGACCGGCCCGAGGTCGTCGACGGCCTCGTCGGGCACCTGCTGAGCGACGACGCGGCGCTGCGCGTGGACGTCGTCCACGTGCTCTCGAGGACGACGTCCTCGACCGTGGCGCGGATGCCGCAGTGGCTCGCCGACCCCGACCCGGACCTGCGGATCCTCGCCGTCATGGTGCTCGCCGAGCTCGACCACCCGAGCGTCATCGGCTGGCTGAGCCGCCTCGTCCGCGAGGACGAGCACGCCAACGTCGTCGCCGCGGCCGTCGCCGAGCTCGTCGTCCGGGCCGGTCCCGCGTGCGCCGCGGACGTCCGGGCCGCCGCCGCGCGGTTCCCCGACGACCCGTTCATCACGTTCTTCCCCGGCCAGGGCTCGGAGGGGCCGCGGCGCGGCACCGTCGAGTCCGCGCTCGGCACCCCCGCGGCGCCGTCCCCCGTGCCGCGGCAGGCGGCGGGCGAGCCGGCGTCGGGCCCGCTCGTGCTCGTCGTCGACGACTCCGCGACGTACCGCACGTACCACCGGCAGATCCTCGAGCGGGCCGGCTACCGGGTGCGCGAGGCCGGCAACGGCGACGAGGCGCTGCGCGCCGCGCTCGGCGTGCGCATCGACCTCGCGGTCGTCGACGTCAACATGCCCGTCATGGACGGCTTCACGTTCCTCCAGGCGCTCGGGCAGGTGTTCCCGGGGCGGCGGATCCCCGTCGTCATGGTGAGCTCCGAGGCGGAGTGGGCCGACTCGTCCCAGGCCTACGAGCACGGCGCGGACGCCTACGTCGTCAAGCCCGCCGAACCGGCGCAGCTCGTCGAGGTCGTCCGCCGGCTCCTCGCCGGGGAGCCCGTCGCCGACCTGGTGTGAACGTTCGCGGACGCCCGTTCCGCCCGGTCTGCTCAAGAGCGCCGCCGCACCCGCCGAGGCAGGATGTATGCCGATCGCTGACCGCCTTCCCCGCGGGGCAACGCTGACACCGGAGTCCTTCGCCGCGCGCCACGCGGTGGTCACCCGCCTGGTGCAGGCCCACGTGCCGCTGCTGCTCGTCCTCGGGCTGCTCGGGCCGATGCCCCTGTGGGAGGCCCTCGTCCTGCCGCTGCTGCCGGCCCTGCTCGCGGTCGCCGGCAGCGTCGCCGGGCCCGCGCGGCTGCGGTCGGAGCTCATGAGCGTCGCGGCGATCTCGACGTCCTTCGTCGCCATCGAGCTGAGCGGCGGACGGCTCGAGGCGCACATGCACCTGTTCGCGATCCTCGTCTTCGTCTCGCTCTACCAGCGGTGGACGGCGCTGCTGTGGACCGTCGGCGTCGTCGTCGTGCACCACGGCGTCCTCGGCCTGCTCGCACCGTTCCACGTCTTCGGCATGCACATGTCCTTCCTCGCGACGCTCGCGATGGTCGCCGTGCACGCCGGGATCGTCGTCCTCGAGGTCGTCGGGATCCTCGTCGTCTGGCACTTCAGCGAGGAGGCGGAAGGCCACGTCAAGGCCGTCATGGCGCGGGCCGAGGCGGAGCGCGCGGCGCTCGACGCCGAGCGCGAGCGGGAGCAGGTCGCGCGGCTGTCGGCGCTCGCCGGCCAGGTGGCCGCCGAGGCCGAGGTCGTCCGGTCCGGCGCCCAGGAGGCCGCGGCCGCCGTCGCGATCGTCGACGGCTCCGTCGGCATGCTCGCCTCCGCCGTCAACGACATCGCCCAGCGCTCGCAGCAGGCCGCGGACACCGCGTCGTCCGGTCAGCAGGTCGCGGTCGCCGCGGCCGAGGAGGTCCGCCGGCTCGAGCGCTCCATGGGTGAGATCGCCGACGTCAACGCGATGATCGCCCAGCTCGCGGAGCAGACGAACCTGCTCTCCCTCAACGCGACCATCGAGGCGGCCCGGGCCGGCGAGATGGGCAAGGGCTTCGCGGTCGTCGCCAGCGAGGTCAAGCAGCTCGCCAACGAGACGTCCGAGTCGGCCGGCAAGGTCAGCTCGGTCATCGCCAGCGTCGTCCAGGAGACCGAGGCGGTCGCGCGCAGCTTCGCCTCGACCTCGGCGGTCGTCGGCGAGATCCACGGCCTCCAGGTCGACATCGCCTCCTCCGTCGAGGAGCAGGCGGCGACGCTCGCCGAGGTGACCCGCGAGCTGAGCAACGCCGCCCAGGCGGCGCAGGCGATCCTCGACGGGCTCGAGCGGCTCTCGATCACGGCGTCCGACGCCGCGGGCTGACCGCGGGGCTCAGCCGAGGGCAGGGGCCTGCCGGGTCCAGGGCCGGGCGCCCTCGAGGTGCGCGGCGAGCCCGAGGAGCAGCGCCTCGCCGCGTACGCCGAGGCTCGTCGTCGAACCGGTCGAGAGCATGACCGACAGCGGTGTGCCGTCCGGGTGGACGCCGGCCGGGACGGCGATCGACGGGTAGGCGGCGAGGTTCCACGGGCCGTGGAATCCGCCGGTGTAGCTCGCGGCCGCCCAGTAGTTGTGGAACCAGCCGCGGCCCGCGTGGCCGTCGGCGGCGACCGGCGGGGTCGCCAGGCCCGGGGAGAGCACGACGTCGTGCTCGGCGAGGAAGACGTCGAGCCGCTCGCGCCAGCGGTCGGTGTCCGCCTCGGCGACCAGGCCGAGCCGCTGGGCGCCGCGGCCGAGCCGGGCGTGGGTCCGCGTCCGGCGGGGGAGCGCGTCGCGGGCCGGGCCGGAGAGCGCGGCGTCCGCCTCGGTGCCGCCGAACCAGCGGGCCGCGGCCCGGACGACGAAGCGCAGGGGCACCGGGAGCTGCCGTTCGACGACCGTGTGCCCGGCGGCCCGCAGCGCGTCCGCGGTGGCGAGGGCCGCCGTCCGCCACGCCGGGTCGATCCGGGTGCCGGGGATCGGGGACGCCGCCGAGACCGCGACCCGCAGCGGCCGGCCGAGGCCGGCGAGGTCCGGCGCCGTCGCGAGGGCCGGGTCGGCGGCCATGACGGACAGCCCGAGCGCGGCGTCCGCGACGGTCGTCGCGAGCGGGCCGTTCTCCGACATCCGGGTCCAGCTGTCGTGGCCGATGTCCGCGGGGACCGTCCCGAGACCCGGTTTGAGGCCGACGAGGCCGCAGCACGCCGCGGGGATCCGGATCGACCCGAGGCCGTCGTTGCCGTGCGCGAGCGGGACGAACCCGGCCGCGACCGCGGCGGCGCTGCCGCCGGACGAGCCGCCGGGGGTGCGGGTGAGGTCCCACGGGTTGCGGACCGTGCCGAGCGGACCGTCGGTGAACGGCCACACGGACAGCTCCGGCACGTGCGTCGTCCCGACGACGACGGCGCCCGCCGCGCGCAGCCGCACGACGACGGCGTGGTCGGACGCCGCGGCGGCGGGGGCCGTGTGCGGGCTGCCGTCGCGCGTCGGGTGCCCGGTGAGCGGGATGTTGTCCTTGACCGCCACCGGCACCCCGGCGAGCGGCAGGTCCGCCCGGTCGGCGCGGGCGTCGACGGCGTCCGCCTCGGCGAGCGCCTCCTGCACGCGGACGGCGACGAAGGCGCCGACCCGGGCGTCGAGCGCCGCGATCCGGTCGAGGTGGTCCTGGACGACGTCACGCGCGCTCGCGCGACCGCTGCGGACGTCGTCGGCGATCTCGACGGCCGTCCGGCCGAGGTGGGACACGTCGCCTCCGGGGGCGCTCGCAGGGGCCGGTCCAGCCGGTCGGCCAGATCATCCCCCGTCGCGGCCCGGCGGTCCATGGGGCCGGGCCG
>JACRAB010000416.1 GCA_016213575.1 Actinomycetota bacterium
ATGACCGAGTCCCGGACCTCCACCGCCACGCGTGGCCGGCAGCCGATGCGGCGCCTCGACGGCACGCCCGTGCGGATCCTCGTCGTCGACGACGAGCCGTCCCTCACCGAGCTGCTGGCGATGGCCCTCAAGTACGCGGGCTGCGACGTCCGCACCGCGGGCGCCGGCACCGCCGCCGTCCGGACGGCGCGCGAGTTCCGCCCCGACGCCGTCGTCCTCGACGTCATGCTGCCCGACTTCGACGGGTTCGAGGTGCTGCGCCGGCTGCGCGCCGACGACGCCGAGCTGCCCGTCCTCTTCCTCACCGCGCGGGACGCCGTCGAGGACCGGGTCGCCGGGATCAGCGAGGGCGGCGACGACTACGTCACCAAACCGTTCAGCCTCGAGGAGGTCGTGGCCCGGCTGCGCGGCCTGCTGCGCCGCACGACGCTCGCGGCCGTCCCGGACGACAACCTGCTCGTCGTCGGCGACCTCGCGCTCGACGAGGACAGCCACGAGGTGACCCGCGCCGGCGAGAGCATCCAGCTCACCGCGACCGAGTTCGAGCTGCTGCGCTACCTCATGCGCAACCCGCGCCGGGTGCTGTCGAAGGCGCAGATCCTCGACCGGGTGTGGAACTACGACTTCGGCGGCCAGGGCAACGTCGTCGAGCTCTACATCTCCTACCTGCGCAAGAAGATCGACGCCGGCCGGGCGCCGATGATCCACACCCTGCGCGGGGCCGGCTACGTGCTGCGCCCCGCCGAGCCCGCGGACGCGTGAGCCGTGCCCGCAGCGTCCCTCCGCCCCCGTGCCCACCCCTCGCGCTGGACGCTGCGGACCCGGCTCGTCATCGTCGTCGTCGCCCTGCTCACCGTCGTCGCGGCCGTCATCGGGACCGTGAGCGTCTTCGCCCTCGACGCCTACCTCACCCGCCAGGTCGAGGAGCAGGTCCGGGCGGCCTCGACCCGCTCCGCCGGGGCGGGCCTGCCGGGCCGGCCGCAGAGCCAGCCGGACGGCGGCGGCACCCGCGACGACGACAGCGGCCCGGACTTCCTCAACGTCCGCGGCCAGTCGGCCGGCACCGCCGGCGTCCGGATCGAGAACGGCACCGTGACGTCCCAGGCCGTGCTGGCCAGCGACGGCCGGGTCGTCCAGCTGCCCGACCGGGCGGCGGCCGCGCGCGCGGACGTCGCGGTCGACGGCCGCACCCACCGGGTGCACCTCGGCGGCCGCGGGGACTACCTCGCGCTCGCGGTCCGCACCGCGGACGGCGACACCGTCGTCACCGCGCTGCCGCTGGCCGACGTCCACGCCAGCGTCGCCCAGCTCGCCGTCGTCGTGACGATCGTCACCGCGTCCGGCCTGCTCGCCGCGGCGATCGGCGGCACGGTCATCGTCCGGGCAGCCCTGCGCCCGCTCGCCCGGACCGCCGCGGCCGCCGGCCGGGTCGCCGAGCTCCCCCTCGACCGCGGCGACGTCACGCTCGACCCGGCCGGCCTCGGCATCGACCGGGAGGCCGACCCGCGCACCGAGGTCGGCGCGGTCGACGCGGCGCTCGCCCGGATGCTCGACCACGTCTCCCGGGCGCTCGCCGTCCGGCAGGCGAGCGAGGCCCGGATGCGCCGCTTCGTCTCCGACGCCAGCCACGAGCTGCGCACCCCGCTCGCCTCGATCCGCGGCTACGCCGAGCTGACCCGGCGGACGTCGACCGACCTGCCGCCGGACGTCGCGCACGCCGTCCGCCGGGTCGAGTCCGAGGCGACCCGGATGACCGGCCTCGTCGAGGAGCTCCTCCTGCTCGCCCGGCTCGACGAGAAGCCGGCGCTGCGGTCCGAGGCGGTCGACGTCGTCCAGGTCGTCCTCGACGCGACGAGCGACGCCCAGGCCGCCGGGCCCGACCACGAGTGGGAGGTCGACCTGCCGGCCGGGCCGGTGCACGTCCGCGGGGACGACGCGCGGCTCCACCAGGTGCTCGCGAACCTCCTCGCCAACGCCCGCGTGCACACCCCCGCGGGGACGACGGCGCAGGTCAGGCTGCGGTCCGAGGGCGGGACGGCGACCGTCGAGGTGATCGACGACGGGCCCGGGATCCCGGCCGACCTGCTGCCCGCGGTCTTCGACCGGTTCGCCCGCGGGGACAGCTCGCGGGGGCGCTCGGCAGGGGGCACGGGACTGGGGCTGGCCATCGTCGCGGGGGTCGTCGAGGCCCACGGCGGCCGGGTCGGGGTGACCAGCGAACCGGGACATACCGTGTTCCAGGTCGTGTTGCCCGAGACACACGGGGTGGCGTATCCCAGCGAAACAGGCAAACCTGGAGGTGGAACCGGCTTAGCCGCCGTTCCTGCGTCGACATGACGGAGGGCACCATGACCGCACGCACAACGGGGGGCCAACCGCGCCCCGGGAGACCCACGGGTCCCACGAAGCGGCCTGCGAAGCGTCCCGCCGCGGCCGCCAAGGGCAGCCGCTCGACCGCCGACACCCCGCAGGTCGACGGCACGGCAGCACTCAAGCCGGTGCCCGTCGACCCCGCCGACGCACCCGCGAGCACGTTCGTGCCCGTCGCGGTGCCGCCGATCGACGCGAGCGTCCTGCTCCGCGCGATCATGACCCCGCCGGTCGGGATCGACGGCGGCGAGCTCACAGACGCGCTCACCGGGGCCGTCCCCACGTGGCGCCTGGACGAGGAGCCGATCTACCTCGAGGTCGTCCGCGACCTCGGTGTGCCGGCCCTCGCCGAGGACACCGGCGGCACCGGCGAGGTCATCGTCGGCGAGGTCGTCGGCTGACCGTCCTGCACCAGCGTCCCCACCCGTCGTTCATCGTGCGGCCGACGTGCCGCGGTCCTTCCCCACGAGCTCGAGAAGGCGGCCGAGGAGGTCGGCGACCCGCTCCGGGTCGGCGACCCGGTGCCGCGCGCCCGTGACGCCCTCGCCGACCTTGACCGTGACGTCCCCGGCCGCGTCGTCGAGGACCGCGAAGGCGTGCTCGTCGGTCACGTCGTCCCCGACGTAGAGCACCCCGCCGTGGCCGGGCCGCAGCCCCAGCGCGACGCGCAGCCGGCCGAGCGCGACCCCCTTGTCGACGTCGACGACCGACAGGTCGACGACCTCCTTGCCGAGGGTCGTCCGGACCCCGCTCCACGCGCCCGGGCCCGCCGCGGCCTCCCGCGCCGCGGCCTCGGCGTCCTCGCGGCGCTCGATCTGCCGCGTGTGGAAGACCGTCCCCGCGGGCTTGTCCTCGACGAACGTGCCGGGGTACCGGGCGCTGATCGCGTGCAGCGCGGCCGACGCCCGCGCCAGCAGGTCGCGGGTGGCGTCGTCGAGCGTCGTCGCGGCCCCGACGTCGGCGCCGTGCTCGTCGGCCACCTGGGCGCCGTGGCTGCCGACGAGGGCGGCGGACGGCGGCGGGTCGGCGAGCCGGCGCAGGTCGTCGAGGGTCCGGCCGGAGACGAGCGCGAGGTGCACCCCGGGCAGCGCGGCGAGGTCGTGCAGCGCCTGCGCCGCCGCCGGCAGCGGCCGGGCGGCGTCCGGGTCGCGGACGATCGGGGCGAGCACCCCGTCGAAGTCGAGCGCCACGAGCAGCTCCGGGCGCTGCGCCAGCGTCTCGAGCGCGGCGTCGAGGTCGGCGGCGTCCGGCGGGGGCGTCATGGCCTCCTGCCGGGCCCGGACGTCGTGCAGCGACTCCAGGAAGGTCCGCGCCCAGTGCGCGACGTCGTCCCGCAGGACGGTCCGCCGCATGGCGCGCATCCGCTTGCGGGCCTCGGCCGGCGGGCAGCGGACGGCGCTCATCACGGCGTCCTTGAGCCCGTCGATGTCGTGCGGGTTGACGACGAAGGCGCTCGTGAGCTCGTTGGCGGCACCGGCGAACTCGGACAGGACGAGCGTGCCCGCGTCGTCCCAGCGGCTCGCGACGTACTCCTTCGCGACGAGGTTCATGCCGTCGCGCAGCGGGGTGACGAGCATGACGTCGGCGGCCAGGTAGAGCGCCGCGAGCTCGGCCCGGTCGACGGTCTGGTGCAGGTAGTGCACCGCCGGGTGGCCGATCTGGCCGTGCTTGCCGTTGATCCGCCCGACGGTCGCCTCGACGTCCTCCCGGATCCGCTGGTACTCGTCGACCCGCTCCCGGCTCGGCGTCGCGACCTGCACGAGCACCGCCCCGGGCACGGTGAGCCGCTCGTCCTCGAGCAGCTCGCCGAACGCCTGGAGCCGGTGCTGGATGCCCTTGGTGTAGTCGAGCCGGTCGACGCCGAGCACGAGGGTGTCCGGCTCGCCGAGCTCGGCCCGGATCTCCTTGGCCCGTTCGAGGACCTCGGGCCGGCGGGCGAGCTCCTCCAGGGCGGTGCTGTCGACCGAGATCGGGAACGGCTTGCACACGACCGGCCGGGCCGCCTCGAGCCGGGCGCCGCGGCGGGCCCGGCGGCCGTCGACGAGGACGGCGTCCCCGCGGGTCGTCATCCCGAGGCGGCGGGCCGCCCGCAGCAGGTTGTTCGCGTCGGCCGGCCGCTGGAAGCCGAGCAGGTCGGCGCCGAGCAGGCCCTCGAGCACCTGCCGGCGCCACGGGAGCTGGGCGAAGATCTCGTACGGCGGGAACGGGATGTGGTCGAAGAACCCGATCCGCAGGTCGGGCCGGGTCTCCCGGAGCATCTTCGGGACGAGCTGGAGCTGGTAGTCCTGCACCCAGACCGTCGCGCCCTCCGCGGCCTGCGGCAGGACGGCCTGCGCGAACCGCCGGTTCACCGCGACGTAGGAGTCCCACCAGGTGCGGTGGAAGGCCGGGGCGACGATGACGTCGTGGTAGAGCGGCCACAGCGTCGCGTTGCTCATGCCCTCGTAGTAGAGCTCGACCTCCTCCGCGGACAGCGGCACCGGCACGAGGTGCATCCCGTCGGCGTCGAACGGCTCGAGGATGTCGTCGGGGCTCCCCGTCCAGCCGACCCAGGCGCCGTCCCGCGCCTTCATGACCGGCTCGAGCGCCGCGACGAGGCCGCCCGGCGAGGGGCGCCAGGACGTCGACCCGTCGGGCTCCTCGCGACGGTCCACGGGCAGCCGGTTGGCGACGACGACGAACTCGTGCAGGTCCGGCACTCGGTTTCACTCCCCGACGGGTGGTTCTGGCGACCGAGGGTGACGACCCCCTGTCGACACTACCCAGCCACGCGCAGGAGAAGCGTGTGAGATGTGTCCTGACAACCCTTTTGTGCTGACGCTGCGTGACGCGCTCAGCGCACCATGTGCCAGAGGATGAGGTTGTGCGCGTGGTGCGCCTTCTCGTTGCCGCGGAAGGCCACCTCGTGGACGCCCTCGGACGTCGCGACGGCGATCGTGCTCGTCGAGAAGAAGCCACCGGTCCACGTGCGGTCGGAGACGACGCTCACCGAGATGATCCGTGCGTACGGGATCGAGGTGATGGCCACCTTCTTGCCGACGAAGCTCTTGTCCTGCAGGATCACCCGGCGGTCGGTGATGCCGATGAAGCCCGTGCCGGCCCCGATCGCGTCGTAGACGGCGTAGACGACCTCGCCGTCGAGCAGGCCCTCCTGGACCTGCTGCAGCTGGGCGCGGTTGTCGTAGACCGGCTCACGGGTCTCCTGAACATCGCTCATGCCGCACACTCTGCCACGCGAGAACGCCGGTCCTCGTGGACTTCCGCCGCGTGTGCGGCGGGCGTCGACGAGAACCGGCGTCCGTCGGTGCTCAGCTGGTGCGGGTGGTGCTCAGGTGCTCCGGGAGGTCACGCCGTGCGGCGCGGGCCGCCCCGGTAGCCGCCGGCGGACCGGTCGGACGAGCCCTGGTAGCCGCCGGTGCGGCGCGGGCCGCTGCCGGGACGACGACCGGCCGGACGCTCCCGCTCGGGCGCACGCGGCTTGACGACGACCGGCTCGCCGGACGTCGCGACCTCGACGACCGCCGGGTGGCCCGGGGCCACGCTGGTGACGACGGGCTCGACCTTGGCCGCGCGGTGGATCTGCTCGACCGCGCGGGACTCCTCCGGCAGCACGAGGGCGACGACCGTGCCGCTCGCGCCGGCGCGGGCCGTGCGGCCCGAGCGGTGCAGGTAGTCCTTGTGGTCGTTCGGCGGGTCGAAGTGGACGACCAGGTCGACGTCGTCGACGTGGATGCCGCGCGCCGCGACGTCCGTCGCGACGAGCACGCGGGTCGAGCCGTCGCTGAACGCGGCGAGCGCGCGCTGGCGGGCGCCCTGGCCGAGGTTGCCGTGGATCGCGGCGGCCTCGACCCCGGAGCGGGTCAGCTGGGTCGCGAGCCGGTCCGCGCCGTGCTTGGTCCGCACGAAGAACAGCGTGCGGCCCGGGCGGCCGGCCACCTCGGCGGCGACGGCGAGCTTGTCGTTGCGGCCGACCGTGAAGACCTTGTGGTCCATGGCCTCGACCGGCGACGAGACCGGCGCGACCGCGTGGACGGCGAAGTCCGTGAGGAACTTCTCGACGAGCGTGCCGACCCCGCGGTCGAGCGTCGCCGAGAAGAGCAGCCGCTGGCCGCCCTCACGGGTCATCCCGAGCAGGTTCGTCACGACCGGGAGGAAGCCCAGGTCGGCCATGTAGTCGGCCTCGTCGAGGACGGTGATCTCGACGTCCGCGAGGTTGCACACCCGGCGGTCGATGAGGTCCACGAGCCGGCCCGGGGTGGCGATGACGATGTCGACGCCGCGGGTGAGCGCGTCGATCTGGCGCTTGTACGACGAGCCGCCGAAGACGGTCGTCACGCGCAGGCCGAGCGGGTTCGCCAGCGGGGACAACGCGTCCGCGACCTGGAGCGCGAGCTCGCGGGTCGGGACGAGCACGAGGCCGCGCGGGCGGTGCGGGGTGCGGCGACCGGTGTGCCGGGCCGAGTCGACGCCCTTGCCGGTCGGCGCGTCGACGATGGCCGGGTCCGCGAGGCGGGCGAGCATCGGCAGGCCGAACGCGAGGGTCTTGCCGGAGCCGGTCTGGGCGCGGCCCAGGACGTCGCGGCCGGCGATCGCGTCCGGGAGGGCGCGGGCCTGGATGGCGAAGGGCTCCGCCATGCCGCGGCGCGAGAGCGCCGTCACGAGCACGGCCGGCAGGCCGAGCTGGGCGAAGGTGCGCGGCTCGGGGGCCGGGGCGGCGAGCGCCTCGTCGAGCGCGATGTCGAGCGCGGTCTTGGCGGGCTCGCGGACCTGGCGGGGCGTGGTGCCGCCGTTCGGGCGGCGGCCGCGGCCCGGGCCGCCGGAGCGACGCGGGGAGCCGTAGGAGGAGCCGCCGGAGCCGGAACCGTACGACGAGCCGTACGACGAGCCGGAGCCCGAGCCGTAGGAGCCCGTGCTGTACGAGCTCTTGCCGTACGAGCCGTTCG
>JACRAB010000417.1 GCA_016213575.1 Actinomycetota bacterium
ACCGCTGGCTGCAGGCCCTGCGCGACATCCGGCTGTTCGTCCACGACCTCGATCCGGACGGCTTCACCCTGCTCGACGCCGCCGCCGGCTACCGGGTTAGCGAGGGGCCGGCGACCGTCCGCGCGGTGCACGAGGTGACCGACTGCCTCGCGGCGCTCGCGGGCCTGGGCGTCGAGGTCCGGCTGACGACCGACCTGTGGCCCTACGTCGACGCCGTCGTCGCGGCACAGGCCGAGTTCAGCGCGATCCGGATGCGGAACGCAGCACCGCGCACGGTCTGACGGTCAGCCCGTCGTCAGCTCGCGCACCCCGGCGTCGGTGCGGCCCTCGTCGGGCGCGAGCCGGATCACCGCACCGAGCACGGCGGCGCCGCGGTCGGCCGCGACGACCGGGTTGAGGTCGAGCTCGGCGATCTCGGGGACGTCGAGGGCCAGGCAGGACACCCGGGCGAGGACGTCGTGCAGCGCGTCGACGTCCGCCTCGCCCGCGCCGCGGTGGCCGAACAGCTTCGGTGCCGCCTTGACGGTGCGGACCAGGTCGACGACGTCCTGCTCGCACAGCGGCGGGATCCGGTGCGCCCAGTCGCCGAGCAGCGCGGTCGCGTCGCCGGCGAGGCCGAACGAGACGACCGGGCCGAAGAGCGGGTCCTCGGCGGAGCGGACGACGCACGCGACGCCCGTCGGGGCCATCGCCTGGACGACGAGGTCTTCCCCGCCGAGCGGGCCGAGCGTGTCGCGCATGCGCACGAAGGTCTCGGAGAGCTCACCGACCGAGGCGATGTCGAGACGGACGCCGCCGAGGTCGACCCGGTGCCGCAGGTGCGGCGCGGTCGCCTTGAGCGCCACCGGGAACCCGACCTCGAGGGCGGCGGCGACCGCCTCCTCGGGCGTGGTCACCGGCACGCTCGGCCAGAGCCGGACGCCGTAGCACGCGAGCAGCGTGGCGGCCTGGCTCTGCGAGAGCTCGAGCCCGTCGGGGTTGAGGGCGAGGAGCGCGTCGACGAACGTGCGCGCCCCCTCGGCGTCCAGGCCCGGCGGGTCGACCCGAGGGCCGGCGTCGCGGCGGCGCCACTGGCCGTACTTCGTCGCGGCCGCGAGCGCGCGGACGGCCTCCTCGGGCGTCGGGTACGTCGGGACGACGCGGCCCGCGGAGAGCTGCTCGTGGATGCCGCTCATCCCGAGGAACGACGCCACCACGGGGATCGGGGCCGTCGCGGAGGTCTCGGCGAGCACCCGCGCGACCTCGGCCGCGTGCGTCGCGACCGGGGGCATGAACGCGGTGACGACGGCGTCGACGTGCTCGTCGGCGAAGGCCGCCTCGAGCGCGGTCCGGAAGTCCTCCGGCCCGGCGAGCGTCGGCAGCGCGACCGGCCCGTGGACGACGTCCAGCTTGCGGGCGACGCAGGCGTCGGCGGTGAGCGCGGCGAGCGCCTCGCTGTTCGCGACGACCGCGACGCAGCTGCCCGACGGCAGCGGCTGGTGGAGCACGAGCTGGGCAACGTCGAACAGCTGGCGGACGTTGTCGACCCGGATGCAGCCGCTCTGCCGCAGGAGGGCGTTGAACCCCGCCTTCGGCACCCGGCTCGGCCGGACGGCGTGCCCCGGGGTCGCGCTGAACCGGGACGCCCCCGACTTCACGACGATGACCGGCTTGGTGCGCGACAGCCGGCGGGCGATGCGGGAGAACTTGCGCGGGTTGCCGACGCTCTCCAGGTAGAGGCCCACGACGTCGGTGCCGGCGTCCTCCTCCCAGTACTGCATGCAGTCGTTGCCGGACACGTCCGCCCGGTTGCCCGCGGAGACGAACGTCGACAGCCCCACGCCGCGCTGCTGCGCGACGTCGAGCACCGAGACGGAGATCGCGCCCGACTGGCTGAAGAGACCGAACCGCCCGTGCGTCGGCAGCACCGAGGCGAGCGAGACGTTGAGCCGCACCTCGGGGTCGGCGTTGATGACGCCCCACGAGTTCGGGCCGACGACCCGCATGCCGTGCTCACGGGCGACCCGGACGAGCGCGCGCTGCCGCTCCAGGCCCTCGGGGCCGGTCTCCGCGAAGCCCGCCGAGACGACGACGAGCCCCCGGACGCCGACCGCGGCGCACTCCTCGACGACCTCGACGACGGCCGCCGCGGGGACGGCGATGATCGCGAGGTCCACCGGCGGCGGGACGTCGGCGAGACGACGGAACGCCGGGACGCCGAGCACGGCGTCCGCCTCCGGGTGGACGACGTGCAGCGCACCGGTGAAGTCCGCGGCGAGCATGTCCGTGAGGAGCTTGTGGCCCACGGTGCCCTCGTGCCGGCTGGCCCCCACGAGGACGACCGAGCGCGGGTTGAGCACCGCGTGCACGGAGCGCGCCTCGGCGCGGTGCTCGCGGGACTCCATGACGGCCAGCGACTTCTCCGTCGGGTCGATGTCGAACTCGAGGGAGATGACGCCGTCGTCGAAGGCGTGCTTGACCTCGTACCCGGCGTCCCGGAAGACGCCCATCATCTTGCGGTTCTGCGGCAGCACCTCCGCGACGAAGCGGTGCACGCCGTTCTCCCGGGCGGCGGCCGCGAGGTGCTCGAGCAGCACCGACCCGATGCCGCGGCCGTGGTGGTGGTCGGAGATGTTGAACGCGACCTCGGCCTCGGTGGGCTCGGTGCGGTCGTAGCGGCCGACGCCGAGGATCTCGCCGCCGACGGTGCAGACGAACGCCACCCGGTCGAGATGGTCGACGTGGGTGAACCGGTGCAGGTCCTTGTCGGACAGCCGCGGCATCGGCGCGAAGAACCGCAGGTAGATCGACTCGGGCGACTGCGCGAGGTGGAAGCGCTGGAGCGCCTCGGCGTCGTCGGGGCGGATCGGGCGCATGTGCGCCGTCCCGCCGTCGCGCAGGACGACGTCCGCCTCCCAGTGCGCGGGGTACGCGACCGGTGCGTCGTCCTCGGGGGGCGGGACCGGTCCGTTGGGCACGTCAAGGAGACTACCGACCGCCTCTGTCTGGTCGCGCGGCCGAAGGCCCTGGCAGGGTGTGCGTTATGACGGAGACCACGTCGACGACGACGGGTGTTCACGCGGCGGACGAGTTCCGTGCCGCCCGGGACCTGCTGCTCGCCCTGCGGGAGGACCAGCCGCGGGCGGTCGCCGAGTTCCGCTGGCCCCGGCCGGAGCGGTTCAACTGGGCCCGGGACCACCTCGACCGGCTCGCGGCGGACCCGGTCGTGTCGCTGCGGACGGCGCTGTGGGTCGTCGACGCGGACGGCTCGGAGACGAAGCTCACCTTCGCCGACGTCGCGCGCCGCTCGGGGCGGGTCGCCGCCTGGCTCGCCGAGCACGGTGTCGGCGCCGGCGACCGGGTCCTCCTCATGCTCGGCAACCAGGTCGAGCTGTGGGAGGTCGTCGTCGCCTGCATCCGGCTCGGCGCCGTCGTCATCCCGGCGACGACGCTGCTGGCCCCCGCCGACCTGCGGGACCGGATCGACCGCGGCCGGGTCCGGCACGTCGTCGCGCGCAGCGAGGACGCACCGAAGTTCGAGGCGCTCCTCGGCGCCTGGACGCCGATCGCCGTCGGCGCTCCGGTCGAGGGCTGGCTCGACTACGCGCAGGCCGAGGGCCACGAGGGCCGGCCGGTGCCGCAGGCCGACACCGCGGCGTCCGACACGCTCCTGCTCTACTTCACGTCCGGCACGACGGCCTCCCCCAAGCTCGTCGAGCACACCCACGCGTCCTACCCGATCGGGCACCTCGCGACGATGTTCTGGGTGGGCCTGCAGCCCGGCGACGTGCACCTGAACATCTCCTCGCCGGGCTGGGCGAAGCACGCCTGGAGCAACCTCTTCGCGCCGTGGAACGCCGAGGCCACCGTCCTGGTCGTCAACCAGCCGCGGTTCGCCGCGGGGCCGCTGCTCGACACGATGGCCCGCTGCGGGGTGACGACGTTCTGCGCGCCGCCGACGGTGTGGCGGATGCTCGTGCAGGCCGACCTCGGCGCCTGGAAGGACCGGATCCCGCTGCGCGAGGTCGTCGGCGCCGGCGAGCCGCTCAACCCCGAGGTCATCGAGCAGGTCCGCACCGCGTGGGGGCTCACGGTCCGGGACGGCTTCGGCCAGACCGAGACGACGGCGCAGGTCGGCAACGCGCCGGGGCAGCCCGTCGTCCTCGGGTCGATGGGCCGCCCGCTGCCCGGGTACGACGTCGTCCTCGTCGACCCGCTGAGCGGCGAGGTCCGCACGGAGCCGGGCCAGGAGGGCGAGCTGTGCCTGCGGCTGGACTCCCCCGTCCTCGGCCGCCCGCTCGGGCTCATGGTCGGCTACCGCGACGACGAGACCCGGACCGCCGAGGCGATGCGGGACGGCGTCTACCACACCGGTGACGTCGCGGTCGCGGACGCCGACGGCTACATCACGTACGTCGGGCGGGCCGACGACGTCTTCAAGGCCTCGGACTACCGGATCAGCCCGTTCGAGCTCGAGAGCGTCCTCATCGAGCACCCCGCGGTCGCCGAGGCGGCCGTCGTCCCGTCGCCCGACCCGCTGCGCCTGGCCGTCCCGAAGGCCTACGTCGTCCTCGCCGCCGGCTGGGAGCCGACCGCGCAGACCGCCGCCGACATCCTCGGCTACGCCCGCGAGCACCTCGCGCCGTACAAGCGGATCCGCCGCCTGGAGTTCGCCGAGCTGCCCAAGACGATCTCCGGCAAGATCCGCCGGGTCGAGCTGCGCGGCACCGAGGACTCCCGGCACCCGTACGGCGAGAACCTCACGGCCCGGGGCGAGCGGGAGTTCTGGGAGGAGGACCTCACGACCGGCTGACCGCCCCGGACGTGGTCACCGTGCGGGTGACGACCCGTCCGGGTCTTGCCCTCGCGGGCCCTGATGGCGATGATCACCCGGTCGTCACCGGCCCGCCAGGGCTCGGTGGGAGGGGGGACCCGTGTCCGAGCCCGCAGTCCGTGCCGTCCGCCCGAGGGCACTGCTCGCCGTCCTGGTGCTCGCCGCCTCCCTCCTCACCGGGCTGGTCGCCGCCCCGGAGGCGGCCCGGGCCGCCGAGCTCGGCCACGACGCGGCGCTCGTGCCGGGGACCCCGGTCTCGTTGACGTTCGCGAACCCGGACGACGTCGCGAGCTTCACCCTCGCGGTGCCGGCCGGGCAGCGGCCGTGGATCAGGGTCACCGAGCTGACCGGCATGCTCGCCGAGTTCTCGGTGACGAGCCCCACCCGGTTCGACCTCCCGCGTTTCCTTCCCGGCTCGCCCGAGCAGTGGTGGCAGGAGCTCTCGCAGAACAACGGGCCGGACGACGAGACGGCCACCGTCTCCCTCACCTCGAACGGGCTGACCGGCACGGTGACCTTCGTCGTGGGGCTGGGGTCCGACGTGCCGGTGCCCGTCGAGCCCGGGGTCGCCGTCCCGGTGTCCGTCGACCGGCCGGCCGACCACCCCGTCCTGACGTTCGCCGCCGACGACCTCCAACAGGTCACGGTGACGATCTCCGACCTCGCGGTGACGCCGGCGACCGACCCTGCTTTCCCGCCCGTGGCCTCGCTGGTCTTCGGCCGGCCCGACTCCTTCGTCCTCCTCATGCAGGAGTCCGCGCCGGGCGTGTGGACCGGTGTGACCACTGTCCGGCCCGGCCCGCAGGCGGTCACCGTCGTCCTGGGCGGCGACCGGACCGGCACCTTCACCGCGCAGGTCGACGTGACCCCTGCCCCGGACACCGCGCTCTCCTACGGTGCGGCACCGGTCACGACCTTCCTCGACTCGCCGAGCCGGCTCCGGGTGCTCCCCTTCACCACGGCCGGCCGGGTCCGCACGCTCGTCCAGCTGAGCGCGGTGTCGCTGCGGCACCCGGACGGGACCGACGGGACAGCCACGGTCTCCCTCGTGCTGCCCGGGGCTGCGCCGGTCCCCCTCGGCACGGTGACCGGCACGGCACCGGCCGTGCTGGCGACCCCCGACGCCCTGCCGGCGGGCGTCGACGCGGCGCTCCGGATCGCCGGCGACGGCAGCACCACCGGCACGCTCGACGTCCGGCTCACCCTCGACGCCGGTCCCGACGTCCCGGTGAGCGCTGGGGCGCCGACCGCCCTCGTCGTCCCGCCCGGCACGCCGCTGCGGCGGCTGGCCTTCGACGCCCCGGACGCCGGACCGGTCGAGGTCTACGTCCGTGACCTCGTGTTCGGCAACGAGGACCAGCCCTGGCAGGCGCAGCTGACCGTGACCGACGCCGACGGCCGGCCCACCTTCGGCGCCTCGCTCGACAGCTTCGCGCCGTCGACGTCGTTCTCGTTCGACGTCGGCGCCGGCCGCCACTACCTCGAGGTGACGCCGCAGCCGGCGCTCGGCGGGGACGCCGTCGACGTCGGGCTGACCGCGACCCTCTACGTGGCCCCGACCCGGCTGACCCGGCTCGAGCGCACCCTCCCGGTGGACGAGGTCCTCTCGACGTCCGTCGCGGGCGACCGGATCGACGTCGCGGTCACGGTGCCCGCCGGCCACCGGCTCGCGGCCCGGCTCGCCGACGAGCAGTGGACCCGGCCCGACCTCGGTGACGGTTGCTGCGCCCAGGCAGGCCTCACGGTGCTCGACGGCAGCGGCAACCTGCTCAGCGGGTTCGGGCCGTTCGCGGAGTCCGACGTGGCCGGGCAGGACCGGGTGCTGCACGTCCTTCTCGACCCCGTCGGGCTCACGACCGGCAGCGCCCGTCTGCTGATGTCCACGCCGACCGACCTCGACGGCAGCCTGCCCGCCGGGACACCGACGACCGTCACCGTGACCGAGCCGGGTCAGAACGCGAGGCTCACCCTGCGGGGGACCGCGGGCCTGCGGCTCGCCGTCGACGTGCCCGCCGTCTCGCTGACGACCGCCGCCGGTCTGCCGGGCCAGGCAGGGCTCACGCTCTTCGACCCGGACGGAGCGGAGGTCGCGAGCACGTCCGTCGTGGACGGCAGCCCTGGCTGGCTGGAGACCACCGCGCCGCTCACGACGAGCGGCACCTACACGCTGCGCGTCGACCCGCTCGAGGACGCCACCGGGAGGGTCACGCTCACCGCGACCGAGCCGCGGATCGTCACCAGGGCGATCACGTCCGGGACGACGCGGACCCTGACGTTCGCGCGCGGTGACGTCCAGCGGCTGACGTTCAGGGGGCGGGCCGGGCAACGGCCTGTGCTCCAGGTCCCGCTCGACCTCCAGGGCGTCGAGACCGGCGTGCAGATCCTCGACCCGAGCGGCGCGCCGTACGAGCGGGTCGAGTCGTCCGCGGCGCTGCGCCACGTGCAGTTCGCCCCTCTGCCGTCGACCGGCACCTACACGCTCGAGCTGGACCCGCCGGGCGCCGCCGCGGGCTCGCTCACGGCCACGTTCGTGCTCGCCACCGACCAGGTGCTGGCCGGGCGGCCGGGACGGCCCACGACGACCTCGTGGACGGTCGGCCAGGAGACGCGCGTGCGGTTCGGGGTGAAGGCGGGCGAGCACGTGGCCGTGGACCTCAGGACGTTGCGGGCCACCGACCCGTCGACCGTCTCCGTCGAGCTCCACACGTCGCGCGGCAGCCTCACGTTCCTGCAGCTGGACCCCTTCACGACCGCGCCGCAGTGGCTCGAGTTCGGCAACTACGACACCGTCGCCGCCGAGGACGGGGTCTGGGAGCTGCGGTTCAGCGGCGTGGGCGGCACGACCGGCTCGCTCGGCTACACCATCCGCACGGCGAAGGACCAGGTGCTCGGCGGCCGGCTCGGCCGGCCGACGAAGGTCGAGGTCGGCCGGCCGGGGCAGAACGTCCGCCTGACGTTCGAGGTGAGGCCCGGCGACGTCGGCAAGGTGCTGCAGTGGTCGGTCGCCGGGTCGACGTTCGCACCGTCCGCGCGGCTGTGGCTCGACGAGCCGTCGTTCTTCGGCGGCAGCCTGCTCGCCGTCGTGCCGCCGGGCGGAACGACGTCAGGAGTGGGCTTCCAGCCTCTCTCCGAGGCCGGGACCTACACGCTCGTCGTCGACCCCGAGAACGGCGCGACGGGGTCGGCGCGGGTGACGTTCTCGCTCGGCGGCTGACCGCCGGACGCGCGCGGGATCAGAGCTCCAGGACGACCTAGCCGCGCGCGTGCCCCGACTCGACACCGCTCAGCGCCGCCGCGGCCTCGTCGAACGGCCGGACGTCGACGACGTGCATGACGAGCTTGCCGTCGGCGACGAGCGAGGCGACCTCGGCGAGGACGGCGCCGCTGCCGTCGCGGGCGACGATCGCGCCGCCGAGCTCCTCGGCGGTCTGCTGGTCCGAGGTGCTGACGATCCGGGACGGGTCCTTGACCAGGGTCGAGACCGCGCGCAGCGCGTCGCCG
>JACRAB010000419.1 GCA_016213575.1 Actinomycetota bacterium
CCTTCCGGGCGCCGTCGACGTTGGCCCGGACGTCGACGAGGTCGGTGTGGCTGAACGCCTCCTCCTCGCCGGTGACCTTGCCGGTGGCGACCTCGTCGAGCAGCTCCTTGGCCCCGTTGGCCATCGACGTCGCGGTGATCGTCGCGGTCGGCACCCGGCCCTGCAGGTCGGCGAGGTCGGCGAGCAGCCGCTCGCCGACGGGGGCGAGCGCCTTCGTCGCAGCCGTCGCCGCGGCCGCCGGGCCGTCGGCGGCGGGGCCGGTCCACAGCCCCTTCTCGACGACGTGCCAGCCGGTCCAGGTCTGGCCGTCCTCGAGGTCGGCCTCCCGCAGGTCGATCTTCGGGTCGAGGTCCCCGAACGACTCCGCGACCGGCTCGATGCGCTCCCAGCCGACCCGGCTCGCGGCGTAGAGCGACCGGGCCCGGCCGGCGTCCCCGGCCTCGAGCGCCGCCTGCAGGGCCTGCGTCGTCGTGACGGTCGCGGCGACCTGCTCGGCGACGTACGCGCGGTAGGCGGTGACCGCGGCGGCGACGGTCGGGTCCGTCGTCGCGGGCGCCGCCGTGGCGGCCGCGGCCGTCACGGTGAGCGCGGTCGTGATGCCGTCGCCGGTCATGCCGGGCTTGCAGCGCAGCGCGTACGAGCCCGGTTCCACCTCGACGGTGAGGGTCGCCGTCGTCCCCGGCCCGACGCCCTCGCGCTCGCCGACGATCGAGCCGTCGGAGCGCAGCACGTACAGCTCGTTCTCCTTCGACGCCTCGTTGGAGAAGGTGAACGCGACGACGCCCGCCTCGACGGTCGTCGCCGCGGCGGCGCACTCGGCGTCCGGACCCGTCACGGCGACCGTGCGGTCGGCGGGGGCGTCGGAGCAGGCCGCGAGGACGGGGACGGCGAGCAGCAGCGCGGCGGCGGACGTCGCGAGCGGGCGTCGGGCGGGCAGGGCACGGCGGAGGCACAAGGTCATAAGGTAAGGCTTACCTAACCTGACCTAGTGCCGTCAATTACGCGCAGCGAATGTGACGTAAAGACCGTCGCGTCAGCGCGCGGCGGCTTCGGCGCGCTCGCGCACCCGCTGCAGCGTCACCTCCATGCCGCGCCGGTTGTGCTCGCGGGCGTCGAGGGTGAAGCGCGCCGCGGGCGACACGAGCCGGACGAACCAGTGCCGTTCGTCGTGCCACTGCTCGACGACCCGGGTGCCGCCGTCCGGGGCGTCGGCGAGCACGTACGTCCAGCGCGAGACCGGCAGCCCGGCGAACCGCGACTCCCAGGCGATCCGCTCCCCCGGCACGTACTCGACGAGCCGCGACAGCGTCGCCCAGACGCTCACCCCGCGCCGGTTGACGCCGCGGAACCGCGCCCCGACCTGCGGCGCGCGGACGTCGCCGACCCACGTCACGCGCCGGCACTCCGGCGACAGCTCGCCCATCCGGGTCGGGTCGCCGAGCAGCGCCCACACCGCTTCCCGCGGGGCCGCGACGTCGACGTGGACCTCGAGATCGTCAGTGCTCATCGGCGCAGGCTACGGGTGCGGACGCCGTCGCGTCAGGGCCGCCGACGCGGCGCGAGTCCGAGGGCGGCGAGCCGGCGGCCCCGCCAGTCGGCGGACACCGGTCCCGGCGGGCGAGCCGGACCCGTCCGGCGCCCGGCCGCGAGGATCGCCGCGACGGCGGCGACGAGCTCGTCGTGCGTCGGGTGCCCCTGGGCCGCGACCCCGATCGCCGGGACGGCGGCGGCGTGCACGGGCGGCGGGGCGCCGTCCTGCCCGGTCATACCGGCGGCACCCCGTGGCGGCGCTCGCTGAAGCGGCGGTCCCGGCCGACGGCGTACGCGAGCCGCAGCACGACCTCGCGGCGCAGCTCGGCGGGCTCGATGACGGCGTCGACGACGAGGTCGCTCGCGAGCCGCATGAGGTCGACGTCCTCCTCGTACTCGGCACGGCGGGCGGCGACGAAGGCGTCGCGCTCGGCGGCGTCCTCGATGGCGGCGATCTTGTTGGCGTACACCGCGTTCGTCGCGGCCTCCGGGCCCATGACGGCGATCCGGGCGGTCGGCAGCGCGAGGGTCGCGTCCGGGCCGAAGCCGGGGCCGGCCATCGCGTAGAGCCCCGCGCCGTAGGCCTTGCGGAGGATGACGCAGACCTGCGGCACGGTCGCCTCGGAGACGGCCGTGATCATCTTCGCGCCGTGCCGGATGATGCCCGCGCGCTCGACCGCGCTGCCGATCATGAAGCCGGGCACGTCGGACAGGTACAGCAGCGGCACGTTGAACGCGTCGCACAGCCAGATGAACCGCGCGGCCTTGTCGGCGGAGTCACCGAAGAGCACCCCGCCCCTGACGGCGCTGTTGTTCGCGACGATCCCCACCGGGCGCCCGTCGAGGCGACCGAACCCGACGACGAGCTCGGCCGCGAACAGCGGCTTGACCTCGAAGAACGAGTCCTCGTCGACGAGCGCGTCGAGCACCGTGTGGACGTCGAAGGGCACGGACTCCTTCTCGGGCACCGACTCCCGGGTCAGGACGGCGACCGGGGGCTCCGCCGGGTACTCCGGCGGCGCCTCGCGCCAGCACGTCGGCAGGTACGAGAAGAACAGCCGGGCCTGCTCGATCGCGTCGGCGTCGTCGACGGCGAGGTTGTCGCCGCACCCGGAGACCGTGCAGTGCATCCGGGCACCGCCCATCTCCTCGAGCGACACCGTCTCGCCGACGACCATCTCGGCCATCCGCGGGCTGCCGAGGTACATCGACGCGTTGCCCTCGACCATGACGACGATGTCGCAGAAGGCCGGGATGTAGGCACCGCCCGCGGCGGACGGCCCGAAGAGGCAGCAGATCTGCGGCACCTTGCCCGACAGCGCCACCTGGTTGTGGAAGATCCGGCCCGCGCCACGCCGCCCCGGGAAGAGCTCGACCTGGTCGGTGATCCGGGCGCCCGCCGAGTCGACGAGCCAGAAGACGGGCAGCTCCTCGCGCAGCGCGTGCTCGGTGGCGCGGACGATCTTCTCGACCGTACGGGCCCCCCACGACCCGGCCTTGACCGTCGGGTCGTTCGCGATGACGATCGCCGGCCGGCCGTCGACGAGCCCGCGGCCGGTGACGACGCCGTCCGCCGGCAGCCCGGTCGCGAGCGCGTTCGCGAGCTGCCCGTCCTCGACGAACGTCCCGTCGTCGACGAGCAACGCGATCCGCTCCCGCACGGGCAGCTTCTTCTGCGAGCCGAGCTTGGCGAGCCCCGCGTCGGACGGCGACAGCGTCGCCGCGCGCGCGGCCGCGACCTCGGCGTAGTGGTCGTGCGCCGCGGCGGGACCGGTCGGCTGCGCTGCCTGCTCCTGCACGGTGTCAGTCAACCGGAAGTCCCAGGCCGCGGGCGATGACGAGCCGCTGCACCTCGCTCGTGCCCTCGCCGATCTCGAGGATCTTCGCGTCCCGGTAGAACCGCGCGACGGGGTACTCCTCGTTGAAGCCGCTGCCGCCGAAGAGCTGGGTGGCGACCCGGGTCGCGTCGACGGCCGCGGTCGAGGAGTGCAGCTTGGCGATCGCCGCGGCCTGCTTGACCTCGGCGAGCGAGCGCCGTCCGGCCGTGTGCTCGTCCTTGAGCCAGGCGGCCTTGTACGTGAGCAGGCGGGCGGCCTCGACGGCGACGGCGAGGTCGGCGACGGCGAACGAGACGCCCGGGTTGGCCC
>JACRAB010000421.1 GCA_016213575.1 Actinomycetota bacterium
CCCCCGGACCCCACGTCCGGGGATCCGGGGGCCAACGTCTCTTTGTAGCGGGGACAGGATTTGAACCTGTGACCTCTGGGTTATGAGCCCAGCGAGCTACCGAGCTGCTCCACCCCGCGTCGGTGGTTCGACCCTACGGGCCTCGCGGGGGTGGAGGCAAATCAGTAGCCCGGCGTCACCCGGTCGCGCTCGCCGAACCGGTCGCGGACGGGCTCGGCGTCGCACCGGCGCTCGGGCTCGCCGTCGCCGTGGACGCCGTCTGGCCGAGCCGGGCCTGGGCGTCGATGGCGCGGTTGACGGCGTCCTGCAGCTCGGTCTGGGCCTTGCCGTAGGCCGCGAAGTCACCCTTGGCGAGGGCGTCCTTGCCCGCCGCGAGCGCACGCTGGGCGTCCTGCAGGGCCGTGGTGAGGTCCGCCTGCGCCGAGCCGGTGCCGCCGGTCGAACCACCGGTCGGGGAACCGCTGCCGGTCCCCGTTCCGGTCCCGGTACCCGTCCCGGTGCCACCGGTCCCGGTGCCGCCGTTCCCGGTCGCCGCCCCGCCGCCGAAGAGCGCGTCGAGGGCGAGCGGCAGGGTGTCGGCGAAGGCGATCTTGTCGCCGAAGCTCACGAGCACCTTCTGCAGCTGCGGGTAGGTGTTCTGCCCGGCCGGCCGGACGTACACCGGCTGCACGTAGAGCAGGCCGCCGCCGAGCGGAAGCGTGAGCATGTTCCCGTACTCGATCGTCGCCCGGTTGATGACCGCCGGGTTGAGGACCGCGCTGATCCCGGTGTCGGCCCGGAACGCCTGCTGCACCTGCGCCGGGCCCTGGACGACGACGTCGTCCGGCAGCTCGAGCAGCCGCAGCGTGCCGTAGCCGGACCGGCGTTCACCGGCCTGGGTCCCGGCGTCCGCGTCGACCGCGAGGAAGCCCGTGAGGTTGTTCCGCTGGTTCGACTGCCCCGTCGCCGGGATGTACGCCGACGTGAGCGAGAACGCGGGCGCCTCCTGGTCGGGCATCTGGAGGGTCAGGAAGTACGGCGGCTGGAAGCCGGCCGTCGTCTGGCTGTCCCGGGTCGGGTCGCGCGGCACCGTCCAGAGCTCGCTCTGGGAGAAGAACACGCCGGGGTCGGTCACGTGGTAGCGACCGAGCAGCTGGCGCTGCACCTTGAAGAGGTCCTCCGGGTAGCGCAGGTGCGACATGAGGTCGGCGCTGATCCGGCTCATCGGCTGCACCTTGCCGGGGAAGACCTTCATCCAGGTCTTGAGGATCGGGTCCTTGTCGTCCCAGGCGTACAGCGTCACGGTGCCGTCGTACGCGTCGACCGTCGCCTTGACGGAGTTGCGCATGTAGTTGACCCGCTTGGCGCCGAGGGGGACGACGTTCGTCGCGCCGGTCAGCGCGTCCTCGGTGGCGTCCGCGAGGATCGTGGACTTCGAGTACGGGTACTTGTCGGTCGTCGTGTACGCGTCGACGATCCACACGATCTTGCCGTCGACGACGCTCGGGTACGGGTCGCCGTCGAGGGTGAGGAACGGCGCCGCCTTCTCGACGCGCTGCCGCGGCGTGCGGTCGTAGAGGATGCGCGAGCGCTCGTTGATCGAGCCCGACAGCAGGATGTTCTGGTCGCGGAACTTCGTCGCGTAGAGCAGCCGGTTGACGAACGACCCGATCGGGACGCCGCCGGTGCCGGTGTACGTGTAGCTCGCGCCGTTCGTCGACGTCGTCGACTCCGGGGAGTCGAACTCCTGCGGGGGTGCCGTGCTCGGCGCGCCGACGATCGAGTAGTCCGGCGACTTCTCGCCGAAGTAGACGCGCGGCTGGTAGTCCTTGCCGTTGAACGTGTTCGGGAAGCCGCTCTGGAAGAAGACCGGCCGGCCGTTGTCCGTGCGCTGGTTGCCGTACGCCGCGATGAGACCGTAGCCGTGCGTGTAGACGATGTGGTCGTTGATCCAGTTGCGCTGGGTCGTGGGCGCCTCGGCGAGGTCGAGCTCACGGACCGCCGTCACGGTGTCCCGGCGGGTGCCGTCGATCGTGTACCGGTCGACATCCAGGGCCGCGGGGAACGAGTAGTACTGCGCCTTCTGCTCGAGCTGGCTGAAGGCGTCCGAGACGATGTAGGGGTCGATGAGCCGGATGCCGGGGATGAGCCCGGCGTCCTGGCGCAGCTTGTCCGGCGTCGCCTGGGTCTGGGCGTTGTACTGCGTCTTCTCGACGCCCTCCAGCCCGTACGCCGCCTTGGTCGCCTTGATGTTCTTGGCGATGTAGGCGGCTTCCTTCGTGCGCTCGTTCGGCTTGACCTGGAAGCGCTGCACGACGGCCGGGTAGATCCCGCCGACGACGATCGCGCTGACGACGAGCAGGACGACGCCGTAGAGCGGCAGCATCCGGAACCGGTCGACGATCGCGGCGACGACGAAGAGCACCGCGACGATGACCGCGATCGCCGCGAGCACCCCGCGCGCGATGAGAACGGCGTTCGCGTCGGTGTAGCGCAGGCCCGTGATGAGCCCGGACTCCTTCGTCGTCAGCGCGAACCGGCCGAGCCAGTAGTCGACGCCGCGCAGCACGAGGAAGAGCGCCGCGAGCGTGGCGAGGTGGATCCGGGCGGCGTCGGTGAAGCGCGACCCGGTGCCCTGCAGCCGGATCCCGCCGTAGAGGTAGTGGGTGATGACCGCCGACAGCGACGCGAGGAACACGACCGCGGTGAGGAAGCCGGTGAGGAACTGCAGCCACGGCAGGGTGAAGACGAAGAAGCCGATGTCCATCCCGAACTGCTCGTCGCGCTGGCCGAACGGCGTCCGGTTCCACCACAGGAGGAACGTCTGCCACTGCTGGCTCGCGGCCGAGCCGGCGAACAGGCCGAGCGCGAGCGGCACGCCCGCGACGACGACCCGGCGCAGCGGCTCGATCGAGTCGCGGTAGCGGTCCAGGCTCGCCTGCTCCGTCGAGACGGGGGCGTACACCGGCCGGGCCCGGTAGGCGATCGTCAGGCTGGCGAAGACCGCCGCGGCCATGACGACGCCGCCGACGACGAACAGGACGCCCTTGGTCACCAGCTCCGTCGTGTAGACGTCGGTGAAGCCGACCGACCGGTACCACAGGACGTTCGTCCACACGGACGACAGCAGCAGCACCAGCACGACGATGACGCCGAGGATGGCCAACGTCGGGGCGAGGGCACCGCGACGACGGGTCGGGACGGCGGGACGCGGGGCGCTGCGCGGATCGCGCTCGAAGCTCACACCCGGAGAACTTACCTTTCACGCGCATCGTTCCCGAGGTCGACCGGCCGTTCCGACGCCGTTCACAGGTCCGACCCGGTCCGCGCCCAGGGACGACGCGGAGAATGCGCCCGTCACGTGCGAGGATCGCGCCGTGAGCACGGACGACCCGACGACCACGTCGCCCTCCTCCCCCGGCACCCGCGCGCAGGCCGTGCGCCGTGCCGTCCGCGAGCTCGAGGCGCACGTCGCCTCGGGCGGCTGGGACGGCCCGGTGCGCGTGTTCGCCCTGGTGAACACGCACGCCGCGCTCGGCCGCGACCCGGGGCTGGCGACCGCGCTCGGGCCGGACGTCGTCGAGGCGGCGACCCGCGACCCCGAGCACCTCACGGCCGTCGAGCAGGAGCAGCTCCCGGACGCCGACTCCCTCGAGGGCCTGCTCGGCCGGATCGCCTGGCCGCCGAGCGTCGACGGTGCGGCCGTCGTCGTCGAGCGACTCGTCGTCCCCCCGGAGGCCGAGGCCGCGGCCCCCCGGGACCCGGACGCGGCCCTGGCCTACCTCCAGGAGCACCCGGACCGGCGCGAGCTGCGGATGGCCGCCGGCGTGCTCCGCGACGGGACCGGAGCCTGCGCCGTCCGGGCCCGCGACCACGACGAGGACGACCGGGTCGCCGTCGGCGGCCCCGAGCTCGTCCCCGGCCTCGTGTCGGCCGTCGCCGCGACCCTCGACGGGTAGCGCCTCGACGGGTAGCGCCTCGACGGGGCGCCGGTCAGGACGCCGTGCAGGTCGGCAGCGACCCGGGCGCGGCGCCCTTGCCGATCTTCTCGACCGCGGCCCGCGCCTCGTCGAGCGTCGCGACCCGGACGACGTTCAACCCGTCGGGCACGTGCCCGACGACCTCGTCGCAGTTGTCCGCGGGGGCGAGGAACCAGCGTGCCCCGGCGTGCCGGGCGCCGAAGAGCTTCTGCCGGATGCCGCCGATCGGCCCGACCGTGCCGTCGGGGTCCATCGTCCCGGTGCCGGCGATCTGCTTGCCGCCGGTCAGCGGGCCCGGGGTGAGCTTGTCGATGATGCCGAGGGCGAACATGGTCCCCGCGCTCGGGCCGCCGATGTCCTCGATCTGGATCTTCACGTCGAACGGGAACTTGAACGTGGCGTCGATGAAGACGCCGATCTGGGTCTTGCCGTCGTCCCCGGCCCGGGTGGTCACGTCGAGCGGCACCTGCTTGCCGGCCCGCTCGACGACCATCGCCGCGACCTTGCCGGGCGCCGTCCGGTCGAGCCCGGTGCGCAGCGCGTCGAGGGTGTCGGTCCGCACCCCGTTGATGCTCACGAGGACGTCGCCGGCCTTGAGCGTCTTCGCCGCCGGGGCCTTCGCGTCGACCTCGGTGATGGAGACCCGGGTCGTCACCGCGATCCCGAGCGAGGTCAGCGCCGCGGCCGTCGCGCTCTCCTGCGACGACGTCATCTCGCGCTGGTTCTCCTCCTCGTTCTGCTTCTCCGTGACGCCCTTGGGGAAGAGCCGCTCCTCGGGGACGACCGCGACCGACGGGTCGAGCCAGCCCTCGATGACCTGGTAGAGCTCGACGTGGCCGCCGGGGCCGCCGAAGACGCTGACCGTCGTGAGGTCGAGCGCGCCCGACGTCGGGTAGCTCTCGTGCCCGGAGATGGCGATGAGGTCCTTGCCGTTCTCCGCGCCGAGGGTGTTGAGCGCCGGGCCCGGGCGCTGGACGGCGTAGTGCACCGGCATGAGGAACGCCGCCGCGACGAGCGCGACCGTGACGAAGCCGGACAGGAGCAGGACCCCGGTCCGCGGGTTCATCGTCACCGGGTGCTCGGAGGTCGCGTGCTGCGGGCTGCCGTCGCCGGCCGCGGGCGGTGCGTCGGCGAGGTCCGCCGCGGACGACGGCCCGGGGACGGCGTCAGGCCACGGGGTGTCGTGGTCGTGGCCTGGGTTCACGGGTGGCTCCTCGGGCGTGCACGGTGCGGACGGGCCGTCACAGGGTAGGACGACGCGGGCCCGGGCGGCGTGCCCGGGCCCGACGGACGAGCGCCGCGGCGCCGAGCAGCGCGACCGCCGCGCCGGCCGCGCCGGCCGCCGCCTCGCGACCCTCGACCCGCCGG
>JACRAB010000418.1 GCA_016213575.1 Actinomycetota bacterium
ACCGCGGCCGACCGCGCGGAACCGTTGCCCGGCAAGGGTCTGCTGCTGCCCCTGTCGGACGGTCCGTCGGTGGAGGCGGACCGCAGGCTCGTCGCGGCGGGCCGCGCGCCGCGGACGGCGGGGCTCGGGCTCGCGCTGCTCGACGCGGACGTCGACGACGGTGCACCGCTGGCCGTCGACGCCCGCTGCCGCGTCGTCGGCGCGGACGGTGCCGGGCTCGCGGACGTGTTCGCCGTCGGCGACGTCAGCGGGGTGGCGCCGTACACGCACACCGCGTCGTACCAGGGGCGGGTCGTCGCGGCGCACCTGCTCGGCCACGGCCGGGACGCGGACTACTCGGGCGTCCCGCGGGCGGTCTACACCCGGCCGCCGGTGTTCTCGGTGGGCCGGACGGCCTCCGGTCCCGACGGGTCGCCGGACCCGGCCGTGCTCAGCGCCCGGTTCGACCTCGGCGGCACGGCCCGGGCCTTCGTCGAGGAGCGCCCCGACGGCAGTCTGGAGCTGGTCTGCGACGCGGCGTCCGGGGTGCTCGTCGGCGCGACCGCCGTCGGCCCCGCCGCCGACTCCTGGGCGGGCGAGCTGGCGCTCGCGGTGCGGGCCGGGATCACGGTCGACGTCCTCGCCGACCACGTGCGGGCCTTCCCGACGTGGTCGGAGGCGATCCGGCCGCCGGCGCAGGAGCTGGCGGACCGGGTGCGCCGGGGCGGCGCCTGAGGATCCGTCGGCTGCGGGGAGCGACCCGACCGCGGGTCAGACGGGCTCCACCGGGAGTCGCACCCGTCGGAACCCGGTCGCGCCGAGGCCGAGCGCGCTGACGAGGAAGCCGGCGGCGGCCACGGCGAGGACGGTCCGGAAGCCGAACGCGTCACCGACCAGGCCGCCGAGCGGTGCGCCGACGACGATCATCGCGCGGTTGACCGAGCGTCTCGTCGCGTTCGTCCGGCCCTGCAGCCGGTCGGGCGTCACCGCCTGCCAGTAGCCCATCTCGTTCGCGTTCTCGGCCCCCATCGACAGCCCGAGGACCAGCTGCCCGACGCCGAGCAGCAGCCAACCGGGCCAGCCCTCGGTGCTCAGCGCGACGAGCGCCCAGGCGACCGCCGTCGCCGCCCGGGCGCCGACGACCACCCGCCCCGCGCCGAGGCTCGAGCCCAGCCGAGCCGCCATCAGGGCGCCGAGCAGCCCTCCGACCCCGGCCGCCGCCAGGGCGAGCCCGAGCCCGAACGGGCTCAGCCCGAGGGTCCGCAGGGCGTACGACGGCAGCACGGCGCTCGCGGCCGCCGAGCTGAGGAACCAGCCGTGGGTGCTCAGGGCGAGCGGCCGCAGCACCGGGTGCCCGTAGATCCATCGCAGACCCTCCGCCGCCTCCCGGCCGACCCCACGCACCGATCGACGTCCCGGCCGCGGCTCCTCGACCGGCAGCCGGAGCAGGAGGAGCCCCGACGCGAGGTAGCTCACGGCGTCCACCAGCACCGCCCACGGCGCGGTGAGCACCGACACGAGGGCTCCGGCGAGCGCCGGTCCTGACGTCTGCGCCACCGCGTCGCTCTGGTCCAGCCGGGCGTTGGCCCGGGTGAGCAGCCGGGGCGGCACCAACCGGGGGACGAGCGACTGCGACGCGGCGTCGTGCACGAGGGAGAGCAGCCCGAACCCCGCCATGACCACCATGAGCAGGCCGATCGACAGGTGCCCGGTCACCGCGAGCACCGGGATCGCCGTGAGCAGCGCCGCGCGCCCCAGATCGGCGCCGACCAGCAGCCCGCGGCGCCGGGACCGGTCGACGAGCACCCCCACGAGCAGCCCGACGAGCAGGTAGGGCAGCCACCGGGCGGAGCTCACCAGCCCGACGGCGGTCGCCCCTTCGTGCAGTGTCACCACCACGACGACCTGCACCGCCAGCGTGGTGACGTAGCTGCCGAAGGCCGACACGGTGGCGGCCGCCCAGAACCCGCGGAAGCCCGGCCGGTCGCGCAGCCGCTCGCTCGTCGCCATCACGCCCATCATCGACCGGGCGCCCCCGTGCTGCAGCCGCTACCGCACCGCGTCGGCGAGCACTGCGGTCGAGAAGCGGCGCACGTCGCGGACGGGGATGACGTCGTCAGGGCCGGGCCCGCCACCTGCGCGGTAGATCTCCAGCGCACGCGCCACGAGCGGGCTCCAGGCCGGGCACCTCTGCGCCGCCCACGCGGCTGCGGCACGTTTGGACGCCACCTCGCCGACGTGTGCTGACGTGTAGGCGCAACGGCAGAGCGTGAGCACTGCGTAGGCGCGGTAGCCGAGGTACCCGAGCGGCGCGACGTCGCCGGCGACCCAGTCGCGCCACATGACGGCGAGCTCGCGCACGAGCGCCTTCACGTCGGCCCGCGGGAGCGGGTCGATGAGGCGTGCAGGCTCGGGTCCGTAGAGCGTTGCACCGCAACGGCGAAGCGTCTCCCGGTTCAACAGCCAGTCGACCCCGACGGTGCACACCTCGAAGCCGTCGCCGTGACTGAACATCGGCTGCTCGTAGTCGGCGCGGTAGGTGCGCAGCTCGGCGAGCGGGATGTAGGCGAGCTCGACGCGCTGGTCCCACTGCGGGTGGGCGGCGGTGACACCCGCGTACGCGGCACGCAGCGGGTCGTGGTCGCCGATGTCGAGCGCGCCCGTGAGCACAGCGACGAGGTCGATGTCGCTGACGAGGGGATCGAAGTCGCCGGTCACCAGCGAGCCGTACACGTAGACGCCGACGAGCCGGTCGCCGAGCACCGCCAGGTTGGCCGCGACCATCTCGTCGATGGTGGCGAGCGTGTCGGCGTCCGTGGTGCGCAGAGCAGGCATGCGTCATTGTGCCGCCCCTCCGTCAGAACGGAGGCGGGTCCCCCGCCAGGATGCCGGCGGCACGCGCGGTGTCGGACGGCGACTGCACCGCTGCCGTCGGGGGCAGCGGGGCGTGCGGGAGTGCGGTGTAGGCGCGCCCGGTGCGGGTGACCCACGTGATGGTGCCGGGTGGGTCGCCAGGGTCGTCGCGTTGTTCGGGGACGAGGAGCCCGGCGGTCTTGAGCCGATGACACGGTCGGCAGAGCGGCCGCACATTGCAGCCGCACGTGGCGCCGCCCTGCGCGTACGGGGTCGCATGATCGAGATCGCAGCGCCACGACGCCTTCTCGCAGTGGGGCGCCGTACACGTCGGGAACGCGTGCTCGACCAACAGCTTCAACCGCTCGCCGGCGACGTACCCGGGGGTGAAGGTGTTCTTCCCGACCCCGAGGACGGTGCCGTGCTCGCCGTCGACCACGAGACACCGGAAGACACCGTTCCTCACCAGGTCACGGATCGCGTCGGCGGGGATCGGCCCGTAGCCGTGGAGAGTGCCGGGGTCGTCGACCAGGCCCATCAGGGTCTCGGCGGACATGGTGACGTTGACGGTGACCTGCACGTCGGGCCAGGTCGTGGTGAACCACGCCGGCACAGACCGGTCTTCGGCGCTGCCTGCTGGCGTCCCCGCCGTCTCGGGTTCAGCAGGGCGCGTCCTGGGTGGCGTCGACAGCGTGGCGTCGGCGGGGACGCAGCCGGCCGGCACGGGCAGGAGGTCGGCCGGGACGGGCAGGTAGCCGCTGGTGCAGCCGGTGACGAACAGGTCGTGCCGGAGCTGGTCCA
>JACRAB010000413.1 GCA_016213575.1 Actinomycetota bacterium
CCCCGCCGGTGAGGATGACCGTGAGGTCGTCGCGGGCGCTCGCGTGGAGCAGCTCGGCGACCGGCAGCGAGTTCGTGACGACGGTGAGGTTCGGCACCCGGCGCAGGTGACCGGCGACGGCGTACGTCGTCGTGCCGGCGGACAGGGCGACGCTGTCGCCGGGCGAGACGAGATCGGCCGCCGCTTCGGCGATCGCGGCCTTCTCCAGGGTCTGCAGGCCCGACTTCGCGGCGAAGCCCGGCTCGTCCGCGCTGCGGCCGGAGACCGCGGTGGCCCCGCCGTGCACCCGCGCGACGAGGCCCTTGCGGGCGAGCGTCGCGATGTCGCGGCGGATCGTCATGTCGGAGACGCCGAGGAGCTCGACGAGGTCGCTGACCCGGGCGCCGCCGGTCAGCGTGACCTGCTCGAGGATGCGCTCCTGGCGCTGCCGCGCGAGCATCAGCCGGCCCGTGCCGGTCGTTCCCGGACCACGGCGCAGCCGCCGGCCGGGAGGTGCACGTGCGGGCCGACGTCCGTGCCCGTCACGAGGTCGGTGCCGTGCGCGGGGACGTCGACGGCGTCGCCGGAGTGGTTGAGCACGAAGAGGAACGAGCCCTGCGGGCCGCTGCGCCGCACGACCTCGACCGGGCCGAGGCCGCCGCGGGCCCAGGCCGGTCGGGGAGCCTGCGCGTCGTCGGGGCCGGGGACGTCGACGACGGGCCGTACGCCGGCGCCGGCCGCCGCCTCCTGCAGCATCGCGCCGAGCCCCGCCGGGTCGAGCGCCGTCCCGACGTACCAGACGACCCCGTCGCCGACCTCGTGCCGGGTCACGGCGGGCGAGCCCGCGACCGGGCCGTCGGCGTACGTGCGCCACGCGGTGGCCCCGCGCAGCGCGGTGAGCTCGGTCCAGACCCGGGCCGTCGAGCCGTCGTCGAGGGTGACGACGTCGTCGGCGCCGAGCGGGAAGATCTCCTCCGTCACGGCCCCGATGATCCCGGTGAACGCCCCCGGGTAGCCACCGAGGCGGATGTGGTCGTCGGCGTCGGCGATCCCGGACAGGTACGTGACGACGGCGTGCCCGCCGCCGCGCACGTACGCCTCGACCGCGGCGGCCGTCGCGTCGTCCGTGAGGTAGAGGGTCGGGACGACGAGCAGGCGGGTGCCGGCGAGCCGGGCGCGCAGGTCCGCCCCGTCGGCGTCCCGCGCGGGACCGGCGAACTGCGTCGTCACGCCGCGCTCCCAGAGCGCCTTGTGCACGGCGCGCGCGGCGTCCGGGTACGCGACGAGGGACGACGGCATCGACGGGCGCTGCAGCGCCCACCAGGACTGCCAGTCGAAGAGCATCGTGACGTCGGCCTCGACCCGGGTGCCGGCGACGTCGGAGGCCGCGGCGAGCACCTCGCCGAGCCGGACGACGTCCCGCCAGACCTTCGTGTCCGTCCCGGCGTGCGGGACGAGGGCGGAGTGGAACTTCTCGGCACCGGCCCGGCTGGCCCGCCACTGGAAGTACCCGACGGCGTCGGCCCCGCGCGCGACGTGCGCGAGGGCGTCCCGGACGAGCTGGCCGGGGGCCTTCGCGTGGTTGACCGGCTGCCAGTTCACCGCGCTCGTCGAGTGCTCCATGAGGAACCACGGCCCGCCGCCCGCGACGCCGCGCGTCAGGTCCGAGCAGAACGCCAGCTCGTGGCGCGGGTCGTCGAGCCGGCCGTCGAGGTAGTGGTCCTGGGAGACGACGTCCTGCTCCGGGGCCCACGCCCAGTAGTCCATCCCGCTGATGTGCGTCGTGACCATGAAGTTCGTCGTGACCGGCACGGACGGCGTGACCCGGCGCAGCAGGTCGCGCTCGGCGCAGTGGTACGCGAGGAGCTCGTCGGAGCAGAAGCGGGAGAAGTCGAGCGCCTGGGTCGGGTTCGGCTGCGCGGTCGTGAGCCGCGGCGGCCAGACCTCCTCGACGTCGCTGTAGCGCTGGCTCCAGAACGCGGTGCCCCAGGCGTCGTTGAGCGCGTCGACGCTGCCGTAGCGGGCCATGAGCCAGCGCCGGAACGCCGCGGCGGAGACGTCGCAGTAGCAGTGCACGTTGTGGCAGCCGAGCTCGTTGGAGACGTGCCACATCGCCAGCGCCGGGTGGTCGCCGTACCGCAGGGCGAGCCGCTCGACGAGGGCGAGCGCCTTCTCCCGGAACACCGGGCTGCTGGGGCACCAGGCCTGCCGCGAGCCGGGCCACAGCCGGTGGCCCTCGCGGTCGACGGGCAGCGTCTCGGGGTAGGCCCGGGCCAGCCACGGCGGGGGCGACGCGGTCGCGGTGGCGAGGTCGACGGCGATCCCGCCGTCGTGGAGCAGGTCGAGGACGCGGTCCAGCCAGCCGAGCTCGCAGCGGCCCTCGGCCGGCTCGAGGTGCGCCCAGGAGAAGACCCCCACCGTCGCGAACGTGACACCGGCCTCCTGCATGAGGCGGACGTCGTCCTTCCAGACCTCCTCGGGCCACTGCTCGGGGTTGTAGTCACCGCCGAGCGCGAGGCCGCGCAGGGGCCACCTGCCGGCGGGCACGGGCGAGGTCGGGTCGGGCGTCGCGCTCACGCCGGAAGCCTGTCCCTGTCCGGCGGGTAAGTCAACAGAACCGAACATGACACTCCGTCTGGTCGACTGAACGGACGGTTGGCATGTTCGAACAAGCACCCCACGCGCACGGTGCCCGGCGGCGCCGGCGGCCGGCGGCGGCCCGCATGTGCGTCGCCGCGGGGCCCGGAGTCGGGTCCGGCGGCCGGGGCGGCCGCGTCACCCCGGCGAAACCTTGCTTCCCGCGCAGAAACCGATCCGACATCTCCCGACAACCCGCAGGACGCGCAGGTGGGCGGCAGGTCGTCTCGGAAACGTTTGCAGGCCGGTCAGCGGCCCGGGTGCGGGTCAGGTGCTGCGGCCGTGCCCGTGCGGCGCAGGTGTTCGGTACGCGGTTGGACTCAGTTCGGTTACGGCGACCTTGTGTCCCTTGACACACGACCATGGACCGACAAAGGTGTGCTGCATTGTGGGAGGTCGTGTTCGGTTGTGTTCGACCTCCACTCCCGGCCCGTGCCAAAGGAGGCACTTCATGTCCCGACCCCAGTCCGAGGCCGAGTACCTGGCCCGTCTGGTCCCCGCATCGGTCTCCGCGACCTCGTCGCGCCGCACCGTGCTCAAGGGTGCGCTCGGTGCAGGCGCCGCCCTCGGCGGCGCCGGTCTGCTCGCCGCCTGCGGCGGCTCCAGCAGCGGCGGCACCGACGCGACGGCAGGTGCCTCCGGCTCCGCCGCGGCGACGGGTGGCGAGGTGACCTTCGGGTCCAACGCCTCCGACGAGATCCCGAAGAAGGTCGTCCAGGCCCTGGCCGACGCCTTCAAGGCATCCACCGGCACGACCATGAAGGTGAACACCCAGGACCACAACACCTTCCAGGAGAACATCAACAACTACCTGCAGGGCAAGCCGGACGACGTCTACACGTGGTTCGCCGGCTACCGGATGCGCTTCTTCGCGTCCAAGGGCCTCGCGGGCGACGTGAGCGACGTGTGGAAGAACCTCACGGGCTTCACGGACGGCTTCAAGTCCGCCTCGACGGGCGACGACGGCAAGCAGTACTTCGTGCCGTCGTCGTACTACCCGTGGGCGGTCTTCTACCGCAAGAGCGTCTGGGCGGAGAAGGGCTACCAGGTCCCGAAGACGCTCGACGAGCTCAAGACGCTCGGTGCGCAGATGCAGAAGGACAAGCTCGTCCCGATCGCCTTCGGCGACAAGGACGGCTGGCCCGCGATGGGCACCTTCGACCTGCTCAACATGCGGATCAACGGGTACCAGTTCCACATCGACCTCATGGCGCACAAGGTCGCCTGGGACGACGCCAAGGTGCAGAAGGTCTTCTCCACCTGGGCCGAGCTGCTCCCGCTCCACCAGTCCGACCCGCTGGGCCGCACCTGGCAGGAGGCCGCGCAGGCCGTCCAGAACAAGAAGGCCGGCATGTACGTGCTCGGTCTGTTCGTGACGCAGGAGATGACGGCCAACCTCGACGACGTCGACTTCTTCACGTTCCCGGAGATCGACTCGACCATCGGCTCGGACGCGCTCGACGCCCCGATCGACGGCTTCATGAAGGCCGCCAAGCCGAAGGACGACGCCCGCGCCAACGCGCTGCTCACCTGGCTGGGCAGCAAGGAGGCCGGGACGGTCCTCACCAAGACCGACCCGACGACGCTCGTCGCGAGCTCCGAGGTGGACACCTCGGGCTACACGGCGCTGCAGAAGAAGTCGGCCGAGCTCGTGGGCTCCGCGAAGAACATCGCGCAGTTCCTCGACCGCGACACCCGACCGGACTTCGCCTCGACCGTCATGATCCCGGCGATCCAGGAGTTCCTGAAGAACCCCAAGGACGTGCAGGGTCTCTGCAAGTCCATCGAGGGCCAGGCGAAGACCATCTTCACCAGCTGAGTCGGCAACCCCCGGACGCCGTCTGCGACGGCGGCGTCCGGGGTCGAACGGAAGGCAGGTACCCCAATGACGGTGGGTGGTTCGGACCTCCCGGTCGTCAACCCTGCCACGGTCGCCAAGGCCCCCGCGGGGGGCTCCCACAAGGGAGCCCCCCGCGGGGGTCGCGTCCGTCGGCTCACCGGCAACGACCGCATCGTCGTCTTCACGATGGTGATCGTCCCGTTGTTCCTCACCATGGTCTTCGTCGTCCTCCCGGCGATCGCGTCGGTGGTCCTCTCGTTCGCGAGCTGGGACGGCATCGGCGGCATCTCGACGATCAAGTGGGTCGGGTTCGAGAACTACAAGAACATCGCGACGAACTACCCGCCGTTCTGGCCGGCGATCCGGCACAACGTCCTGTGGCTCGTCGTCCTGTTCTTCCTCGCGACCCCGCTCGGCATGTTCTTCGCGGTGATCCTCGACAAGAACATCCGCTTCTCGCGCTTCTACCAGACGCCGATCTACCTGCCCGTCGTCCTGTCGCTCGCCCTCATCGGCTTCATCTGGCAGCTGCAGTACTCGCGGGACTTCGGCCTCATCAACGCCATCCTGCAGTTCCTCGGCCTGCAGGAACCGGACGAGGCGATCGACTGGTTCGGCGACCCGGACATCGCCATCTGGGCCGCGCTCGCGGCCTCGGCCTGGCGGCACGCCGGCTACATCATGCTGCTCTACCTGGCGGGCCTGAAGGGCGTCGACCCCTCGCTGCGCGAGGCGGCGTCCGTCGACGGCGCCAACGAGGTCAAGACCTTCTTCAGCATCGTCTTCCCGGTGCTGCGCCCCATCAACATCATCGTCGTGGTCATCACGGTCATCGAGTCGCTGCGCGCGTTCGACCTCGTGTGGATCATCAACCGCGGCCGCACCGGTCTCGAGCTCATCTCCGCCCTCGTGACGACGAACGTCGTCGGCGAGGCGAGCCGCATCGGCTTCGGGTCGGCGCTGGCGACGATCATGCTGGCGATCTCGCTGGTCTTCATCACGATCTACCTCGCGACGATCTTCAAGGAGGAGGAGCAGTGACGACGACCGCGTCCTCGGCGCCCGCGCGGACCTCCGCCCCCGTCCGGCAGAACAAGAAGAAGACCCCGATCAGCCGGTACGTCACCCACGTCTTCCTCGCGGTCATCGCGTTCGTGTGGGCCTTCCCGGTGCTCTGGGCCGTGATCAACGCCTTCCGCGACTACCAGTACACGTCGGTCAACGGCTACGTGTCCTGGGGCGGCTTCACGCTGAAGAACTTCACGGACGCGTGGGAGCAGGCGAACTTCACCCAGCACTTCATCAACTCGGTCATCATCACGGTGCCCGCGGTGATCCTCACGCTCTTCCTCGCCTCCGGCGTCGCGTTCGTCATCTCGCGCTTCAGCTGGCGGTTCAACATCGTCATGCTCGGGCTGTTCACGGCGGCGAACCTGCTGCCGCAGCAGTCCCTGCTCATCCCGCTGTACCGGATGGCGATCGCGGTCCCGCTGCCGGAGTGGATGAGCGACTCCGAGCTCCTCTACGACTCGTACTGGATGCTCATCCTCGTCAACGTCGCCTTCCAGACCGGCTTCTGCGCCTTCGTCCTCTCGAATTACATGAAGACGCTGCCCCGGGAGCTCTACGAGGCGGCGATGGTCGACGGCGCGAGCATCTGGCGCCAGTACTGGCAGCTCACGCTGCCGCTGTGCCGGCCGCCGCTCGCGGCGCTGGCGACCCTCGAGGTCACGTGGATCTACAACGAGTTCTTCTGGGCGACCGTGCTCATGCGCACCGGGGACAAGTTCCCGGTGACGAGCGCCCTGAACTCGTTGAAGGGCCAGTTCTTCACCGACCTCAACCTCCTGGCGGCCGGCTCGATCATCGTCGCGGTCCCGACGCTGGTCATCTTCTTCGTGCTCCAGAAGCAGTTCGTCGCGGGCCTGACCCTCGGCGCGAACAAGGGCTGACAGCACCCGAACACCCGAACCACCCGAACGACACGAGCACTGCGACCGGCCGGCGCGGGGACCATCCCGCGTCGGCCGTTCGCACGTCCCAGCGGAACACCCCAGATCGGAAGAGGACCTCCATGCCCGACCAGCCGGCCCGACCGGACACCCTGCTCCTGCGCGCGGCCGGGGCCGCCGTCCTGCTCGACACGAGCGGGCCGGGGCTGCCGTCCGTCCTGCACTGGGGCGCGGACCTCGGGGACCTCGACGCCGACGCCCGGGCCCGCCTCGTCGCGGCGCTCGCACCGGCCGTGCCGCACTCGGCGCTCGACACCCCCTGGCCGCTGACGCTGCTGCCGGGGGAGCCGGACGGCTGGTCCGGCCGCCCGGGGCTCGCCGGCCACCGGGACGGCGCGGACCTCTTCCCGCGGCTGGTCACCGACGGCGCCCCGACGGTCGCCACGACGGACGACGGCGCCCAGGAGCTCGTGGTCGACGCCGCCGACGTCGCGGCCGGGATAGCGACGCGCAGCGTCCTCCGGCTCGAGGCCGACGGTCTGCTCCGCGTGCGGCACACGGTGACCAACACGGGCGCCGGCACGTACGTGCTCGCCGGCGTCACCGCCGTCCTGCCGGTGCCGGCGCGGGCCGGCGAGCTGCTCGACCTCACCGGCCGCTGGTGCCGGGAGCGCAGCCCGCAGCGCAAGCCGTTCGACCACGGCACGCACGCCCGGGAGTCCCGGCGCGGGCGCACCGGCCACGACGCGACGCTGCTGCTCGTCGCGGGCACCGCGGGGTTCGGCTTCCGGCACGGGGAGGTGTGGGGGGTCCACGTCGCGTGGAGCGGCAACCACGCCCACCTCGCCGAGCGGCTCGCCGAGGGGGCGGGCGCCGGGGGTGCCGGTGTCCTCGGCGGGGGAGAGCTCCTGCTGCCGGGTGAGGTCCGGCTCGCGCCGGGGGAGTCGTACACGTCCCCGTGGGTCTGCTTCTCGTGGTCCGGCGACGGCCTCGACGGGCTCACCGCCCGCGTCCACCGCTGGGTGCGGGCCCGCCCGCAGCACCCGCGCCGGCCGCGCCCGCTGACCCTGAACTCGTGGGAGGCGGTCTACTTCGACCACCGGCTCGACCGGCTCACCGAGCTCGCCGAGCGGGCCGCCGAGATCGGTGCCGAGCGGTTCGTGCTCGACGACGGCTGGTTCGGCAGCCGCCGCGACGACCGCAGCGGGCTCGGGGACTGGACGGTCTCCGACGCGGTCTGGCCGCAGGGGCTGCGCCCGCTCGCGGACCGGGTGCGCGGGCTCGGCATGGAGTTCGGCCTGTGGTTCGAGCCGGAGATGGTCAACCCCGACTCCGACCTCGTCCGGGCGCACCCGGACTGGGTGCTCGGCCCCGCGCCCGGCGCCGACGAGCCGGCGGTCACGTCCGGCCCGGTGGACGGTGCCCGGCTGCCGCGGCCGTGGCGCCGCCAGATGGTCCTCGACCTGGCCCGCCCCGAGGTCTTCGACCACCTGCTCGGGCGGATCTCGGCGCTCGTCGACGAGATCGGCGTCGCGTACATCAAGTGGGACCACAACCGGGACCTCCACGAGTCCCTGACCCCCGGGCCGGACGGCGTCCGGCGCGGCGGCGTCCACCTCCAGACGCTCGCGATCTACCGGCTGCTCGACGTGCTGCGCGAGCGGCACCCCGGGCTGGAGATCGAGTCGTGCTCGTCCGGCGGGGCCCGCGTCGACCTCGGCATCCTCGACCGGACCGACCGGGTCTGGGCCTCGGACACCAACGACGCCCTCGAGCGGCAGTCGATCCAGCGCTGGACCGGCCTGCTCGTGCCGCCGGAGCTCGTCGGCTCGCACGTCGGCCCGCCGGTCGCGCACACCACGGGGCGGCAGGCGCACCTGGCGTTCCGGTGCGTCACGGCGCTGTTCGGGCACGCCGGCATGGAGTGGGACGTCACGACCTGCACGCCGGAGGAGGTCAGGCAGCTCCAGGGCTGGGCCGGCCTCTACAAGGAGCTGCGCGGGCTGCTGCACAGCGGGGACGTCGTCCGCGCCGACCTGCCCGAGAGCGGGCCGGCCGCCGGGGCGTGGCTGCACGGCGTCGTCGCCGGGGACCGGCGGGAGGCGGTCTACTCCTTCGTCCGGCTCACGACGTCCGCGGACCTGCAGCCGCCGCGGCTGCTCCTGCCGGGCCTGGACGACGCCCTCGAGTACGAGGTCGTCCGCCGGGACGAGGCCGGGGCCCCCTGGGCGGTCGAGACGGTCCCGGTGCCGTGGTTCGCGGCCGGGAGGACCGTGGCGAGCGGCGCCGTCCTGCGCACGGTCGGGCTCGCGGCGCCGCTGCTCAACCCCGAGCAGGCCGCCGTCCTGCACGTGCGCGCGCTCTGACCGGACCGCCCGGCCGGGTGCCCCGGCACCCGGCCGGGCGGGAGTTGTCCGGGGCGGTCCGTCCCGGGGGTGCGGGGGTGCCAGAATGGCCGCCATGTGCGCCGCGGCCCAGCCCCGAACGGACACCCCCCGACTCCTGTCGGGCATGCAGCCCACGGCGGACTCCCTGCACCTGGGCAACTACCTCGGGGCGCTGACGAACTGGGTGGCGCTGCAGGACAGCCACGAGGCCTTCTACTTCGTCGCCGACCTGCACGCGATCACGGTCGAGCAGGACCCGGCCGTGCTCCGGCAGCGCACCCGGGTGACCGCGGCGCAGTTCCTCGCGGCGGGGGTGGACCCGGCGCGGTCCGTGCTCTTCGTGCAGAGCCAGGTGCCCGAGCACGCCCAGCTGGGCTGGGTGCTGCAGTGCCTCACCGGGTTCGGCGAGGCCGGCCGGATGACCCAGTTCAAGGACAAGTCGTCCCGCGAGGGCGCCGAGCGCGCGTCGGTCGGCCTGTTCACCTACCCGATCCTCCAGGCGGGCGACATCCTCCTGTACGACGCGGCCCGGGTACCGGTCGGCGAGGACCAGCGCCAGCACCTCGAGCTCACCCGCGACCTCGCCCAGCGGTTCAACCACCGCTACAAGAAGACCTTCCGGCTGCCCGAGCCCTACATCCTCAAGGCGACCGCC
>JACRAB010000004.1 GCA_016213575.1 Actinomycetota bacterium
CGCGGATCGCGCCCCGGCCCTTCGGGCCGCGGGCGAGGATCCGGGCGTTCCCGAGGACCCGCAACAGGTCGTCGGCCTGGCCGTGCGCGTCGGCTGACTCGACCCAGCCCCTGAACCCGATCGCGGTCGTGACGACGACGTCGTCGGGCGGGGCCTCGACGACGCGGCGGGTGGCGGCCTCGAGCTCGGCGTCCTCGCCGGTGGGCACGATCCGCAGGATGGGCGCACGCACGACACTGGCGCCGCGGCGGGTGAACGACGCTGCGAACTCCTCTGACCGCCGGTCCGAGGTGAGCACGATCGTGAAGCCGGCGAGCGGCTCGGCGGCAGGTCCGGGGCTCGCCGGCGCCTGTTCGGCGCGCGCCGTCACTGGATGCTCACCCGGACGGCCTCGCGAGAGTGGCGACTTCGAGGAGGACAGCGGGGGCGTCGCAGAGCGTCGGGTCGTCGGCGAGGGCAGCGACCGCACCGACGACGAGGACGGCAGGCGAGGTGACCCCGCGGTCGGCACAGGCCCGGGCGATCGATGCGAGGTGGGCGCTTGTCGTCCGTTGGGTGGGTGACCAGCCGCGCTCGACGGCGGCGACCGGGGTGGCCGGGTCCATGCCTGCGGCGAGCAGGCCGTCGGCGAGCCCGGCGAGCCGGGTCACGCCCATGAGGACGACGAGCGTGCCGCCGAGGCGCACGAGCGCTTCGAGCCGGTCGGGGTCGAGCGGGTCGTGCCCGGTGAGCACTGTGACGCTGCGGGCCAGCCCTCGGTGCGTCACCGGGATCCCGGCGGCGGCAGGCACGGAGAAGGCGCTCGTCACGCCCGGTACCACTTCGACCGTGACACCGGCGGCCCGGCACGCCTCGACCTCCTCGCCGCCGCGGCCCAGGACGTAGGGGTCGCCGCCCTTGAGCCGGACGACGCGGCGACCGGCGAGGGCGTGGGCGACGAGGATCTGGTTGATCTGTTCCTGGGGGACGGCGTGGTGCCCGGGGGTCTTGCCGACGTCGACGAGCTCCGCGCGCGGCGCGAGACCGGCCAGCCCGTCGGTGGGCGCGAGCCGGTCGACGACGACGACGTCGGCGTCCGCGAGCCGCTGCCGGGCGCGGACTGTCATGAGGTCGGGGTCGCCCGGCCCGCCGCCGACCAGGCAGACCGACCCGCGGGGCTGCGAGGCGGTCATCCGGCCACCGCTACAAGGACGGTGCCGGCGTCGTCCACCCGGACGGCGTGCACCCGGACGGCGACCGATGGGTCGTCGAGGCACACGCCGGTCCGTAGGTCGAACACCTGCTTGTACATCGGGGAGGCCACGGTCGCGGCGTCACCGCGGGTGCCGACGAGGCCACGCGCCAGGACGTTCGCACCGGAGAACGGGTCGCGATGGTCGACGGCGGCGAGCGTGCCGTCGTGGAGCCGGAACAGCGCCACCTGTGCGCCGTCGACGAGCGCCGCGACGCCACGCTCCGGCTCCAGGTCGACGTACCGGCAGACCGGCGTCCAGGTGGTCGCAGCAGCGGTCATCGGGACACCACCTCCAGCCGGGGACCGGCGATCAGGACGGCGTCGTCCGGCTCGTGCGCGCGGCGGCCCGGCAGCGGCTGCGGGGCGCTGCCATCGTGTCTCACCGGTGTTACGGCGGTGTTGCCGTGCGGATCGTGGACCGGGTCGCCCGGTCCCGCCTCTCGTTCGGCAGGGGTGGCGGGACGACGTTGACCGCGCTCGGGCACATACGCGAGATCGGGGTCCGCCGTTCCGGGGGCGTTGACGAAGGCCGCGAACCGGCGCAACTTCTCCGGGTCCTCCAGCGTCGCGCGCCACTCGTCGACGTAGCCGTCGACATGGGCGTCCATCGCGGCGTCGAGATCGGCGGCGATGCCGAGGCTGTCCTCGAGGACGACGGCACGCACGTGCTCCAGCCCGCCCTCGACGTCGTCCAGCCAGGGCGCCGTCCGCTGCAGCCGGTCGGCGGTGCGGACGTAGTACATGAGGAACCGGTCGATCGTCCGCACGAGGGTCGCGGTGTCGAGGTCCTCGGCGAGCAGGCGGGCGTGGCGCGGGGTGAAGCCGCCGTTGCCGCCGACGTAGAGGTTCCACCCGTTCTCGGTCGCGATGATCCCCACGTCCTTGCCCCGGGCCTCGGCGCACTCCCTCGCACACCCGGAGACCCCGAGCTTGAGCTTGTGCGGCGAACGCAGCCCGCGGTACCGCAGTTCCAGGGCGACTGCGAGGCCGACGGCGTCCTGGACGCCGTACCTGCACCAGGTCGAGCCGACGCACGACTTCACGGTGCGCAGGCTCTTGCCGTAGGCGTGCCCGGACTCGAACCCGGCGTCGACGAGCCTGCTCCAGACCGCGGGGAGCTGCTCGATCCTGGCTCCGAAGAGGTCGATCCGCTGCCCCCCGGTGATCTTCGTGTAGAGCCCGAACTCCTTGGCGACGGCACCGATCGCGATGAGCCCGTCGGGTGTCACCTCCCCGCCGGGGATCCGTGGGACGACCGAGTACGTGCCGTCCTTCTGGATGTTCGCCAGGACGTGGTCGTTCGTGTCCTGCAGGGCGGCGCGCTCGCCCTCGAGGACGTGCCCGTGGTGGACGGACGCGAGCACCGACGCGACGACCGGCTTGCAGATGTCGCAGCCGCGGCCGCGGCCGTGCCGTTCCACGAGCTCACTGAAGGACGTGATGCCGGTGACCCGGACGACGTCGAAGAGCTGGGCCCGGGAGAGGTCGAAGTGCTCGCACAGTGCCTTGCTCACTTCGACGCCCGCGGCCTCGAGCTCGGTGGTCACGAGCGCCTTCACCAGGGGCAGGCAGGACCCGCAGGACGTGCCGGCCCTCGTACAGGCCTTGACGGCCGCGAGGTCCGTGCAGCGGTCGTGGCGGACGGCGTCCCGGACAGCGCGGGCCGAGACGTTGTTGCACGAGCACACCGATGCGTCGTCCGGTAGCGCGACAGTGCCCCGCTCCGCCTGATGCCCCGCGCCGCTGTCGGGGACGAGCCACGACATCGGGTCTCCGTGCAGCTCGCGCCCGAGCATCGGACGCAACGACGCGTAGGCGCTCGCATCGCCGACGAGGATGCCGCCGAGCAGCGTGCGGGCGTCGTCGGACAGGACGAGCTTGGCGTAGACGCCGCAGACCGGGTCGGCGAGGACGACGCTCAGCGCACCGTCCGTGGTGCCCATCGCGTCGCCGAAGCTCGCCACGTCGACGCCGAGCAGCTTGAGCTTCGTCGACAGGTCCGCTCCCGGGAAGCTGCCCGCGCCGCCGAGGATGCGGTCGGTGGCGACCTCGGCCATCGCGTAGCCGGGCGCGACGAGGCCGAGGGTCCGGCCCTGGATGCAGGCCACCTCGCCGATGGCCCAGACCTGCGGGTCCGCCGTGCGGCAGGAGCTGTCGACGACGACGCCGCCGCGGGCGCCGACGTCCAGGCCGCAGGCCCGGGCCAGTTCGTCGCGCGGGCGGACGCCGGCAGCGAAGACGACGACGTCGACGTCGAGGCCACCGGCGTCCTCCGCGAAGTCCATCCGGGTGACCGCGCCGACTCGGCTGCCCCGGCGGGCCGGGAGAAGGCGCTTCGTGGCGGTGGAGGTGTGCACCGTCACCCCGAGCCCTTCGACGATCCGTCGCAGCGCCTCGCCGCCGCCCTCGTCCACCTGCAGGGGCATGAGCCGCGGCGCGAACTCCACGACGTGGGTCTCGACCCCGAGCGCACGCAGGGCACCGGCGGCCTCGAGTCCGAGCAGACCGCCTCCGATGACTGCGCCACGTGCCGGCCGCCCACGAACCGGCCGGGCGTGCAGGGTTTCGACGTACTGCCGCAGGGCGGCGACGTCGTCGAGGGTGCGGTAGACGAAGCACCCGGGCAGGTCCTTGCCCTCGACCGGGGGGACGAACGCCGATGAGCCGGTCGCGAGGACGAGGTCGTCGTACGGGTAGGTGCGGCCCGGCCGGCCGGCCCCGGTGGCCGTCCGGACGGTCCGCGCGCCACGGTCGACCTCGACGACCCGCTCGCTGCGGCGCAGCGTGACGTCGGGGCGATCCCACAGGCCCGCGTCCCCGAGGGAGAGCGCGGCCGGGTCGCGGCCGTCGAAGTACGAGGTGAGCTGCACCCTGTCGTAGGGGGCCCGGGGTTCTTCGGCGAGCACGGTGACGTGGACATCGGGCGCGTCAGCGCCGGCGTCGTCCAGGCGCGTGACGAGCGACTCGACGAACCGGTGGGCGACCATGCCGCCGCCGACGACGACGATCTTGCGACGTGCGGGGAGCGCGCTCATGGCTTGCCTCCGGTGGCGGTGACGGCGCGACGGCCGAGGTCGTGGGACGGTGCTTGGGTGCGTTCGTCGTCGGGGTCGGACGCGTCGAGCCAGGCGAGCAGGCCACCGACGATCTCGGCGCACGATCCGCACCCGGTCGTCGCCCGGGTCGTTCGTGTGACGGCGTCCCGGGTCCGCGCGCCGGCCGACCAGGCCCGCACGATCGCTCCTTTGGTGACGCCGTTGCAGCGGCAGACGGTCGCCCGGTCGGGGATCCGGGTGGGGTCGTCGGCGGTGACGCCGGCACGGCGGGCCGCGCCCGTGACGAGGGATGTCCGGTCGAGCGGTGCGGTGCTGCCCCGTTCGACGAGGAGGGTGAGGTCGGCTGCGGCCCGGGCGTCTCCGACGGCGATGGCGCCGACGACGACACCGTCGCGCACGACCGCCTTGACGTACCGGCCCGCGCCCGGGTCGAGCAGCTGGACGACGTCGACGCCCGCCTCGTCGGTCCAGGGGTCGGCGGCGCAGGCACCCACGGCCGCGACCTCGACGTCCGCGGCCTTGAGCCGGACGGTCGGTCGGTGCCCGCTCCACCGGGCGTCGGGGTCGGCGCCGGTGAGCAGGTCGGCCACGGCGGCCGCCTGTCCCCAGGCGGGGGCGACGAGCCCGGACACCTGGCCCCGGTGCTCGGCGCAGTCGCCGATGGCGAGAACGCGCGGGTCGGAGGTCGTCAGTGCGTCGTCGACGACGACCCCCCGCCGGACGACGAGCCCGGCGCCCCGGGCGAGCCCGGTCCGCGGGCGCACGCCGCACGCGATGACGAGCACCTGAGCGGGGGCGACCGGCCCGTCCGCCAGCCGGACACCGGCCAGCCGCCGGACGCCGTCCGGACCGGTCACCGTCTCGATCCCGGTGGCGCGTACGGCGCACCGGGTGGCGACGCCGAGCCGCCGAAGCGACCGGTCCAGGACAGCCGCGCCGGCGGCGTCCAGGAGCCCCTCCAACAGGTGACCGCCGGAGTGCAGGACGGTGACGTCGAGGCCGCGGCGGGCCAGCCCCCGAGCAGCTTCGAGGCCGAGCGGGCCGCCACCGAGGACGACAGCCGTGCGCGCGTTCACCGTGGCCGCGACGATCTCGCGGGCGTCGTCGACGGTGCGCAGGGTGTGCACCCCTGCCGGCAGCTCGCCGGTGGTGACGTCGAGGCCAGACAGGGCGGGAACCACGGGCTCGGCGCCGGTCGCCAGCACGAGCCGGTCGAAGGTGATCACCGCTCCGGACGCGAGGGTGACGGTGCCGGGGCTCGGCGCGCCGGCCCCATCGGCCGGTGCATCGGTGAACGCGTCCGCGAGAACGTCGGCGGAGACGTCGCCCTGTCCGTGGGCCGGAAGGTCGATGGACCTGACGGCGTCTCCGACGCGGACGTCGACGCCGGCGTCGGCGAGCGTGCGGGGGTCGTGCAACGACAGCGTCGCGACGTCGGCCCTGCCCGCGACGACGTCGGACAGCAGGACCCGGTTGTACGCGCCGTACGGCTCGGCTCCGACGACCGTGACGTGGACCGGTCTGCGGGACCGGCCGTCCCGGATCCGGGTGAGGACGTCGTCGACGAGTCGGCCGCCGGCCATCCCGAGTCCGGCGACGACCACGCGGAGGGGGTCTGCCCGCTGGGTCGGCTGTGGCTGAGGTCGACGGATCGGCACGCGGCGGGACTGTTCAGGCACGGGAGACCTCCACAGCGCAGACCTTGAGCTCGGGCATCCGGCTCGTCGGGTCGAGCGCGTCGTTCGTCACGGCGTTCGGGTTGGCCGGCCCGGACCAGTGGAACGGCATGAAGACCGTGTCAGGGCGGATCGAGTCGGTGACCCGGGCGGGCGCCGTCGCCGTCCCACGACTGCTGCGCACCGCGACCAGGTCGCCGTCGGTGACGTCCAGGCGCGCGGCCAGGTCGGGGTGGAGCTCGACGAAGCCGCCGGGTGACGCAGCTGCGAGGGCGGGGACCCGGCGGGTCTGCGCACCGGACTGGTAGTGCTGCAGGACCCGTCCGGTGACCAGGTGCACGGGGGCGTCCGGGCGGACGTCGTCAGCGGGCGGCCGGTGCGTGACGGCCAGCATCCTCGCCCGCCC
>JACRAB010000420.1 GCA_016213575.1 Actinomycetota bacterium
GTCCGGACGGCGGCGCCGCTCACGGCGGGGGCGCTCACGCGGAGTCCGCGAGGCGCGCGGTCGCGGCCCGCGCGATCTTGCGTTCGTTGGGGAACTCGAGCACGCGCCCGAGATCGTCGAGCGCCACCCAGGCGACGTCGACGGCCTCCCGGTCCGGGTCGCCCTCGACGGTCAGCTCACCGCCGGTCGCCTCGAGGAGGTAGTGGTGGACGCGCTTGTGGATCCGCCGGCCCTCGGCGGAGAACCAGAAGTCGATCGTCCCGAGCGCGCAGATCAGCCGGCCGTGGATGCCGGTCTCCTCGGCGATCTCCCGGACGGCCGACTGCTCGGGCGTCTCGCCGTCCTCGAGGTGGCCCTTGGGCAGGCACCACTCGACCCGGCCGGCCCGGTTGACCCGGGCGATCACGGCCGCGCACGGCCGGGCGCGCGCGAGGTCCACGACGAGACCGCCCGCGGAGAGCTCCTCGACCGTCGGCATCGACCGCCGCTGGTCGCGCGAGGGCCGGGACGGTCGGGACATGCCCTTCACTGTAATGGGGCACCCCCTTCACCCGGCCGCTGCCGAAGGTCTGCCCCGACCGAGCCTGCGGCCCGGCTGCAGGAATCCGGTCGGGGGCGGGTCCCGGGATCTGGCAGGCTTGACGGTCGTGCCGCCGTCCCCGTCCCTGCTGCTCGTGCCGTCGTCCGTCGACGAGGCGCGGCGCCGGCTCGCGGCCGCCCTCCTCGTGCTCGACCCGGTCGTCGGTGAGCTCGGCGTGCTCTTCGAGCGGGCCGGCCACCGGCTGGCCCTCGTCGGCGGCCCGGTGCGGGACGCCGTCCTCGCCCGGAGCTCGCCGGACCTGGACTTCACGACCGACGCCCGCCCGGACGACACGATCGCCGTCCTCAAGCGCTGGGGCGACGCGCACTGGGACATCGGCAAGGAGTTCGGCACGATCGGCGCCCGCAAGGGCGACGTCATCGTCGAGGTGACGACGTACCGGTCCGAGGAGTACGACCCGACGTCCCGCAAGCCCCAGGTCGTCTTCGGCGACTCCCTCGAGGGCGACCTGCGCCGCCGCGACTTCACCGTCAACGCGATGGCCGTCGAGCTGCCGTCGATGACCTTCGTCGACCCGCACGACGGCCTCGCCGACCTCGTCGCCCGCCGGCTGCGCACCCCCGGGACCCCGCAGGAGTCGTTCGGGGACGACCCGCTGCGGATGATGCGGGCCGCCCGGTTCGCCGCCCAGCTCGGGTTCGCCGTCGACCCGGACGCCGTCCGCGCGATGCACGAGATGGCCGACCGGCTGACGATCGTCGCCGTCGAGCGGTCCCGGGTCGAGCTGGAGAAGCTGCTGCTGGCGCCCGACCCGCGCCCGGGCATCGAGCTGCTCGTCGACACCGGGCTCGCGGCGCACGTCGTCCCCGAGGTGGCGGCGCTCAGGCTCGTCGTCGACGAGCACCACCGGCACAAGGACGTCTACGAGCACTCGCTCACCGTGCTCGCCCAGGCGATCGCCCTCGAGGACGGCCCGGACGGCGCGGTGCCCGGCCCGGACCTCGTGCTCCGGCTCGCGGCGCTGCTCCACGACATCGGCAAGCCGGCGACGCGGCGGTTCGAGGAGGGCGGCGGGGTCTCCTTCCACCACCACGAGATCGTCGGCGCCAAGCTCACCGCGAAGCGGCTCAAGGCGCTGCGGTTCGACAAGGAGACGGTCAAGGACGTCGCGCGCCTCGTCGAGCTGCACCTGCGGTTCCACGGCTACGGCGAGGGCGCCTGGACCGACTCCGCCGTCCGCCGCTACGTCACCGACGCCGGCCCGCTCCTCGACCGGCTCCACAAGCTGACCCGTTCGGACTGCACGACGCGCAACCGGCGCAAGGCCGCCCGCCTCGCCGGCGCCTACGACGACCTCGAGGCCCGGATCGCCGCGCTGCGCGAGCAGGAGGAGCTCGACTCGGTCCGCCCGGACCTCGACGGCACCGCGATCATGGAGATCCTCGGGATCGGCCCCGGCCGCGACGTCGGCCGGGCCTGGACCTTCCTCAAGGAGCTGCGGCTCGACCGTGGCCCGCTCGACCCCGACGAGGCGCGCACGCTGCTCGTCGAGTGGTGGAGGACCCAGCAGCCGACCGGCTGACCGCCCGGCCGGCTGCCTCAGTCTCAGCCGAGCGTCTTCTCCCAGCACGTCTCCCGGGCCACGGGCCGGAACCCCATGGCGACGTTCACCCGGAGCATCGGGGCGTTGGACGCCGCGTTGTACGTCGTGATCCGCCGGACCTGCGGGAACCGCTCGACGGCCGCGCGCAGGTTGGCGGCCTTGATCGCCATCCCGAGCCGGTGCCCGCGGTGCTCCCGGAGCACGAGGGTGTTCCACTGGTAGGCGTGCTCCGCGGCGCCGGACGGCACCCCGATCTGGGTGAACGCGACGAGCCGGCCGGACGGCACGTGGAGCACGGCGGTGTCGACGACCGCCCGGCCCTGGGCGGCGGCGGTGCCCTCCCAGGCCCGGACCCGGTCGGCGTCCCAGCGCTGCTCCTCGGACGTCATGTCCCCGGTCGGGGCGTCCGTGCTCATCCGGCGGTTGAGGTGGGCGCGCTCCTCGAGCCAGGCGTGCGGCTCGCGGTCCCACCACCAGGTGAGCAGCCGGTAGTCGTCGCCGAGGTGCTCGCCGGCTTCGGCGACGAGCGGGGCGAGTGCCCGGTCGAGGGCCTCGGGGTCGTCCGGGTCGAGCTCGAGGTCGCTGCGCAGGCTCGGCAGCGTCGACCGGTAGCCGTGCCGCGTCGCGAACGCGGTCGTCGGGTCCTGCGCGCCCTCGTCGGCGGGCAGCAGCTCCCAGACCTGGACGACGCTGCGCCCGGACTCGCGGACGAGCGCCTCGGCGTGCGCGAGCAGCCGGGTGCCGACGCCCTGCCGGCGGTGCGCCGGCGCGACGCTCAGCCCGAGGTCGGCGACGTCGAGGTTGTCGTGGAGCGAGTACGTCAGCCCCCACGTCGCGACCGGCTCCCCGTCGACGAGCCCGACGCCGAGCCGCTTGTCGTGCGCGGCGTCGGTGCGGACCCACGCAAGGATCTCGTCGGCCGTCCGGGCGCCGTGCCGCTCGCCGAGGAGCAGCTTCGCCGAGGCGACGTCCGCGGCGTCGTGCGCCCGGCGGTAGAGCGCGGCGTCCTCCTCGCGGTCGACGTCGAGCTCGGCGATCGTCAGGTCACTCGTGAGCATCGGTGGTCTCCAGTCGTCGCTGCCAGCACGTCGTGCGCAGCACGGGGTGGTACCCCATCGCGAAGTTCACGCGGAGCATCGGCGCGTTGGACGCCGCGTTGTACGTCGTGACCCGGCGCAGCGCGGGGAAGCGCTCGACGAGCGCGCGCAGGTTGGCGGCCTTGACGGCCGCCCCGAGCCGGGCGCCGCGGTGCTCCGTGAGCACGAGGGTGTCCCACTGGGAGGCGAGGTCCGGTGTCGCCTTCGGCACGGCGAGCATCGTGAACGCGACGAGCCGCCCCGACGGCACGTGCAGCGCCGCCGTCTCGACGACCGTCTTCCCCTGGGCCCGGCAGATCGCCTCGTCCTCCCGGACCCGGGCGCCGTCCCAGTCCTCCTCCTCGATCGCCATGTCCTCGGCCGGGGCGTCGGTGCTCATCCGCTGCATGAGCGCCGCCCGGTCCTCGAGGTGCTCCTCGGGCACGGCGCCCCACCACGTGACGAGGCGGTACGTGCCGTCCGTGCTCTCGCGGCGCGCGGTCGCGACGTCGAACCGGCCGTCGAGCTCGGCGTCCAGCGGGGCCAGCGCCCGCTCGATCCCGGCCGCGCCGGGCGGGTCGAGGTCGAGGTCGCTGCGCAGGCTCGGCAGGGACGACGTGTAGCCCCGCGCGGTGGCGAAGGCCGTCGTCGGGTCCTCGGCCTGCGGGTCCGTGGGCATCCCGTCCCAGGTCTGGACGACGGTCCGCCCGGTCGCCCGGACGAGGCCCTCGACGTGGTCGAGCATCGCGGTGCCGATGCCGCGCCGACGGTGCCCCGGTGCGACGGTGATCCCGATGTAGGCGTTGTCGAGGTTGTCCCGCAGCGGCAGCTCGACCATCCAGAGCCCGACCGGGGCGCCGTTCGTGCCGAGCGCGACACCGCGGGTCGTCTCGTACGTCGTCTCCAGCCGGGCCGCGGTGAGCAGGTCGTCGGCGCTGCGCGGCGCCGCCCGCTCGCCGAGGAGCCAGTGCTCCGCGGGGACCTGCACCTCGGCGTGCGCCCGCCGGAAGAGCGCCTCGTCGCCCGGGTCGTGGAGGTCGAGCCTGCGGAGGGTCGCTGCGGCCGACGTCACGACGTCCGGCGTCTTCGTGGACATCCCCCCAGTCCAGCACCGGGCATATCGGACCCGCCACGGGTTTTCCGCCGCGGCGGCCCGGGCACCGCTCAGCGCCGCCGGTGGAACCGGCCGTAGAGCACGGCGGTGAGCGCGTAGAGCAGCGTGATGCCGACGTAGACCCCCGGCGAGTACCCGTCGGCCGGCAGCACGGTGGCGCACACCGCGGCGGAGACGACGGAGGCGACGTTGAAGACGACGTCGTAGAACGACATGACCCGGCCGCGGAAGGCGTCCTCGACGCTGCCCTGGACGATCGCGTCGACGCAGATCTTCGCGCCCTGCGCCGCGGTGCCGAGGACGAACGCACCGACGAGGGCGGTCGTCACGTCGAGGAAGACGACGAACGTCGCCTCGACGACGGCGGCCGCCACGAGGCAGACGACGATCCACGTCTCCATCCGCATCCGCCGGGTCGCGACCGGGGTGACGAGGGCCGCGACGAAGAACCCGACCCCGGACGCGACGAAGATCGACGCGAGCAGCGCAGCGCCGGCGTCGGTGTCCGCCGGGTCGGTGAAGTAGTTGCGGCAGAGCAGGATGATGACGACGGTCGTCGCGCCGTAGGCCAGCCGGTGACCGCCGATCGCGGCCAGCGCCAGGGTCGGGCGGCGCTTGTGCCGCAGGTAGTGCAGGGCGTCGACGAACCCGCGGGCGACCCCGACCACCGCCTCGGCGACGTCGTGCCACGGCAGCCGGCGCTCGCCGTCCGGCCCGAGCAGGTCCTTGTCCATGAGCCGGGCGACCTGGGACGCCGCCGCGAACCCGGCCGCGGCGAGGAGCAGGATCACCGCGTCGGTGCCGTTGCCCGGCGAGAGCGCGAGCCGCACCCCGACCCCGACCCCGCCGCCGAGCAGCGCCGCGAGGGTGCCGCTCGTCGGCGAGACGGCGTTCGCCATGACGAGCTCGTCCTCGGGGACGACGTGCGGCAGGCTCGCGCCGAGCCCGGCGAGGATGAACCGGTTGACCGACAGGCACACGAGGACGGCGACGTAGAGCGGCACCCCGACGACACCGGCGCCGACGAGTGCGGCGACCCCGACGACGAGCCCGGCCCGCACGAGGTTCGCCACGACAAGCACCTGCCGCCGGCGCCAGCGGTCGAGGAGCACCCCGGCGAACGGGCCGACGAGGGTGTACGGCAGGACGGCGACCGCGAACGCGGCCGCCACCGCCCCGGCCGTCGCGGCCCGCTCGGGGGAGAAGAAGAACAGGCTCGCCAGGCCGGCCTGGAACGCGCCGTCCGCGGCCTGGGAGACGAGCCGGGTCGCGAACAGGCGGCGGAAGTCCCTGCCCCGCAGGACGATCCGGAGGTCGCCCAGGTAGGTCCCGCCGGTCGTCACGGGGGCAAGGCTAGAACCTCAGGTCCGGGCGCCCGCGGCCGACGGGTACCCGGGGTTCCCGAGGAGGTCATCGTGGAGGCGGTCGTGGGTTCGTGCACGTGGGTCGAGCGGGGGGCCGAGCGCTACCTCCGGCTCGTCACGGGTCGCTCCGACGGCTCGGGGCTGATCGCGCTGACCCGTGACCTGCACCGGCTCGTCGTCGCCGAGCCGCCCGGCCCGGTCCGGGTCCTCGTCGACGCCCGCGAGCAGCCGTTCGTCCTCGACGCACGGCTCATGACCGAGTCCAAGCGGCTGCACGTCGACGCCCTGCGCGAGCACACCCTGCGCATCGTCATCATCGGCCGGCACCCGGCCGGGACCCGCCTGGTGGCCGGCATGAACTTCATCAGCGGTCGGACGACGGTCCTCGCCGCCCGCGACGAGGAGCACGCATGGCGGCTGCTCCTCGCCGCGGGCACCTGACGGGACCGCGCCGGGCCTGGACGGGTCACGCGTTCTCGAGCTCGGCCTCCTCGGGGTCCGGGACCCGCTCGGGCAGCCTGAGCGCGACGAACGCGGCGCAGACGATGCCGGCGAACAGGTACCCGAGGGCGACCTGGCCGTTCGCGCCCCACTCGACCTTCTCGCCGTGGATGAGCCCGATCCACGACAGCGCGGCGCCGGCACCGCAGAACCCGGCCGCCCAGACGAACCGGCGGTCGATGAGGAAGGCGACGATCGCGCCGAGGACGAGACCGGCGAGGATGCCGCCCTCCCCGAGCGTCTTCGTGCCCGAGTAGACGACCCCGGCCGCGAGGATCTTGTCCTCGCCGACCTCCGCCGCGCTCGTGCCGGCCGCGGCGAGCACGTTGTCCATGTAGGTCGTCGCCCACTGCGCGATGTTCGGCACGAGCGCGGCGACGACCGCAGCGGCGTGCACCTTCGGTGACACCTGGAAGGCCTGCGCCCCGATCATGAAGCCGATGTACAGCAGGATCGGCACGATCGCCGGGGTCGGCAGCAGGGCCGCGAGCAGGCCGAAGAGGCCGAGGAAGCACATGAGCGCGACGGCGATGCCGCTGGCCATCGAGTAGCCGGTGCGGCCGCCCGCGTCCTTCCAGCCCGGGTGGCCGATGTAGACCGCCGGCGGGAACGGCGAGCCGAGCGCCGAGCCGATGATGGCGCCCGTGCCGTCCGCGAGCAGGACGGCGCGCAGGGAGTACTTGTCGCCCGCGGCCTCGGCGCTCTCCACGTTCGTCATGGCCTCGGTGAAGTTGTAGACCCCGAGCGGGATCGCCGTCGCGAGCAGCGGCGCCACCTCGGACAGCCCCGTGAAGAGCAGGTCGAGCTGCAGCGTCGGCAGCCCGATGGCGATGTCCTTCGCCGCCGCGGTCACGTCGGGCGTGCTCATGTACCCGCCGGCCCAGGCGATCGCCGTCCCGACGAGCAGTGCCGCCAGACCCATCGGGAAGCCGCCCGGCAGCCGGACCCCGGCGAGGAAGCCGATGATGATGAGCACGAGGACGGGCAGCGCGATCCACGCGGCCTCCCACATCTGTGCGGCGGGCCGCATGGAGATGAAGGAGATCGAGATGCCGGCCAGGGTGCCGAGCAGCGCGGCCCGCGGCGTGTACTTGCGGATGTACGGGCCGACGAACGCCCCGATGAGGACGATGACGCCGATGATGAACGCCCAGGCGACGCCGGCCTGCCACGCCGTCACCGCGCTCTTCGTCTGCAGGTACACCGGGAGCATGACGACGAAGACGACGATGAACATGTGCGGCACGCTCGGCCCGTAGGGCAGGGCGGCGACGTCGGTCCGGCGCTCGGCGAAGGCGAGGCGGCGCGCGAGGTAGGAGTAGTAGACGTTGCCGGCGACGAGTGCGATGCCGAGCGCGGGCAGGATCGTGCCGAAGACGTCGCCGGCCGGGATCTGGACGACGCCGATCGTCAGCCCGGTGAGGACGAGCACGTTGACGAGGATGTTGAAGCCGAGGCCGAAGAACGCGTTCGTGTCGCCGCGCACCCAGTAGGGGAGCGTGAACGCGGCGTCGGGATCGGTCTGGGACCGGGTGTCTGTGGTGGACATGGCAGCTCCTGGGAGGTCGCAGGGCGCGGGCGGTTCGGGGGTTCGGAGTTCGGGGGTTCGGGGGTTCCGCGGTCGGGGGTTCGGCGTCAGGTCGTGGACAGGGCCGGGGCGGACGCCGCGGCGAGGGCGGCGAGGAAGGCGGCCGCCGGGGCGGTCCAGCCGAAGATGCCGCCCTGGGCGGCGACCATCTCGAGCCCGACCTGCTGGAAGGCCGGGAAGTACGAGCCGACGCAGTCGGAGAGCACGAGGCACTCGTAGCCGCGGTCGTTCGCCTCCCGGACCGTTGTATGCACGCACACCTCTGTCGTGACCCCGGTGACGACGAGCCGGGTGATCCCGCGCTCGCGGAGCAGGTCGCCGAACCCGGTGGCGTAGAAGGCGCCCTTGCCCGGCTTGTCGACGACGGGCTCGCCGTCCACCGGGTAGAGGTCGTCGACGATGTCGTGGCCCTTCTCCCCGCGGACGAGGATGCGGCCGTTCGGGCCCGGGTCGCCGATGCGTGCCGACGGCTTGCCGCGCAACAGCTTCGCGGGCGGGCAGTCCGACAGGTCCGGCAGGTGCCCCTCCCGGGTGTGGACGACGAGCAGGCCCGCGGCACGGGCCGCCTCGAGCACGCCCTTGAGCACCGGGACGACGCCCGCGAGCTGCGCGACGTCGTTGCCGAGCGACTCGCCGAAGCCGCCGGGCTCGACGAAGTCGCGCTGCATGTCGATGAGGACGAGGGCCGTCGTCGCGAGGTCGAGCGGGAACCCGTACGGCTGCGCGTCGACGACAGGGGTGTCCGGGCCGGGTGGTGCGGGGACGGGGAACGGGGTGGTCATGCTGCTGCCTCCTGACGGGTGGACGGGAGCAGACCGGCGTCCGCGAGCAGGTCGAGGACGACGGGGCCTGGGGCCGCGGGCTCGTCGAGGAGCCGGGCGGCGATCGCGGCGAGCGTGAGGTCGCTGCCGGCGGGGCCGAGCAGGGTGACCCCGAGCGGCCGGCCGTCCGGCGTGGTGCCGAGCGGCAGCGCGATGCCGGCGAGGTCGAGCAGGTTGCCGGACTGGGTGTACCGGCCCAGCATCAGGGTGCGGCGCACCGGGTCGGCGTCGACCTCGGCCTTGGTGAACGTCGTCCCGACCGTCGGCACGAGGACGGCGTCGACGTCCCGCCACAGCGGTGCGACGGCGTGCCGCAGGTCCTGCAGCCGGTAGAGGGCGCGGTACGCGTCGACCGCGCTGAACCGCGCGCCCGAGCGGATGACCTGCTCGACGACGGGGTCGACCTCGCCGGGGTGCGCGTCCATGAA
>JACRAB010000422.1 GCA_016213575.1 Actinomycetota bacterium
CGGCTCCCTCTGAGCCGAGGCCGTCGGTGGTGGCTCGTCAGCTGTCGATCTCGACCTCGTCCTCGGCCAGGTCGACCTCGGGTGCCTCCTCCACGTCACCGATGCCGACGGCCTGGCGGATCTTCTCCGAGATCTCGACCATCAGGTCGAGGTTGTCGGTCAGGAACTGCTTCGCGTTCTCGCGGCCCTGGCCGAGCTGCTCGCCCTCGTAGGTGAACCACGCCCCCGACTTCTTGACGATGCCGAGGTCGACGCCGATGTCGAGCACCGAGCCTTCACGGGAGATGCCCCGGCCGTACATGATGTCGAACTCGGCCTGCTTGAACGGCGGGCTGACCTTGTTCTTGACGACCTTGACCCGGGTGCGCGAGCCGACCGGCTCGGAACCGTCCTTGAGGGTCTCGATGCGCCGGACGTCGAGCCGGACCGAGGCGTAGAACTTCAGCGCCCGGCCACCGGTCGTCGTCTCCGGCGAGCCGAACATGACGCCGATCTTCTCGCGCAGCTGGTTGATGAAGATCGCCGTCGTGCCGGAGTTGTTGAGGGCACCGGTGATCTTCCGCAGGGCCTGCGACATGAGGCGGGCCTGGAGGCCGACGTGGCTGTCGCCCATCTCGCCCTCGATCTCGGCGCGGGGCACGAGCGCCGCGACGGAGTCGATGACGATGATGTCGAGCGCACCGGACCGGATGAGCATGTCGGCGATCTCGAGGGCCTGCTCACCGGTGTCCGGCTGGGACACCAGGAGAGCGTCCGTGTCGACGCCGAGCTTCTTGGCGTACTCCGGGTCGAGCGCGTGCTCGGCGTCGATGAAGGCTGCGATGCCGCCCGCGCGCTGGGCGCTCGCCACGGCGTGCAGGGCGACGGTCGTCTTACCGGACGACTCCGGGCCGAAGATCTCGACGACCCGGCCGCGCGGCAGGCCGCCGATGCCGAGGGCCACGTCGAGAGCGATGGAGCCGGTCGGGATGACCTCGAGGGGCGGGCGCGAGTCCTCGCCCAGCCGCATGACGGAGCCCTTGCCGAACTGGCGGTCGATCTGGGCGAGAGCGGCCTCGAGGGCCTTCTCACGGTCTGCAGGAGCGGGCATGTCCTCACCTCGTGAACGGGCGCTCGCGGTGCGCCGGGGAGCCTGGGGCGTGGGGTCGGTACGGGTCGTCGTCGATCTCTTCAGTGCCATCGCCGACGACCGTACGGCTTGCCACCGACAACCGCTCCGCACTGCTGCGGACCTGTGGACAGTGGGGCGACGCCGCCAACTGTGGACGAGAGTAGTCCGAACACGTGTTCGATCTCAGCCCGACACGCCGTTCCGCTGCAACGTCGTCCCCCTGCTGCCGCGTCCACCGGCTGCCCGGCACACTGTGCGGGCAGCACGCGCACGGACCCGCCCACGGAAGGGGCCTCCCATGACGACCCGCCCGGGCCACCGCCACCGGTCCACCGCCCCGGCGCTCGTCGTCCTCGGAGCGGCGGCGGCGCTCGCCGCCTGCGGCGGCGGGAGCACCGCCGCGAGCGGCTCCTCGTCCCCGTCGCTCACGCTCTCCTCGCAGAGCCCGACGGCGGTCCCCACCCCGGCCGCGAGCGGCGCGACCGCCCTGACCGTCGTCGTGGACGACGGCTCGGGCCCGTTGACGTGGCGGCTGGAGTGCGACCCGCCGGGCGGCGACCACCCCGACCCGGCCGCGGCGTGCGCGGCGCTCGACGCGAAGGGCGCGACCGCGCTCCTGCCGGTCCCGAAGGACCAGATGTGCACGATGGTCTACGGCGGCCCGGAGCGGGCCAGCGTCGAGGGCACGTGGCGCGGCAACCCCGTCTCCACGACCTTCGACCGTTCGAACGGCTGCGAGATCGCCCGCTGGGCGGCCCTCTCCGGTCTGCTCCCCGCACCGAAGGGCTGACGGAGCCCCGGGGCCCCGCTCGGGTCCGGGCCCGCACGTACCGGGTAGGGCTAGGTCCGGGTCCAGACCTGGCTCGGGCCGCCGTCGCAGGTCAGGAGCACGAGCCGGGTGCCGGCGCCGGTGCCGCCGCCCTCCGCGGCGATGCACAGCGACGACGCGTGGACGCTGCGGATCGTGCCGTCGCCGCCGAGGACCCACCGCTGGTTCGCCTGGCCCGAGCAGCCCCACACGACCACCAGGCTCCCCGGGGACGTGCCCCAGTTGAAGTCGTCCAGGCACAGCCCGGCCAGGCGCAGGCTGCCGCCGGGACCGTCGGACACCGTCTGCCCGGCACCGCCGACGCAGTCGCCGAGCCGGGCCTGGGTCCCCCAGCCGGCACCGCCGGGGACCTCCAGGCAGCGGTCGGAGGCCCGGCCGAGGAGCAGCCCGGCGGGCAGGCTCCGGGTCGTCGTCGTGGTGGTCCGGGTGGTGCGGGTCGTCCGGGTCGTCCGCGTGGTGGTCTTCGGCGGTGTCGTCGTCCGGGTCCGCGTGCGGGTGGTCGTCGTCGCGCGCGTCGTGGTGCCGGCCGTCCGGGTGGCGTCGCGGGCCGCCGTCTTGGTCACGGTCCGCCGCGCCGTCCCGGTGCCGGCCGTCCGGGACGGCGACCCGGTCGGGGCGGACGTCGTCGGGCTCGCGACCCCCGACGACGGCGTGGTCGGGGCGGCGGGGCCCAGGGCGGAGGTGCTCGCGGACGGCGTCGCGGCCGAGAGCGTCACGTCGCCGTCCGAGCCCGGGCGCAGCAGCCAGAAGAGCGACGCGCCGCCGACGGCGAGCGCGACCGCCGCGACCGCGAGCCGGCCGGCCGCCGACCGGGGCGTCGTCCCCGACCTGCGCGCGGCGCCGGCGGTCGTGACGTCGGCGTCGCCGGCGGCCGACCCGTCACCGGGCGCGTCGTCGCGTGCGTCGTCGGACACGTCGTCGGGGACGCCGGGCACCGCGGGGGTGACCGGGACCGGCCCGGTCACGGCGGGGACCACGGGCATGACGCTCGCCGACCCGACCCGGTGCGTCCCGGCGACGACACGGACGGCGTCGAGCACGGCCGCCGTCCCGCCCGCCGCGGGGATCTTCAGGTGCCGGCCCAGGCTCGCGCTCCCGGCGCGGAGCCTGCGGCGCACGACCCGGACGGGGACCCCGAGCAGCCGGGCGGTCGCCTCCTCGTCGAGGCCGGGCTCGGCGGCGAGCGCGACGATGAGCCGCTGGTCGGCGGGGAGCCGCTGGAGCGCCCAGGCGCCGCCGCGCCAGAAGTCGTCGTCCTGCGAGCGGTCGAGGTGCTCGGCGAGCACGAGCGCCTGGCGCACGAGCGCGATCCGGCATGCGTCGACGGCGGCCGCCCCCGGGCCGGACCAGGCCCCGGCGGCCTCCCTGAGCGCGCCGGCCACGGCGTCGTCGGCGGTCGCGTGGTGCCCGGTGAGCAGGTAGGCGAGGCGGGACAGCTCCGGCCGGACCGCAGCCGCGAAGACGGTGAACCCGCCCGAGCTGGGCGCGCCCTCCCCGTGGTCGCTGGTACCGGTCACAGGACGACCGTACCGAAGCGCAGCGTGACGCCGGGCCGGAGATCCCCGCGGTCATCCGATCGCCCGGTGACCAGCAGCGATGTTCCGCACGCCCTGCCGTGCACCGACTACCGAAAGTGACAACGGCAGGCGGTCGGGACCGCCGGTCAGGACAGCAGCAGCCGGTCCAGCCGGCGCGCCGCGACGACCACCCCGCCCGTGCCGAGCACGAGCAGGTAGGCGACGTGGCCGAGCATGCTCACGTCGGGCAGGCCCAGGCACAGCCCGCGCACCAGCTCGACGGCGTGGTAGAGCGGCAGCACCCGGACGACCGGCTGCAGCCCCTCCGGGTACGTCGAGAGCGGGAAGAACGTCGCGGAGAACAGGAACATCGGCAGGACGACGAGGTTGAGCAGGTCGAAGTCCTGCCAGGACCGCATCCACGTCGTCGCCGCCATCCCGACCGCCGCGAAGGCGAGCCCGACGAGCGTCGCCGCCGGGAGCGCGAGCAGCGCCCACCACGAGCGCAGCAGCCCGCTCGCGGCCATGACGACCATGAACATCACCGCGTACAGCCCGCCGCGCAGCTGGGCCCACGCGATCTCGCCGACGGCGACGTCGCGCGGGCCGAGCGGGGTCGCGAGGACGCTGTCGTAGAGCCGTGCGTACTTGAGCTTGAAGAACACGTTGAACGTCGAGTCGTAGACCGCGCCGTTCATCGCGGACGACGCGAGCATCGCGGGCGCGACGAACATCGCGTAGGACACCAGGACGCCGCCGGCGTCGACGTCCCCGACGAGCGCCCCGAGCCCCACCCCGAGGGAGAACAGGTAGAAGACCGGCTCGACGAACCCGCTGACGAGCAGCAGCCAGCCGCGCCGGTACACCCGGGCGTTGCGCTCGACGAGCATCCGCGCCATCCCGGCCCCGGCGGGCATCGGGACGGCGCGGGCCACGGCACGCAGGACCGCGCCGCCGCCTGCGGCCGGTGCCGGGGGCGCCGTCGTCATCGGACGAGCCTCCTGCGGTAGACGACCCGGGCGGCGACGACGCCGACCGCGACCCACAGCGCGAGGTAGGCGCAGTGCGCGCCGACGGCCGCGAGGTCCGGGCTGCCGAGCGCGAGGTCGCGGCAGGCCTGCGTCGCGTGCCACAGCGGGGTCACCCAGGCCACCGGCCGGATCGCCGCCGGCAGCTGGTCGACCGGGTAGAAGGTGCCGGCGAACAGGAACGTCGGGACGAGCACGAAGCGGAAGAGGTACGCGAACCCCTGGTCGTTCTCCTGGGCGGCCGCGAAGGCCATCACGGGGGCGGCGTAGGCGGCGCCGCACAGCGTCGCGACGAGGACGGCGCCGACCGTCCACCACGACGTGAAGGCGCCGAGCAGCGCCCCGACGACGCCGAAGACGACGCTCACGGCGAGCAGCCGCAGCACGATGAAGGTGAGGTGCCCGAGGAGCACGTCGACGACGGCGAGCGGGGTCGCGAGCATCGCGTGGTACTGCCGCTGCCACTTGATCGCGCCCATGACCGGCCAGGTCGCCTCGCCGACCCCGGCCTGCATCGCGTTCGCCGCGAGGACGCCCGGCGCGACGAACAGCACGTACGGGACGCCGACGCCGCCGGACGCCCCCGTGTCGACGAGCGTGCCGAGCCCGAATCCCAGAGACCCGAGGTAGAGCAGCGGCGACAGCACCCCGGAGACGACGCTGCCGCGCCACGTCCGGCGGTAGGTGCGCGCCCAGAACTCCAGGGCCCGGCCGGCCCCGGCGGCCCGGCCCGGCACGGTGCCGCCGGCCCGCACCGTGCGGACCGTCGTCCCCGCCCCCGCGGTCCCCGCGGTCCCTGTCGTGGTCATCGGCCCGGCCCCGGTCAGTCGACGAGCAGGCGGCCGGTGAGGTGGAGGAAGACGTCCTCCAGCGTGGAGCGCCGCACGAGCACGGACGACGGCCGCAGCCCGGCCGCGTGCACCGCCTGCACCGCGGCGTCGCCGTCCGGGGTGTAGACGAGCAACCGGTCCGGCAGCACCTCGACCCGCTCGGCGAGCGCGCCCGCGCCCGCGGTGACCGGACCGGCCCACGGCGCGTTGTCGTCGTCCGGGAAGCGCAGCTCGAGGACCTCGCGGCTGGAGTGCTCCTCGATGAGCGAGCGCGGGCTGCCCTCGGCGACGATCCGGCCGGCGTCCATGACGACGAGCCGGTCGCACAGCTGCTCGGCCTCGTCCATGTAGTGCGTCGTGAGGACGAGCGTGACGCCCTGCCGCTTGAGCCGGAAGAGCCTGTCCCACAGGACGTGCCGGGCCTGCGGGTCGAGCCCGGTCGTCGGCTCGTCGAGCAGGAGGATCTCCGGGTCGTTGACGAGCGAGCGGGCGATCGTCAGCCGCCGCTTCATGCCGCCGGAGAGCGGCTCGACCCGGCTGCCGGCCCGCTCGGCGAGCTGCGCGAACTCGAGGAGCTCGGCGGCCTTCGCGTGCGCGGCCTTGCGCGAGATGCCGAAGTAGCGCGCGTAGACGACGAGGTTCTCCGCGACCGTGAGCTCCTCGTCGAGGGTGTCGCGCTGCGGGACGACGCCGAGCCGGGCCCGGATCTGCGGCCCGCTCGTGCGCGGGTCGTGGCCGAGGATCCGCAGCTCGCCGCCGGACGGCGGGGAGACGCACCCGACCATCCGCATCGTCGAGGACTTGCCCGCCCCGTTCGGGCCGAGGAAGCCGAACGCCTCGCCCCGGCGGACCTCGACGTCGATGCCGTCGACGGCGGTGAAGTCGTCGAAGCGCTTGGTCAGCCCGCGGGCGCTGATGAGGACCTCGCGGTCGTCGGCGTCCACGGTCCCCGACCCTACGCGGCGCCCCCGACAGGCTCGAACCGGTTTCCCCGCCGGGCGAGCAGGACGAGCACGGGGACGAGCAGGACGAGCGTGCTCAGCGCCAGGACGCCGTACCCGAACCACTCGACGACCGGCCCGGCCAGGACGCCGGCGCTCGCCGCGACGACCCCCATGACGAGGTCGGACATCCCCTGCACCGAGGTCCGGACGTCGGCCGGGACGGACTCGGACAGCAGGGTCGACCCCGCGACGAGGCAGCCCGACCAGCCGAGACCGAGCAGGACGAGCGCGACCGCGGACCGGCCCGGCCCGGTCGCGGGGGCGCTCGCCGCCACGGCGCAGGCGAGCGCGAGGCAGGCGACCCCGAGCGCGATCGCCGTGCGGCGGCCGTAGCGGTCGGTGACCCAGCCCCAGACCGGGCTCAGCGCGTACATCCCCGCGACGTGCCCGGCGATGACGACGCCGACGACCGGCCTCGAGACGCCGCCGCCGTACAGGTGGACCGGGGTCATGACCATGACGGCGACCATGACGGCGTGCCCGACCCCGACCGCCGCGAGGCCGAGCAGGGCGTCGGGGCTGCGGACTGCCGCGTTCAGCGCGAGCCACGTCGGCGACGGCCCACGGCGCCCGCCGGCGGGCGGGCGCAGGGCCGCCGCGGCGCCCCGGTCCCGCAGCGCGTGCGCGAGCGGGTCGGGACGCAGCAGCGCCCACAGCACGAGAGCGGCCGCCGTGTACCCGATGACGGCGACGACGAAGGACCCGACGATCCCGGGCAGGCCGAGTCCCCGGCTCAGCGCCTCCGCGGGGATGATGAGGAGCGGCCCGGTGACCGCACCGACCGTCGCCGCCCAGACGACGAGCGACAGCACCCGGCCGCGGCGCGCGGCGTCCACCCCGTCGATGGCGGCGAAGCGGGCCTGCAGCCCGGAGGCCGAGCCCCCGCCGAAGAGGGTCGCGCCGACCAGCAGCAGGGGGAAGGAGCGCAGCACCCCGGCGGTCACCGACAGCGCGGCGCCGAGCGCCCCCACCGCGTACCCGAGGGTGAGCGCCGGACGGCGCCCGTGCCGCATCGCGAGCCGCGCGAGCGGGACGGCGAGCGCCGCGCCGCCGATGACGCCCATCGTCTGCGCGAGGCCGGCCAGGGACGTCGAGCCGGAGAGGTCCTGGGCGAGGATGCCGTTGACCGTGACGCCGGCGGTGACCCCGATACCGCCGATGACCTGCGACGCCGCCAGCACGGGGACGGTCCGTCGGTTGTGCACGGCGACCGCGACCGGCCCGCCGTCCGCCGTCACGACGACCGGCCGCGGCGCGCGGAGCGGGCCTGCTGCTCGTCGAGGCCCCAGCGGCGTTCCTGCGGGACGTCGAGGTCGTCGCAGAGCGCGAACCACACGGTGCGGGCGTCCTCGCCGGCGTCCAGGGCCTGCTGGGGCGTCCGGTGGCCGAGCGCGCCGACGACGTGCTCGCGCACGAGGAGGCGGCCGTGCACCGGCCCGAACTCGCCGTCCACGAGGGTCCAGAAGTCGCTCATCCGCACGCGGCGAGCATCGCACGCGGGACCGACGGGCGGCACGGCCGTCCCGCCCACGGAACCGGACGGGCGGGCTGTCGGTGGTGCGGGGCAGGATGTCGGTATGGCCGCCCGCCGTTCCGACGACACCTCGCCGCAGGCCGTGCTCGCACGGTTCACGCCGGCGACCCGGTCGTGGTTCGAGGGCGCCTTCGACGCCCCCACCCCGGCGCAGGTCGGCGCCTGGGCGGCGGTCTCCCGGGGCGACCACGCCCTCGTCGTCGCCCCGACCGGCTCGGGCAAGACGCTCGCCGCGTTCCTCTGGGCGCTCGACCGGCTCGCCGCGGCACCGGCGCCGGCCGAGGCGTCGCAGCGCTGCCGGGTGCTCTACGTCTCGCCCCTCAAGGCGCTGGCGGTGGACGTCGAGCGCAACCTGCGCAGCCCGCTCGCCGGGATCCGGCAGGCGGCGACCCGGCTCGGGCTGCCGGTGCCGGACCTGCGCGTCGGCGTCCGCTCCGGGGACACCCCCGCCGACGAGCGCCGGGCGTTCGCGAAGACCCCGCCGGACATCCTCATCACGACCCCCGAGTCGCTGTTCCTCATCCTCACCTCGGCGGCGCGCTCGTCGCTCGCCGGCGTCGAGACGGTCGTCGTCGACGAGGTCCACGCGCTCGCCGGGTCCAAGCGCGGCGCGCACCTCGCGCTGAGCCTGGAGCGGCGCGACGCGCTGCTCCCCGGCCCCGCGCAGCGCGTCGGCCTGTCGGCGACCGTGCGGCCGGTCGAGGAGGTCGCGCGCTGGCTCGGCGGCTCCGGGCAGACGCCCGTGCACATCGTCCAGCCGCCCTCGACGAAGAAGTTCGACCTGCGGGTCGTCGTCCCGGTGCCCGACATGGCCGACCTCGACGCCGCCGCGACCGGGGTGCCCGGCGGTGCGCCCGGCGGGGTCGGCGGCGGGCGTACGGGCGGCACCGGCGGTGCGGACGGCGCACCGGGCGGCTGGGCGGAGCCGGACCTCACCGGGGCCGCGGCGGGTGCGCTGCGGCGTCCGTCGATCTGGCCGCACGTCGAGGAACGCGTCGTCGACCTCATCGCCGAGCACCGCTCGACCCTCGTGTTCTCGAACTCACGGCGGCTCGCCGAGCGGCTCACCGCCCGGCTCAACGAGGTCTGGCACGAGCGGACGACGGGCGAGGAGCTTCCCGAGCCGGGCTCGGTGCAGCCGGCCGCGATGATGGCGCAGGCCGGGGCCGCGGTCGGGGTCCCGACGACGCTGGCCCGCGCGCACCACGGCTCGGTGAGCAAGGAGCAGCGCTCGATCATCGAGGAGGAGCTCAAGGCCGGCCGGCTGCCGGCGGTCGTCGCGACGTCGAGCCTCGAGCTCGGCATCGACATGGGCGCCGTCGACCTCGTCGTCCAGGTCGAGTCGCCGCCGAGCGTCGCGAGCGGCCTGCAGCGGGTCGGCCGGGCCGGGCACCAGGTCGGCGCCGTGTCGCGCGGCGTGCTCTTCCCGAAGTTCCGCAGCGACCTCGTGCAGACCGCCGTCGTCGTGGAGCGCATGCGCGACGGGAAGATCGAGGCGCTGCGGGTGCCCGCGAACCCGCTCGACGTCCTCGCCCAGCAGATCGTCGCGATGCTCGCCATGGAGCCGTGGTCGGTCGACGACCTCGAGGCGCTCGTCCGGCGGGCGGCCCCGTTCTCGACGCTGACCCGGGGGGTGCTCGAGGCCGTGCTCGACATGCTCTCCGGGCGGTACCCGAGCGACGAGTTCGCCGAGCTGCGGCCCCGCCTCGTCTGGGACCGGCTCACCGGCACCGTGAGCGCGCGCCCGGGTGCGCAGCGGCTCGCGGTGACGTCCGGCGGGACGATCCCCGACCGCGGCCTCTTCGGCGTGTTCCTCGCGGGCGGCGACGAGGCCCGCAAGGGCGCCGGCCGCCGGGTCGGGGAGCTCGACGAGGAGATGGTCTACGAGTCGCGCGTCGGTGACGTCTTCACGCTCGGCTCCTCCTCGTGGCGGATCGAGGAGATCACCCACGACCGGGTGCTCGTGACGCCCGCGCCGGGCCAGCCGGGCAAGCTGCCGTTCTGGCATGGCGACGCCCAGGGCCGGCCCGCCGAGCTCGGCCGCGCGGTCGGCGCGTTCGTCCGCGAGCTGACCCGGCTCAACGACGACGCGGCCCGTGAGCGGGCCCGGGGCGCCGGGCTCGACGAGTGGGCCGCGGACAACCTGCTCGCCTACCTGCGCGAGCAGCCGGCGGCCACCCGGCACGTGCCGGACGACCGGACCCTCGTCGTGGAGCGGTTCCGCGACGAGCTCGGGGACTGGCGGGTCGTCGTCCACTCGCCGTTCGGCGGCCAGGTCCACGCGCCGTGGGCGCTCGCCGTCGCCGCCCGGTTCCGGGAGCGGTTCGGCGTCGAGGTGCAGGCGATGCACGGGGACGACGGGATCGTCCTGCGGCTGCCGGACGTCGAGACCCCGGACGGCCGGGCCCCCGACGTCGCCGACCTCATGACCCTCGACGCCGACGACGTCGAGGACCTCGTGACGACCGAGCTCGGCGGCTCGGCGCTGTTCGCCGCCCGGTTCCGGGAGTGCGCCGCGCGGGCCCTGCTGCTGCCGCGCCGCACGCCCGGCAAGCGGCAGCCGCTGTGGCAGCAGCGTCAGCGGGCCGCCCAGCTGCTCCAGGTCGCGAGCCGGTACGGGTCGTTCCCGATCGTCCTGGAGACGGTCCGGGAGTGCCTCCAGGACGTCTTCGACGTGCCCGGGCTCGTCGAGCTCATGAGGGACCTCGCGTCCCGCAAGGTCAAGGTCGTCGAGGTCGAGACCACCCAGCCGTCGCCGTTCGCCCGCAGCCTGCTCTTCGGCTACGTGGCGCAGTTCCTCTACGAGGGGGACTCACCCCTCGCCGAGCGTCGGGCCGCAGCCCTCGCGCTCGACCCGACGCTGCTCGCCGAGCTGCTCGGCCGGGGCGAGGGCGCGGCGCTGCGGGACCTGCTCGACCCGGCCGCCCTCACCCGTACCGAGGGGGAGCTGCAGCGGCTCGACCCGGGGCGCCGGGTCCGCGGTCTCGAGGGGGTCGCCGACCTGCTGCGGCTGCTCGGTCCGCTGACGACCGCCGAGGTCGACGCCCGGGCGACGACCGGCGAGACCGACGGCGGCGAGACCGCGCTCCCGACGGTCGCGGCCGGCGGGCTCGACGCGCTCGAGGCCGCCCGGCGTGTGATCCGGGTCCGGGTCGCCGGCGAGCAGCGCTGGGCCGTCGTCGAGGACGCCGGCCGGCTCCGGGACGCGCTCGGGACGCCGCTGCCGGTCGGGATCGCCGAGGTCGTCACCGAGCCCGTCCCCGACCCGCTCGCCGACCTGCTGGGCCGGCACGCCCGAACCCACGGCCCGTTCACGGCGCACGACGTCGCGGCCCGGTACGGCCTCGGGCCCGCCGTCGTCACCGAGGCGCTGCGCCGGCTCGTCGCGGCCGGCCGGCTCGTCGAGGGCGAGCTGCGCCCGCTGGAGTCCGGCGGCGGCCAGGGCACCGACTACTGCGACGCCGAGGTGCTCCGCACGCTGCGCCGCCGCTCGCTCGCGGCGTTGCGTGCCGAGGTCGAGCCGGTGCCGGCCGCCGACCTCGCCCGTTTCCTGCCGTCGTGGCAGGGCGTCGGTTCGTCGGTGCGCGGCGCGGAGGGGGTGCTGCGCGCCGTCGAGCAGCTCGCGGGGGCGGTCGTGCCGGCGAGCGCGCTGGAGACCCTCGTGCTGCCGGCCCGGGTGCCCGGCTACTCCCCCACGATGCTCGACGAGCTCACCGCGGCGGGTGAGGTCGTGTGGTCCGGGCACGGCGCGCTCCCCGGCGAGGACGGCTGGGTCGCGCTGCACCCCGCCGACCTCGCGCCGCTCACGCTGCCCGACCCCGACGCCGACCTCGTCGTCGGCGACGTGCACCGGGCCGTCCTCGACGCCCTCGCCGGCGGCGGCGCCTTCTTC
>JACRAB010000069.1 GCA_016213575.1 Actinomycetota bacterium
CGAGGACGAGGAGCACGAGGACGGCGACCCACGAGACGGCGAGGAACGACACCGACCCGACGGCCTGGGCGCTGGCCGGGTCGACGTTCCCCGTGACGGACACCGGGTCGACGACGACCTCCGCCTCGTTGAAGAAGGTCGGGACGACCTTCTTCACGGTCGTCGTGTAGGTGAGCTCGTTGCCCGGCAGCAGCTCCGCCATGTCGGGGAGGGCGACGGAACGCCCCGCCACGCCGAACAGACCGCCCACCCGCACGGTCTGGGTGCCCTCGAGGCGCACGTTGCCGGTGTTGCGCACCGTGTAGGTCACCTCGGCGGCACCGGTGAACGGCAGCCCGCCGGAGAAGTCGACGTCCGTACGCGCGAGCTCGATCTTCGGCGTCAGCTCGCCCTTGACGCGGACGTACACCCGGGTGCCCACCCGGGTGTCCCGGTTGACGACGTTGCCCTTGGCGTCCTTGGTCGTGGTGCGCAGCGAGGCGATGATCGCCGCGGCGTGGTCCCCGGGCTCGGCGCCCTTCGGGACCCGGATCTCGATCGGGGTGACGAACGCCGACCGGGCCGGGACGGTGACCTGGCTCCGCCGGAGCTTGATCCAGGCCCCGAGGTCGGTCGAGCGCTTGTCCCGGGTCAGGGCGTCGAAGGCACCTTCCGGGGTGTTCATGGCGTCCGCGGGGTAGACCGTGAGGGTCACCGGCAGCGCGGACACGTTGACGAACGCGACGTGGTCGAAGAACCGCTGCCCCGGGGCGACGTCCCGGTACGTGAGGTTGGGGCGCGCGTCCGGCTTCTTCGCGGACGCGGGCTGCACCCCGAAGCTGCGCTTGCCGTCGTCGCCCAGCCGGTTCTCGGCCGTGAGCAGAGGGCCGTGGGCGAGCGGGACCGTGACGCCCGCGGCGGCCGGCGAGGCCGACGCCGGAGCCGCACCGGCCAGGAGGGTGCCGGCGACGGCGCCGAGAAGACCGAGGGCCACGGCTGCTGAGGCGAAGCGGCGGCCGGTCGGGCGAGACGTCGGCAGCGTCGTCATGGCGGTTCTCCGGTTCCTGGAACAGGTGCGGGGGACGAGGGTGGTCCCCGCCGGGCCGGAAGGCCCGGCGGGGACCGGTGGAGCGCCTGACTCAGAGAGCCGTCAGGGTGAGCGTCGTGCTGTACGTGCCGGCCGTGGTGCTGGTCGGCGCCTGGAGCAGGAGCGCGGCGGTGAGCTGGGCGGTGCCGATGCTCGCGCCGTTGGCCGCGGTCGCGAGGACCTTGGAGGCCTTGATGCCGGCGCCGGTCGCGGCGGCACCCGGGGCGACGCCGTTGGCCGGGGCCACGGCCGGGCCCGCGGTCACGGTCTGACCCGCGCCCGCCGAGATGACCCGCGGCGTCCAGCCGAGGTTCTCGCCGTTGATCTTCGCGGTGCCCGGACCGGTGAAGTCGGTCATCGAACCGTTGACCGTCCAGCCGAGCTGGCCCGCGCGGGTGTCCGTGACGGTCACCGGAGCGAGGTCCTTCGGCGTGGAGACCAGGAGCGTGTTGCCCGAGTTGAGGGCGAGCGTCCCGAGGTCGACCGCACCGCCGGCGGTGATGGTCAGGGCACCGGCCCCGACCGTGGCGGTGATGGTCTCGGTCGCGCTCACGCCGGCGAACTGCGTGACCGTCACCGTGATGGCGGAGGACGTCGACGTGAGGAACGCCGCGTTGCCCTGGTAGGCCGCCGTGTACGTGTGCGCGCCGGCGGTCAGGCCGGTGAGCGAGATCGACGCGGTGCCGTTGGTGACGGCGGCCGTGCCGACGGTCGTGCCGCCCTCGGAGAAGACGACGGTCCCGCTGTTGACGGTGCCGCTGCCGACCGTGACCGCCGCCGACAGGGTGACGGCGTCAGCCGTCGTCGGGGCCGCCGGGCTCGACGACAGGGTCGTCGTCGTCGCCTGCGCCGGGGCCGTGATCGTGAACGGCACCGCCGCGGACGTGGAGCCGGAGATGTTCGCGCCCGCTGCCGGTACGAACTCCGCCGTGAGCGAGAGCGTGCCCGCCGGCAGGGCGGTCGTGGTGAGCGACGCCGTCCCGCCGGTGACGGCGACCGGAGCGCCGAGCGCCGTCGTCCCCGACCGGAACTGGACCGTGCCGGAGACCGCCGCCGACGACGTGACCGTCGCGGAGAGGGTCACCGACGCGCCGAGCGCCTGCGGGCTGGTCGGGCTCACCGAGAGCACCGTCGTCGAGGCCGGTGCCGCGGCGACGGCCCAGACGGCGGTGGTGCCGGCGCCCGTGCCGACCCCGCCGGAGACGGTGAAGGAGGCGTCGAACTGCGCCGTCGGCGACGAGAAGGCGTCCGGGTAGCAGACGATCTGGACGTCGTAGACACCGTTGACGAGCACCTTGCCCGCCGCCTGGGCGAGGCCCTTGAGGTTGTTGTCGAGCGGGATGCCCGACGTCGTGAGGTTGCCGACGTCGGTCTGGTTCGCCGAGATGACGAGGGCGCCGGGAGCGATCCCGGCGTCGACGCTCTCGAAGAACCCGTTGATCGTCGTCGTGCCCGCGGGGCACGGCGCCGAGGTGCGGACGGCGACCGGGATGCCCGTGTCCGTCGTCGTGAGGGTGCCCGTCGCGGTACCGGTGCTCGGGGCGTACTGGTTGGGGGCCGCGGACGCGGGCGACGCACCGACCGCGCCGAACGCGGTGAGGGTGGCGGCCGTGACCACGAGGGCGGCACCACGGAACGTGGAGCGCTTCATGAGCGGGTGACCTTTCTCGGTCGTGCGGAGCGAGGAGGGGCGGGCGGGGTGGGTGGTCACGGGCCGAAGGTGGCCGTACCGCACGCCACGTCGGGCGCCAGGCCGTAGAGCAGGATCGTGGCCGAGGAGGTGCAGACGTCCGACGTGGAGCCGATGAAGGCCTGCTGGAAGCGGGCGACGTCGGCAGCGGGGACGTTGGTGAACGCGACCTGCTGCGCCGGCGCCGTGAAGGTGGCGTCGACGAGCGTGCGCGGGACGAAGGTGAACATCTGGCGGGTGAAGTTCGCCGTCGGGCCGCGGTAGCCGACGGCGGCCGAGCCCTGACCGTTGAGCGCGAACGGGTGCCGGACGTTGGCGTCGGTCACCGTGTTGGTCAGCGACGTGAAGTCGACGGACGCCAGGACGGCGCCACCGCGGATGTCGGTGACGACGCCGGAGCCCTGGACCGTCCACTGCGCGACGGAGTAGGGCAGGATCTGGTTGCCGGCGTCGAGGAACGAGCCCTGGTGCTCCTGGATCGGGGTGCCGTTCGCACCGCCCTTGCGGTCACCGGGAAGGCCGTTGCCCGCGCCGGTGCCGACACCGGTCGAGTTGGCGGCGCCACCGGTCACGCAGCTGCCCCACGTGGTGCCGGTCGCCGGCGGTGTGCCGATGGTGCCGCCGGTGCCGCTGAAGTCGTAGTCGCTGATGCCGAGCGCCGAGGCCCAGAAGGCCCGGGTGCCCGCGGAGAACGACGGGACGAGCGGGACGATGTTGAAGCACGCGGCGGAGCCCGCGACACCGTTGCGGGTGTACAGGTCCTTGAGGAACGTCGCCGTGAGCTTCTTCGGGACCGTGCTGTTCTTGAGGACGGCCGGCGCGAGCGCGTCGACGGCGAACGGGATGCGCGCCATCGAGCCCGCCGCGGTGCCGGCGGGGAAGCTCGAGCTCGAGGAGCGGGCGATCCCGGCGCAGCCGGTGTAGTTCGTCGAGCCCGGGTTGACCGGGGCCACCGGGTCGAGCGGCACGTAGGCCTCGCCCTGCATGGACGCGCGCAGGCCGTTCTTGCCCTCCGTGGAGCCGCGCGGGCCCGACGTGATGCAGTTCGCGGCCGCCGGACGGCCACCGGCCCCCGGGTAGTTCGCCGACGTGTCGATGTCGCGACCGATCGGGACGGTCTTGTAGTTGGCGATGTCACCGGAGAGCGACGGCAGGAGCGAGAGCGCCTCGTAGACGTCGTCGGCGGTGTCGGAACCGATCGCCGCGAGCGCGGTCGCGCTCGTGGTGTTCGTGTCGGCCTGGGCCGGGCTGAGCGGCAGCGTCGCGAGCATCGCTGCCGCAGCTGCCACCCCCGCGGCCTTTCGGGAGATTCGCACGGAGAGTCCTCTCACTGGACGGACGGACTGAGCGGTGTGTCCCGGTTCGTCGTCCGCGCGCGACCTCCCGGGGCGAGCGCGACCGTCGATCCGGTCGCCGGCAAGGGATCTGCCGGCACGCGGAGCCTCACGGCCGGGGGCAACGGCGGGTGAACGCAGGGGCGACGGGAGGTCTAACGGCGCACACCCAGTCGCTACGGCGTTCGCGGTCACGACCGGCTCCGGCGCAGGCGTTCGGCGACGCGCGGCAGCAGTGGTCCGACCATGAGACCGCCTGCGCCCACGAGCAGCGCGACGATCATCGCGTAGCGCGCCCAGCCGTTGACGAGGGCGTCGGGCGGGGTCCGGGTCAGCGCAGGAACCGGGGACTCCAGCGCGGTCGCGGTGGGGGCCGGGACGGGGACGGACGGAGCGGGGACCGGTTCCGGTGCGGCCGAGGGCGACGGCTCCGCCGAGGGCGTCTCGTCGGGCACGGGTTCGGGCCGCGTCTGCTTCGGGCCCACCCGGGCCTCGATGCGCGCGGCAGCCGCCCGGGCCGCCGCTCGCTGCGCCGCCGTCATGGGGGCGTACCCGTCCGGCAGCGTGCCGGGCGCGCTCCCGGGGACCTGTCCGGGGCCGGCCGCGTAGCGGACGAACGCGGCGTACTGCTCGGCGGCCGCCGCGGTGAACTGGTTGGGGGCCGCGACCGCGTACGTGACGACCGTCAGCGGGTAGGCGTTCCGCGTCGCGGCCTCCGGGTCCGGCAGCGTGACCCCGAGGGACGACGTCCGCCCGAAGGCGGCGACCGCGGCCTGCATCGTCGCGGACGTCGGGGCGACGAACTGCCCGGCACGGTTGCGCAGCTTGACCGAGGGCAGCAGGAAGCGTTGTGCCGTCGCGGTGTCGGTGATGCCGAGCAGGTTCCGCTCGCCGGAGCGCTGGCGGGGGACCGACGCCGTCGTCGGCGGGACGGCCGCGAGGTTGCGGGTCCGCTCACCGCTGACACCGCGGACGACGGCCTGCGCGCCCTCGAAGAAGTCGGAGACGTACGGGTGCAGGTCGAGCGCGCACAGCGGGAGGTCGGGCAGGTTCGGGTCCCGGTCGCAGAACGGGTCCACCTTGGGGAAGCTCTGCTGCGGGATGTCGGTCCCCTGGAAGAAGGGGTTCACGCGCATGCCCCACGGGTCGGGCACGCCGGCGACGAAGTCGCGGGCCTCCTCGTCCGCCTCGATCCACTCCCAGACGAGCTGCGTCGTGTACGAGACGCCGGTCGGGATCCGCAGCTCGATGCTCGAGTTGGCCAGCGTCGCGAACTCGGGGTTCAGGGCGAGGAACTCGGGGTCCCGCTCGATCGTCACCGGGTTCCGGGCGAGGTACCCGGCGCGCAGGCTGACGTTCTTGACGTAGGAGTGCGTGAGCATCTTCGCGACGAGGCGCGGGGTGAGCCTCAGGTCGTCGATCCGCTCCCCCGCCCGCGCCGCGACGTCGGCCGGGGCGCCGGAGGCCACCTGCCGTTCGACGAGCGCCACGATCGCGACACCCGACACCGCGACCGGCGCGTAGACCAGCGTGCGGTCCGAGGGCACCTCGCCGGTGAGGGGTTCGTTGAGGAAGCCCAGCCCGTTGGCACCGGCGTCGGAGCCCGTGAGCCCGCTCTCGACGACGGCGTCGGGCAGCTTGGTGTAGCTGAAGACGGTGCCTCCGCCCGCGCACAGGGCCGGCTGCCAGCGCAGCACCGCCTGGGTGGAGGTCTCGACGCCGCCGACGGGCTGCTGCTTCGCCCCCAGCGGGCAGGGCTGCCCGACCGGCTGGAAGCCCAGCGGGAAGGCGATCCGGCGGTTCCAGTTCGTCAGGCTCAGCGGGGAGGACTGCAGCTGGCGGTTGGGGATGTCGAGGTAGCTGCGCCCGTCGACCTCGGTCTCCCCCCGCGGGACGACGACGAGCCAGCACCGGCGCGGCTGCCCCTTCGCGGCACCGGAGGTGACGACGTCGGCGCAGCCGAGGCCGTCGTTCTCGCGGAACGTCAGGGTCTCGAACGTCTCGAAACCCGTTCCGTCGGGCCGGGTCCTGGCCTGGAGGATCTCGTTCGTCGTGAGCTCGCCGAAGAGCGGGTTCTTGTCCGGGTCCAGCTCCTCGTGCGTCAGCACGTCGCCGTTCACCGCGGCGAACGGCACGCGGAAGTCGCGCTGCCCGTCCTTGACGTAGTCCGTCGACGAGAGGTCGACGGTCTCGGCCGGGTCGACCGGGCCCGGCGAGGCGGCCCCGAGCGCCGGCGGGAAGAGGAACCGCGTGCTCGTGAACGAGCTGCTCGTGTTGCTGAAACCGCCGTAGACACAACGGGTCCGGTCCGGAGCGGTGTCGCCCCAGCACTGCATGACCTGCATGTAGTTGGCGAGGATCGTCGAGCCGTCGAGCCGTGTCGGGTGCTTGTCCGCCCCGGCCCAACGCCACGACACGGCGATGTTCTGGTTGACGAGGTTCTTGGTCTGGCTGACGGACACCGCGAGGTCCGCGAAGGGACCGGTCCCGCGCAGCGTCATCGCGCTGGTCGTCGCGGTGCCGACGGCGAGCGCGCCCGTCGTCCCGCCGGCGGACGTCGTCGGGGAACCACCGGACGCCGCCAGCCGGATCCGGTCGAAGCCCCCGCGGACGGCGACCCCGACCGGACCGGGGAGGGCGGCGGAGACGAACAGCGCCAGGACGATCCCCACCGCTCCCGCGAGGACGGTCGGCCGGTGCCGGGACCACGACGTCGGGACGGGTACGTACGGTGCCGGCACCCAGTCGTCGTCGTCCGACGCACGCGCCACCGGTGCCCGGTCGACGACCTCGCCCTCCAGCGGCGCCGGGTCGTGCTCGCCGGTGCCCTCGGGCGTGCCGCTCACCGGCCCCGTCCCATCCGGCGGGCGATGACCGGCGGACCGACCGTGACCCCGAGGAGCAGCCCGGCGGCGATCACCATGAGCGTGGTGCGGGAGGGGCCGCCGGTGTAGTCGGACGCCAGCGTGACCGGCAGCGCCGTGACCTCCCCGTTGCCGATCGTCGTCACGGTGCCGTCGGCGCCGGTCGTGACGCCGCCGCCGTCCGCGGCGACACCCGTCCCGCTGCCGTCGCCTCCGGCGGCGGCGCCCGTCCCGGAGCCGCCGGTCGTCCCCCCGCCGGCGGCCCCGCCGGTGTCCGCACCATTGCCCGCACCGTTGTCCGCGCCGCTGCCGGAGCCGCTGCCGGCCTTCACCGGGGCACCGTTCGCCGAGCACTGGGTGCTGCCCTTGCGGTCGCAGGCCGCGGGCTGCGGCGCGGTCTTGGCGAGGGTGTTCTCACCGTTCTTGGAGAAGGTGGGGTTGTTGCAGCTCGCGATGTCCTTCTTCGCGGTGTCCGCGCCGGGGATCCGCTTCACCTGGTCCAGTCCCGCCCGCACGAGGTTGATGGGCAGCGGCGAGTACCCCAGCCGTGGCGCGAGCTGCTGCCCCTCGCAGAGGAAGTAGTAGCTGAAGTCCCCGAGCGTCTTGCCCTTCTGCGCGGTGAACCGGCCCTGGCTCTGCGTGGGCAGGACCATGTAGCTGTAGCTGGACAGCGGGTACGCGCGCTTGTCCGAGTTGTTGTAGACCCCGTCGAGGATCTGCGTGAGGTACAGCGGCGACGTCTTGTCGGTGTTGATCCGGGCCCCGGTGAGGGCCACCGCCACCGCCTGCGGGGTCGGCGGGACGTAGTAGTTCGCCCGGTTGAGGACCTTCGCGACCGGGACCCGCTGGTTGAGCGCGTACGAGTACTCGACGTAGGTGATCGCACCCTCCGCCGTCGGCGACGCGACGTAGCCGGCGACACCGACGGAGCCGTTCTGCGCCGTGAACCCGAGCCCGCGCACGAGCGGGTAGTACGAGGTGAGACCGCACGGGGTGGAGCGCCCGGCCTTGCGGCAGTAGGCGTCCCAGATGGCCGGGTGCTGCTTGCTCATCCACAGCGTGAACTGGGCGCTCGTGCCGGAGCCGTCCGACCGGACGACCGGGATGATCTTGCGGGCCGGCAGCGTGAGCCCGGGGTTGTCGGCCTTGATGGCGGGGTCGGACCAGGTCTTGATCGCACCGGTGAAGATCTTGGCGATGGTGTCGCCCGACAGCCGCAGGTTGTCGACCCGCTTCGCGCCGATCTTCAGGTTGTACATGAACGAGGTCCCGCCGGCGACGATCGGCATGTACGCGTAGCCGAAGTTCGGTGCCGGGTCGGAGCCGCCCCGGCTGTCCTGCTGGTTGTAGGGGATCTCGCTGACGCCGAAGTCCGTGACGCCCTGCCGGAAGAGCTTGCGCCCCTCGCTCGAGCCGTTCGCCTGGAAGTTGACCGTCATGCCGCTCTGGCGGACGTTGGCGGCCCACTGGGTCACCGCGTTCGAGGACCACGTCGACCCGGCACCGGAGATGGGGACGTAGGTGGCGGCCTGCGCCGGGCCGGTGGCCAGCAGCAGGGCCAGCCCGGTGACGAGCGCCGCGCCGAGGACGCGGCTCACGCGCCTGACGTGCATGGAGAACTCCTTGTGTCGCATGGGGTCTGGGCGGCTCATGGGGTATTGTCGTCCGATCCGTGCGGTCCGTCGTCGTGCTCCGCCAGGTCGTGCTCCGTGAGGTCGAGGCGGCTGTCCCGCTCCCACGGCTGCAGGATCGGGTCCTGCTCGGCCCGCCGGCGGGCGTGCGCGATGGCGGCGAGCCGGGCCGCGTCGTCCGCCGAGCGCTTCGCGGCACGGCGCTGCTGCCGCGGGCTCAGCACGCCCGGGCCGCGGCCGCCGATCGTCCGCGCGACGACGAAGAGGACGAGCACGAGCAGCAGGAGCGTCGTCCCGGCCCCGAAGGCGCGCGCGATCATCGCGTCCTCGGGGATGCGCCGCAGCTCGTAGGCCAGCAGCGGCAGGGACACCATCGGCCCCTCGCGCGGGTCGAGGTTGGTGCTCGCCCCGAAGCCCGCGGTGAGCAGCACCGGGGAGGTCTCGCCGATCCCGCGCGCCGTCCCGAGGATGACCGCGGTCGCCAGGCCGGATCTCGCCGTCGGCAGCGTGACCGTCCAGACGGTCCGCCACCGGCTGGCCCCGAGGGCGAGGGAGGCCTCCTTGAGCGAGCCCGGCACGAGCCGCAGGACGACGTCCGCGGCGCGCACGATGATCGGCAGCATCATCGCCCCGAGCGCCAGGGCGGCGGCGAGACCGGACCGCGGGAAGCCGAGGATGAGCACATAGAGGCTGAAGACGAACAGGCCCGCGATGACCGACGGCAACGCCGTCATGGCCTCCACGACCGTGCGGACGACGCGGGCGTAGGGCCCGGGGAACTCGGTGAGGAACACCGCGCACGTGAGCCCGAGGGGTACCACGACGACGAGCGCGATCGAGATCTCCACGAGCGTCCCGACGATGCCGTGCACGACACCGCCGCTCGTGAGCGGCTCCAGCGGCCCCGTGACGGACAGGTCCTGCGTGAAGAAGTTGACGTGCACCAGGGCCTTCACGCCGCGGACGACGACGTAGAAGACGACGAACCCGAGCACGAGCAGCAGCACGGCCGCGAAGCTGTGCACGACGGCACCGGCGATCCTGTCCTTGACCGCCTGCCCGCTCTCGTCGAACGACACGAGGAGCGCGTAGAGCCCGAGGAAGCACACGTACCAGACGACGACGGCACCGAGCCGGCCGGAGAACGGCGCGAGCTGGGTGAAGACCGTCCAGGTGAGGGCGGCGCCGCCGAGCGCCGAGCCGACGAGCGCCAGGACGTCGCTGACCCGCACCGACGACAGGACGCGCCGGGGTTCGGGGGCAGGGTCGACCTGCGCCGAGGCCGGACGGACGGTCGTGCGGCGGGCGGCGGCCGCTGGCGCCGGCCCCTGGGCCGGCACCCCGGGACGGGTCACGTCGACGGACACGGTCACGCCTCGCTCGCGGCGCCGGAACGGCTGCGGTTGACGACGACGGACGCGCCGAAGTTCACGGCCATGGTCATGAGGAAGAGCGCGAGCCCGGCGGCGAAGAGGGCCGAGAGGCTCAGCCCTTCGGCCTCGCCGTACTGCAGCGCGATGAGGGACGAGACCGAGATGCCGCCCTTGGCGAGCAGCGTCCACTGGATCTGGAACACCGGGGAGATGATCATCGCGACCGTGATGGTCTCGCCGAGCGCGCGGCCGAGGCCGAGCATCGTGCCACCGATCATCGCCCCTCTGCCGAAGGGCAGGACGACGTCCCGGATCATCCCCCAGCGGGTGGCGCCGAGGGCGTAGGCGCCCTCACGCTCGCCCTGCGGCGCCTGGGAGAACGCCTCCCGCATGATCGAGGTCATGATCGGGGTGATCATCATCCCCACGACCATCCCGGCCATGAAGATCGAGGACTTGAAGTCCGTCAGCGACGCGAGCGGGTCACGGGGGTCCCGGCCCGGGACCTCGAAGATCGGGATCCAGCCCAGGTAGACCGACATCCACTGGGCGACGCCGACGGCACGTTCCTGGAGGAAGTACACGCCCCACAGGCCGTAGACGACGCTCGGCACGGCCGCCATGAGGTCGACCAGGCTGATGAACGTGCGCTTCAGGCCGGCCGGCGCGTACTCGGAGATGTAGAGGGCCGTCGCGATCGAGAAGGGGATCGCGATGACGATCGCGACCAGGCCGATCATCACCGTGCCGAAGAGGATCGCTGCGATCCCGAACGGGCCGGCCCCGGGGTCCCAGGCCTGGGTGGTGACGAAGCCCCAGCCGGCCTCGCGCAGCGCCGGCACCGCCTGGACGGCCAGGAACAGCCCGACCGTCCCGGTGATGACGAGCACCGCCGTCCCGCTGAGCCGGGCGACCGCACCGAAGACCCGGTCGGCGGCGCCGGAGGTGCCCGCAGGTCTGACCCTGCGCTCGTCGGCCGCCGGGTCGGGCACCGGAGGTCGCGTGGTGGCCGGCACGGCGGTGCCGGTCGGCGGGGCGGGAGAGGTCGTCACCGGGGGAGCTCCGCGGGCCCGGTGACGACCACGGGCACGGTGGACGCGGGCAGCGCCTGCCGGAACATCGAGGCGCTGTAGTGGCACTCGCGCTGGCGCAGGTAGCTGCGCGACGAGACGGCGACGACCCGGCCGTCGAGCAGGAGCCGCCAGCGCCACTCCGCCTGGAGGCCGTCCGCGAGCACCGCGACCGTGAGGTCGTCGGCACCGGCGCGGACGGACGTGACGTCGTCGACCACGTGCTCGGCGGTCGGGAACACCACGGCGCTGCGGCCGAGCTCGTGGTTGTTCCGGCCGAGCAGCCGCCACGCGACCCACCGGCCCCCCGAACCGGGCTCGCCGGCCAGGCCCGACCGGTCCGGCCAGGACGTCCTCCGGGCGCCGGAGGCGAGGACGCCCGACACCAGCACGAACCGGGGTCCGCTCATCGCCGTCCTCCTGCGCCGCCACGCCACGGCCGGTGGTCCGGCCCGGATGCCAGCTGATCTGGCGATGCAAGAGTCGTGGGAGGACGGCAACAGGCTTGCCCCCCGTGGCTGAACGCCGGACGTGGGCCGGATGAAGGCCGACGCAGAGTCAGGACAGACCCGCACGCACCCCCCGCCGCCCCGGCGCGCGGTTGCCTACCGTGACGAGCATGGGACCGACCTTCCGGCTCGCGCTACCCGCCCGCTACCGACGTCCCGCGCTCTGGGGGGCGCTCGTCTGCTCACCGACCCTCCTGCTGCTCGGCAGCATGGGCGTGGCCTCCGCGACCTCGCCGGCCGTCTACGAGCCGGTCGGGGTCAACGCCGGCGACGCCGAGTGGCTCGACACGCTCACCGCACCCGTGGCCGAGGGGCAGGGCGGCCAGGTCGTCCCGCTCGACCCGACCTCGCCCGTGCTGCCCTCGGGCGGCGACCTCCAGGTCCTCACGATCACCCAGGGCGGCGGCGCGGCGGACGACGTCGCGACCGTGCCGGCGGTGCCCGCCGTCGGGGACGTCACGCCGACGTTCCGGCTGAGCCGGTCCGGCATCCCCGTCCGGGTGCTCCGGTCGTACGTCGCGGCAGCGCAGATGATGGCCCGGACCGACCCCGGTTGCCACATCCACTGGTCGCTCGTCGCGGGCATCGGCCGGGTCGAGAGCAACCACGGCAGGTTCGCCGGCTCCGCGGTCACCGCGAGCGGCCGGGTCGTCCCGTCGATCCTCGGGCCGCGCCTCGACGGCTCCCGCGCGGGATGGGCGGTCATCCGGGACAGCGACGGCGGCGCCTACGACGGAGACCGCGCGTTCGACCGCGCCGTCGGCCCGATGCAGTTCCTGCCCGGCACGTGGAAGCACTTCGGCGCGGACGGCGACGGCGACCGCCGCGCCGACCCGCAGGACATCGACGACGCGGCGCTCGGGACGGCCCGCTACCTGTGCGCCGGCGACAAGGACCTCACGAAGCGGGCGGACCGCTGGAGCGCCGTCCTGCGCTACAACCACTCCGCGAGCTACGCCGCGCTCGTGCTCGGCCTGGCCGACACGTACGCGTCGGGGCGCGCCGTCCCGGTGCCGGCACCTCCCGCCGGCGTGAGGCCGCCGAAGGGCGAGACCGCGAGCCCGCAGCGACCGCCGGGCCCGGTCACGCCGGTGACCCCCGTGACGCCGGCGCCGACGCCGTCCGCATCGGCCTCCGCGTCGCCGCTGCCGACCTCGACCCTGCCCGGTCTGCGCCCGACCAGGCCGGTGACGAGCCCGACGCCGGGGACGGGGTCCCCGTCCGCGACGACGACCCCGGACCCGGCACCGTCGTCGACGGCGGCGGCGGACCCGGGCGGGCCCACGACGTCCGGGCCGGCGCCCGACCCCACGACCACGGCACCCGACCCCACGCCGACGGACCCGGTCACCACGGCACCGTCGCCGGACCCGGTGACCCCGTCCCCGCAGGACACGGCCCCGCCGCCGGCGCCGACGACCGCCGACCCGCCGCCGGCCGACCCG
>JACRAB010000434.1 GCA_016213575.1 Actinomycetota bacterium
CGACCGCGGTGAACAACGCCTCACCGGCCTCACCGGTCTCGCCGGTCTGGATGCTGACCCGGCGGCCTTTCCTGGTGCGTTCGCGGCGGCGGGCTTCCGCGTCGGGGTCGACGGCGAGGACCGCGGCGGTCAGGGCGTTCTCGAACCGGCGGGTCCCACCCTCCAGCACACCGCGGGTGGCGTACACGTGGGCCTCGACGGCCTGCGCGTTCTCGGGGGTCAACTCACGTGTACGGGACAGGACCAGCCGCAGCCGCGGCCAGTCGAGCCTGCCCTCGGCGAGGGCCTGCGCGGTCAGCGGCAGCTTCTCGTCGAGGACCAGCACGGTGGCGGCTTCGACGAGGGCGTGGGCCTTGCTGCGGGTGATCCCGGTGGCGACCGCGACCTCGACGGCGACCTCGTCGTCCACCAGCGCATCCCGGTCGTCGCGGTCGTCCCGGTCGTGGTTCAGGACCCGCCCGGAGCGGGTCCTGCGGGGCAGGGACGGGGTGTTCCCGGCTCTGGCCGTGAGGACCGTGCTGGTGTGGGCGACCTGCAGCCATAGCATCAGGTTCTCCAGCCGTCGCCCCGCCGCGGCGGCCGCGACCGCGGCGTCCTGCAGCACGTCGACGAACCCGTCCACCCCCGCCTGCGCCGGCGTCCACGCCACCGCCCCGTCCAGCACGTCCAGCACCGCCACCAACGACCCCAACCCCGGCGCACCGTCGAGGACCGCCCGCCGCCCGACCGCATCCCGCCGGTCCTCCTCCGCGACCCGCGCGTACAGGTCGGCCAGCTGCGCGTCCCAGTCCGCCCGCGCCGCCACCGGATCCGCCCACCACTGGTCCACCAGCCACTCAGCCCGCGCATCCGCGACCGCCCGCTGGAACTCCTCCTCCACGCTCGGACAATCCGCCAGATCCACTGCCGTCAACCGGATCCGTCCACCGAGCGGGTCCACCGGCAGGTCGTCGAACCCGTCGTCGACGACGGCACCACCATCGTCAACCGGCTGCCACCAGACCCTCTCGACCATGATCCGATCCTATCGCGAAACGAGAGCAGAGTCGAACATTTGTTCGAATCAGGATCCTCCAGCCCGACCGCGTCACGACCGACAGCGGCGTGGCCGCCCGCCCCGGAGGGCGGACGGCCACGCCGTCATGACGACCCGAGAAACGGGCGCTCCGAGCAGCGGTCAGAGGATCCGCTCGTCGGGTTCCGTGCGGCCGGCGTCCGGGCGACCGGCCGCCGCAGCGCCGGTGTCGTCCGCGGTCGAGCCGGACGTCGACCCGAGGGTCGAGCCCGGGGCGGTGCTGCGCGTCGTCCGGGCGGTCCCCGTGCCGGCCGTCGTGCCGATCGGCTGCGCGGCCTCGGACGCACCGGTCGCGCCGGACCCGGACGACGTCTGCGACCGCGCGTCGTCCCGAACGGTCTGGGCGGCGGACATCCCGTCGTCCCGGACCTGCTGCGCCGCCTCCTGGGCGTGGCCCTTGACCTGGTCGACGGCCTCCTGGGCGGTCCCCTTGAGGTTCTCCCCGATCTCCGAGGCAGCCTGCTTGGCCTGCTCGGCGATCGGACCGCCGTGCGAGCGGGCCGCGTCCTGCGCCTGGCGGGCGGCCCGGGTCTCGGCCTGCGACGCCGGCAGCACCGACGACACGAGCCAGCCGATCCCGAAGGCCACGAGGCCTGCCGCGAGCGGGTTGCCCTCGGCCTGGTCGCGGGCGCGGTGGGTCATCGTCGACGTCGCGTCGGACAGGCCGGCCTTCGCCGAACCCACGCTCTCGCGGGCCGATCCGACACCGCCGCGCAGCCGGTCCGCGACGCCCGGGCCGTCGTCCCCGCCGGGGGCTCCGGGGTCTCCGGGGTACTCGTACCGGCCACCGCCGGAGTACCCGGCACCGTAGTAGCCGGCGCCGTACGGGTCGCCGTCCCGGCCCGGCGCGTCGTCACTGTGGCCCATGATGCGGTCCTTGAGGCCGGTCAGGCCCTGACGGGTCCGCTCGACGCGCCGCTCGACGATCCGGGACGGGCTCGTCTTCTCGGCGATCATGTCGACGTCGCGGGTGAGATCCCCACGGGTCCGGTCGATCTCGCGCCTCAGCCGCGCGGTCTCTTCGCCCACTGTGCGTCCTCCTTGAGGGTGTCGACGGTCTCCTGCATGGGCGGGGTGGCCCGCTGCAGGCTCTTGCGCCCGGTGCTGTAGAGCACGCCGGCGACGATCGCCCAGAGCGCCGCCACGATCAGCGCGCCCCAGCCGATCGGCATGAACGAGCCGAGCGCGAACATCAGTGCGAGCGAGGCGAACACGAGGACCATGTGGCCCCCGACACCCGCTCCCGCGAGCATCCCGGCGCCCTTGCCGGCCTGACCGACCTCTTCCTTCGCCTCTGCCTTGGCCAGCGCCAGCTCGCCGCGCATGAGGCGGGACAGGTCACCGGTGAGGTTGCCGACGAGCGAGCCGAGCGACCCGTCACCGACGTCCTCGCCGGGCCTGCCCGAGGCTGTCCGGCCGTTGCTGCCGTAGGGATCCGCGGCGTACGCGTCGCCCGCCCGGCCCGGCCCGGCGGCGTAGGGGTCGGTGCTCATCGCTCCCGCTCCCACGGACCGTCCGCGCGCGGCCGGGTGCCCGAGTCGGTGAGGTCGCGGTCGACGCGGGTGTCACCGGGGTCCAGGTCCGGCGGCACCGGGTCGCCGGCCGCGGCCCGGGCATCGCTGCCGGTGGCGCTCTGGCCGCCGTACGCGCTCTCCCGGCTCACGAGCGGGCCGGACGTCGGCCGCAGGTTCGGGTCGCTCGTCCGCTCCACCCCGGCGTTCACCTGCTCGCCGGTGTACCCCGGGCCGCCCGGCGCCGTCGCACCGCCGGTGCCGTACCGGCCGCCCTCGGTGCCGTACTCGCCGTCCGGGGCGCCGTACTGCCCCGACCCGCCGGTGCCGTACTCCGGGGACTGCCCGCCGGCGTACTGCCCGCCGGTGGACTGCCCGCCGCCGTACGGCCCGCCCGCGTACCGGGCGCCGGTGGACCGGGCGTCGCCGTACTGCCCGGCACCGAACTCGTCCGGGTCGTACGGACGACGCCACTGCGGCTCGCCGTCGGCCTCGACCGCGTGCCGGCCGGCACCCGCCTGCTGCTGCGAGCGGGCGGCCGCCGCACCACGCGTCGCGCGGCCGGCGAGCACACCGACCGCCGCGCAGGCGACGAGGAACGTGCCCGGCCGACGGCGCGCGAAGCGCCGCACGTCCGTGACGACGTCGCCGCCGCCCTCCAGGTAGGACCGCATGTCCTGGAGCCTCGTCGCGACCTGCCGGACGACCTCGGTCGCCGGCCCGTCGGAGTCGCTGCGCTCGGCCATCTGCCGCAGCTCCGTCGCGTACTGGTCGAGGGTCTGCGAGAGCCTGTCCCGCTGCGTGCCGACCTGGTCGCGCACGTTCGTCCGGAGCTCCTCGAGCAGGTTTCGCGCCTGGTCGGCCGCGTCGTGCGCGACGTCGACCGCCTGCTCCTTGGCGGTGCCGGCGACGTTCGCCGCCTGCTCCTTCGCCGTGCCCCCGACCTCGGCCGCGCGGTCCTTCGTGGACTGCGGGCCGGTTTCCGGTGCGTGGGTGGTCATCACTCCTCCATGGGGTCGTTCGCGGACGCAGATGCGGCTGCTCGCCTGCGCGTCGGGATGCGCGGTGCCTGCGCCGCGGCGCGGTCCGGCTGTCCGGTGACCGCGCCGAGGGGCGCCCGCGGGTGCTCTCGGTGGTTACCCGGGGTCACCGGGTCTATTCGCGACGACCCGATCGAAAAGTCTTGCGCTCCAACGGATCTTCGGGTCCGGCGACGACGCGCCGGTCAGGACGCGATCGTCAGCGGGACCCCGTGCGCCGGTGCGCCGCCGAGGACGGCGCCGTCGAGCATGAGCGTCGGCGAGCCCATGTACGGCGCCCGCGGCGCCTCCAGGCTCAGGTGCGCCACCGGCATCCGCACGCTCGCGTCGTCGACGACCGACCACAGCGCGGACCGGGTCGCGTCGTCGAGGTACTGCACGAAGACCGAGTGCCAGACGACGGTGAGGACGCCGTCGGCGGCGGGCTCGCGCAGCCGGTCCCGCAGCCAGGCGACGGCATCGGCCCGGTCGACGACGACCGGGTGCTCGGCGGCGAGCGCCAGCGCCCCGGCGAGGCGGCGGTGCCGCTCGGCGTGGTCCGGCCAGACGAACGACGTGAGCCGCAGCCGGCCCTCCGCCGAGCACGCGTCGACCGGGGCCAGGTCGCAGCCCCGCCGCTCGACGACCCGCAGGCCCTCGACCGGGGGCGGCCAGCCGCCGAGCACCGAGCCCGTGAGGTCGACCGGCGAGTCCGCCGGCCCCCAGACGTGCGCCGGGTCGCCGTCCGCCGCGGTGACCCGGAACCGGTCGACGTTGAGGTTGAGCCCCGCGCTCGCCCCGACCTCGAGCAGCCGGACGTCGGTGCGGCCGTGGACGAGCGCGGCCGCCTGCAGCCCGACGGCGAGCGCCGCCGCCCGGCCCGGCTCGTTCGTCTGCGGGGGCACCGCGAGCGCCTCCCGGAGCTCGTCGACGTGCGCGGCGACGACCTCCCGCGCGACGCTCCACGCGCCGTCCGGGGCCGCCTCGCCGCCGACGCTGCGGTAGTAGGTCGCGAGCAGCGGCGCGCGCCGGGTCAGGACGACGCGGTGCAGGCCGCCGAGCATCCGCAGCTGGAGGACGTCGCCGACCGGCGGGTGCTCGCGCCCGGCGAAGACCTCCGCGGTCGGCCCGCCGGCCTCGAGGTCCTGCGCCATCCCGGTCATGAGCTCGGCGTACAGCGGTGCGCCCGAGGCGGTGCAGAAGCCGGCGTGCGCGCGGAGCTGGTCGACGAGCGGTTCGGGGCCCGGCTGCGGCGCGGCGTCGGCGGTCATGCGACGAGTATGGGACGACGGCTCTCGACGCACACCGGGGCACGGGTGCGACGATGTCGGCATGAGCGCTGACGAGACCGCGGGGACGACCGCCGCCGACACCGCCGCCGCCCCCGGCGAGGACACCCAGGGCGACTCCACCGGCGGCCACCGCCAGCGGCCGCAGTCGAAGGCGTTCCGGCAGTTCATCGCCTCCGGCTGGACGCCGCGCCCCGACGGGCTGCCGGCCGCCGCGGAGTCCGCGCCCTACGCCGCCCGCCGTCGCGACGCGCTCTCCGCGCAGTTCCCCGGCGAGCGGCTCGTCGTCCCGGCCGGCGTCCTGCGCCAGCGCAGCAACGACACCGACTACCGCTTCCGGCCGCACTCGGCCTTCGCGCACCTCACGGGCCTGGGCACCGACCGCGAGCCGGACGCCGTCCTGGTCCTCGAGCCGCGCGCCGCCGGGGACCCCCGCGGCGGCCACGACGCGGTGCTCTACTTCCGGCCGCGGGCCGAGCGCGACACCGAGGAGTTCTACGCCGACGCCCGCTACGGCGAGCTCTGGGTCGGCGTCCGCCCGAGCCTGGAGGAGATCTCCGCGCTCACCGGCATCGAGGCGCGCCACCTCGACGAGCTCGACGAGGCCCTGCGCAAGGACGTCGGCGAGGGTGGCCTCGTCGTCCGCGTCGTGCGCGACGCGGACGGCAGCGTCGAGGCCGTCGTCGTGGAGGCCCGCACCGCGGCCGCCGTCGACGAGGAGACCGCGCAGACCCTCGACGCCGAGCTCGCCCGCGCCGTGAGCGAGCTGCGCCTGGTCAAGGACGAGTGGGAGGTGGAGCAGATGCGCCTCGCGATCGAGGTGACGTCGCGCGGCTTCGCCGACATCGTCCGCTCCCTCGCCGAGGCCGTGGAGCACACCCGCGGCGAGCGCGTCGTCGAGACCGTCTTCGAGAGCCGGGCCCGCCGTGAGGGCAACGGCGTCGGCTACGACACGATCGCGGCGTCCGGCCCGCACGCGTGCACCCTGCACTGGATCCGCAACGACGGCGAGGTCCGCGACGGCGACCTCATCCTCGTCGACGCCGGCGCCGAGGTGGACAGCCTCTACACCGCCGACATCACCCGGACCATCCCCGTGAACGGCCGGTTCTCCGAGGCGCAGCGCAGGGTCTACGAGGCGGTGCTCGAGGCCGCGGACGCCGCCTTCGAGGTGGCGCGACCGGGCCGCCGGTTCCGCGAGCTGCACGAGGCCGCGATGCAGGTCATCGCCGCCCGGCTCGTCGAGTGGGGCCTCGTCCCCGCCTCGGTCGAGGAGACCCTGTCGTCGGAGGGCCAGTTCCACCGGCGCTGGATGGTGCACGGCACGAGCCACCACCTCGGCATCGACGTCCACGACTGCTCCCAGGCCCGCGCCGAGATGTACCTCGACGCCGAGCTGCGGCCCGGCATGGTGTTCACGATCGAGCCCGGCCTGTACTTCACGAAGGACGACCTGCTCGTCCCGGAGGAGATGCGCGGCATCGGCGTCCGGATCGAGGACGACGTCCTCGTCACCGAGGACGGCTGCGTCAACCTGTCGGCCGGGCTGCCGCGCACCGTCGAGGCCGTCGAGACGTGGATGGCCGGGCTGCTCGGGCGCTGAGCAGCACGGTCCGCAGCACTGCTGCCGGACGGCGGAAAGGGCCGTTCGGGTGATCCTGCGGCTTTGTTCACCCATCTGGGCGCGCTCCCAGAGCGGGCACGCTACGCTTGCGTAGGTTGATCGGCCCCCGACCGGAGGAGGTGAGGCACGTGCCGTCCAGCGATACGAGCCCTGGCAGTACCAGCCCCTCCACGACCGCGGGTCCGGGCGCACTCCTCGGCTGAGCACGCCAGCACCGTCCTCGCCGGGACGCCACCCCGCTGTGTCGTGGGAACCCTTCCCCCGCACCGGAGATGGCCATGGCCCGCGCCCCCCTCGCCCGCTCGCCCCGCGTCCCGCTGACCCGCACGCTGCCGCTGCGCGCGGTCGTCAACGGACGCCGTCCCCTGCCCGCGACCGTCGTCCCGTCGGCGCTCACGCTGCTCGACGCGGCCGTCGACTGGGCGCTGTACCGCGAGGGCGTCCGGCAGCCGACGCCCGACTTCGACACCGCCGTGCTGTCGGCGAAGACCGACGGCGGCTTCGTCTGGCTGGGCCTGCACGAGCCGACGACCGCGCAGCTCGCGCAGCTCGGCGAGGTCTTCGACCTGCACCCGCTGGCCCTCGAGGACGCCTCGAACAACCGGCAGCGGCCCAAGGTCGAGCGCTACGACGACGTCATGTTCTTCTCGCTGCGCACGCTGGCCTACCGCGAGAGCGAGGACATCGGCGACGGCGGTGACGTCGTCGAGACCGGCGTCGTCATGGTCTTCGTCGGCGAGCACTTCGTCGTCACGGTCCGGCACGGCCGGCACGCCTCGATGACGGGCCTGCGCCGGCGCCTGGAGTGCGCGCCGACCCAGCTCGCGCTCGGCCCGTCCGCCGTCCTGCACGCCGTCGCCGACAAGGTCGTCGACGACTACCTCGCCGTCGTCGACGCCGTGAACGCCGACATCGAGGAGATCGAGAACGCGGTCTTCGGCCCGCGGCGGACGACGGACATCGAGCGGATCTACCAGCTCAAGCGCGACGTCATCGAGATGAAGCGGGTCGTCACCCCGCTCGCGCAGCCGATCCACGAGCTCGCCGAGCGGCCGCGCCGCCTCATCAACCCCGACATCCGCGAGTACTTCCGCGACGTCGAGGACCACCTCGCCCGGGTCCGCGAGCAGGTCGGCTCGTTCGACGAGCTCCTCACCTCGATCCTCCAGGCCGGCCTCGCGCGGCTCACGGTGAGCGAGAACGAGGACATGCGCAAGATCTCGGCCTGGGTCGCGATGGCCGCGGTGCCGACGATGATCGCGGGCATCTACGGCATGAACTTCGAGCACATGCCGGAGCTGCACTCGCAGTGGGGCTACCCGATGGTGCTCACGCTGATGTTCGGGGTCTGCGGCGGGATGTTCCGCGGCTTCAAGCGCAACGGGTGGCTCTGACGTCCCGCGGCGGGCTCTGGGGCTCGGTCACCGACGTCCCCGGCGTCGGGCTCGGGCACGCGACGCGGGCCGGGGACGGCGCCCTGACCGGCGTCACCGTCGTCCTGCCCCCGCCCGGCACCGTCGGGTCGGTGGACGTCCGCGGCGGCGGCCCGGGCACCCACGAGACCGACGCGCTCGACCCGTCGACGCTCGTGCCGACGGTCGACGCCGTCGTGCTCGCCGGCGGCAGCGCGTTCGGGCTCGCGGCGGCGGCGGGGGCGCAGGCCTGGCTCGAGGAGCAGGGCCGCGGGTTCGCCGTCCGGATGCCCGACCACGTGACGCCGCTCGTGGTCCCGATCGTGCCCGCCGCGTGCGTCTTCGACCTCGGCCGCGGCGGCGACCCGGCGGCACGACCGGACGCGGCCCTCGGCCGCGCCGCCGTGCAGGCCGCGGCGGACGGCGCGCAATCTGATGCGGCGCAGCCGGTCCGGGGCGCCGTCGGGGCCGGCACCGGTGCCCTCGCAGGCTTCCAGGCACTCAAGGGCGGCACCGGCACCGCGGCCGTGACGGGCCCGGCCCACGGCCTGCCCGAAGGCGTCGTCGTCGCCGCGGTCGCCGTCGTCAACGCGCTCGGCAGCCCGGTCGACCCGGTGACCGGCGCCCTGCTCGGCACACCGTTCGTCCCCGCCGGGCTGCCCCGCCCGCAGCCGCCGGCGCTCGACGAGGCGGCCCGGCTCGCGAGCCTGCTCGCTCCCCCGGGGCCTGCCGACGCCCCGGCCCCCGGCACCGCGACGACCCTCGCCGTCGTCGTGACGAACGCCCGCCTCGACGTCGCGCAGTGCCGCCGGGCGGCGACCGCCGGGCACGACGGGATCGCCCGCGCCGTCCGGCCCGCGCACACGCTCTTCGACGGGGACACCGTCTTCGCGCTCGCCACCGGCACGGTCGAGGTCGACCTGATGCAGGTCGCGGCCGTGCAGGCCGCGGCCGCGGACGCCGTCCTCCTCGCCTGCCTGGACGGCGTCCTCTCGGCGACGGCGGTCCGGACGCCGACGGTCGACGTCCCGGGCTACCTGGACGTCTGCCCGTCGGCCGCGCCGCTCACGTAGCGCGCCCGGCCGCCGCGGCTACTGGCCGCGGGCCTCGCGCTCGACGGCCTCGAGGCGGTCGCGCTCGGCGCGCTCCTCGATCCGCTTCTTCGCCATCATCTCGC
>JACRAB010000005.1 GCA_016213575.1 Actinomycetota bacterium
CACGCGCGGGATGACGTTGGACGCCCCGCCCGCGACGATCCGGCCCCAGACCATGGCGACGCCGGCCCGCGGGTCGAGCCGGCGGGTCAGCACGGCGGGCACCTGGGTGACCACCTGGGCGAGCGCGAAGACGAGGTCCTCGGTGAGGTGCGGGCGCGAGGTGTGCCCGCCGCTGCCGTGCAGGCGCACGTGGACGGCGTCCGAGGCGGACGTGATGGCGCCGGGCCGGGTCGCGACCGTGCCGACGTCGTTGCCCGGGTCGCAGTGCAGCGCGAACGCGCGGTCGACGCCGTCCAGGGCGCCGGCGGCCAGCACGTCGAGGGCACCGCCGGGGTGCACCTCCTCGGCCGGCTGGAAGACGAGGCGGACCCGCCCCGGCAGCCGGCCGAGGGCGTCGAGGTCGGCGAGCGCGAGCCCGGCGCCGAGCACGGCGGTCGTGTGGGCGTCGTGGGCGGACGCGTGCGAGACGCCGTCCACGGTCGAGCACCACTCCCGGCCGCACTCGTCGGGCAGCGGCAGCGCGTCGAGGTCGGCGCGCAGGGCGACGACGGGGCGGCCGAGGCCGGCGTCCCGTCCGACGTCGCAGACGACGCCGGTGCCGGGCAGCAGCTCGGGCTGCAGTCCCGCGCGCTGGAGCCGCTCGGCGACCCGCGGGGTGGTGCGGAACTCGTGGCGCCCGAGCTCGGGGTGCGCGTGGAGGTCGCGGCGGAACGCGACGAGCTCGTCGGCGTAGGGCGCGAGGACTGGGGCGAGGGTCTGCGTGGACACGGTTATTTCAGGCTAGACCTGTGACGTCGTTCACGCGCCGCGCACACGTCAACTCTGTGTCGCGGTCGTGTAACGCGCCCCCGGAGTCACCAGCCCGTACGACCCACTGGACCGGTCATACGCGCTGGTAACTCCAGGTGGGGGGACAGGTCAGAAGGAGTCGGCGGGGACGTAGGTGCCCCAGACCCCGCGCAGCGCGTGGCAGACCTCGCCGACGGTCGCCTTCGCGGCGAGCGCCTCCTTCATCGGGTAGAGCACGTTGTCGGTGCCCTGGGCCGCGGCGCGCAGCGCGTCGAGGGCCTTCTCGACGGCGGCGTTGTCCCGCTCGGCGCGCAGCGTCGCGAGCGCCGCCCGCTGCTGGGCCTCGATCGTCGGGTCGACGCGGAGCGGCTCGTACGGCTCGTCGGTGTCGATCGTGTATTTGTTGACCCCGACGATCGTGCGGTCGCCGTCGTCGATCTGCTGGGCGATCGCGTAGGCGGAGCGCTCGATCTCCTCCTTCTGGAAGCCCTGCTCGATCGCGGCCACCGCGCCGCCGCGGTCCTCGACGGCCTGGATCAGGGCGAGGATCTCGGTCTCGAGCGCGTCCGTGAGCGACTCGACGACGTACGACCCGGCGAACGGGTCGACGGTCTTCGTCACGTCGGTCTCGTACGCGATGACCTGCTGGGTGCGCAGCGCGAGCCGGGCCGCCTTCGTGGTCGGCAGCGCGATCGCCTCGTCGTAGGAGTTCGTGTGCAGCGACTGCGTCCCGCCGAGGACGGCGGCCAGCCCCTGGAGCGCGACCCGCACGAGGTTGACCTCGGGCTGCTGCGCGGTGAGCTGGACGCCGGCGGTCTGGGTGTGGAACCGCAGCATCTGCGACTTGGGGTTCGTCGACCCGAACTCGTCGCGGACGATCTTCGCCCAGACCCGGCGCGCGGCACGGAACTTCGCGACCTCCTCGAGGAGCGTCGTCCGGGCGACGAAGAAGAAGGACAGCCGCGGGCCGATGTCGTCGACGCCGAGCCCGGCGGCCTGCGCGGCGCGGATGTACTCCTTGGCGTTCGCCAGCGTGAAGGCGACCTCCTGCGCGGGCGTCGCCCCGGCCTCGGCCATGTGGTAGCCCGAGATGGAGATCGTGTTCCAGCGCGGGAGCTCCTCACGGCAGTAGGCGAAGATGTCGCTGATGAGCCGCAGGGAGGCCTTCGGCGGGAAGATGTACGTGCCGCGGGCGATGTACTCCTTGAGGACGTCGTTCTGGATCGTCCCGGTGAGCTTCGAGCCGTCGATGCCCTGCTCGGCCGCGACGAGCTGGTAGAGCAGGATGAGGACGGCGGCCGGCGCGTTGATCGTCATCGACGTCGAGATCTGGTCGAGCGGCAGGCCGCCGAACAGCACGCGCATGTCCTCGATGGAGTCGATCGCGACGCCGACCTTGCCGACCTCGCCGGTGACCATCGGGTCGTCGGAGTCGTAGCCCATCTGCGTCGGCAGGTCGAAGGCGACCGAGAGGCCGCCGGTGCCCGCGGCGACGAGCTGGTGGTAGCGCTCGTTGGACTCCTTGGCCGCGCCGAAGCCGGCGTACTGGCGCATCGTCCACGGGCGGCCGGTGTACATCGAGGGGTAGACGCCGCGGGTGAACGGGTACTCCCCCGGGACGCCGAGCTGCACCGCGGGGTCGAAGCCCGCCAGGGCGTCGGGGCCGTAGAGCGGCTCCATCGGCAGCCCGGACTCGGTCCTCGCGTCAGTCATCCCGACCTCCTCGTCGCGGGCGGCGCACACCCGCCGCACCCTGGTCGAGGCTACCGAGGCCCCTCTCGCCGTACCCGGGACCAACCGGTGTCCCCGCTCACATCACGTGAGCTCGTGACGGCCCTCGGACTTGAGCCGGTCGACGATCGCCTTGACCGCCTGGGCGTGCGCCCGGGTCGTCACGAGGACGGCGTCCGGGGTGTCGACGACGACGACGTCCTCGAGGCCGATGACGGCGATGACCCGGCCGGACGACGGGACGACGAACCCGCCGGCGTGCGCGGACAGCACGTGGGCGCCGTCCCCGAGCACCGAGACCCGGAAGTCCCCGGAGGCCGTGCTCGTGCCGCCGCCCTCGCTGCCCGCGGTCTCGGCGACGAGGTCGGCGAGCGCGGCGAAGTCGCCGACGTCGTCCCAGCCGAGGGCGGCGGGCACGACGGCGACCCGGCCCGCGGCGGCGGCCGGCTCGGCGAGCGCGTAGTCGATGGCGACCTTCTCCAGGGTCGGCCAGACCTCGGCGAGGACGGCGTCCCTGCGGTCGGTGTCCCAGGCCGCGGCGATGGTCTCGACGCCGGCGGCGAGCTCCGGACGGAACTGCGCGAGCAGGTCGAGCAGGACGTCGGCGCGGGCGACGAACATGCCGGCGTTCCAGCGGTACGCGCCCTCGGCGAGGTACCCGGCGGCGGTCGCGGCGTCCGGCTTCTCGACGAAGCGCTCGACGACGTGCGCGGACGGCGCCCCGTCGACGCCGAGCGGTGCCCCGAGCCGGATGTAGCCGAACGCCGTCGACGGGTGGTCGGGCTCGATGCCGATCGTCACGACGTAGCCGCCCCCGGCCGCGGCGATCGCCTCGCCGACCGCGGCGTGGAAGGCGGGGACGTCGCGGATCACGGCGTCGGCGGCGAACGAGCCGACGACGGCGTCCGGGTCGCGGCGGCGCACGACGGCGGCCGCGAGGCAGATCGCGGCCGTCGAGTCGCGCGGCGACGGCTCGGCGAGCAGGTTGTCGACGGGCAGCGCGTCGAGCTGGGCGGCGACCGCCTTCGCGTGCGCGGCGCCGGTGACGACGAGGACGCCGTCCGCACCGGCGAGCGGCACGAGCCGGTCCCAGGTCTGCTGCAGGAGGGTGCGCCCGCTCCCCGTGAGGTCGAGGAGGAACTTGGGGTGCCCCGCGCGGGACAGCGGCCAGAGCCGGGTCCCCGCACCGCCCGCAGGCACGATCGCGAAGAAGCCGGCCCGTCCGCCACCAGACGTGTCAGTCAC
>JACRAB010000425.1 GCA_016213575.1 Actinomycetota bacterium
CACGCTATGACGTGCAGAAGGACACGACCATCGACTCGACCACCACCGCAGCCTCGGGAAAGACGTCGCTCCTCTGCGCGCGCACTCTCTCCTGGTGCCTTGCGCACACGACACCGCCCCTGTGAGGTGCCGAAGTCTCCAGAGGACGCCAAGCAGGCAGGCTTCCGGTGCTTCCGGCACCAGAGGACGAACACCCGCGGCGAGCCGTCACCCCTCGCGCACGAGCAGTGCGACAGGCAGCACGTCGAGCAGGTCCGCGAGCCGGACCGCGCCGCCGTCGACCGTGACTCCCGTGAGCACGTCGCGCCAGCGGCCCTCGGGGACGAAGATCGTGTGGTCGCCCCAGCCGCCGTGGCGTTCGAGGGCGACGGGGAGGCGGGTGACGACGGTGACCGCGGAGGGCGTGGGGGCGGCGCCGTCGCCGTTCCCGTTGCCGACCCGGGGGCCGCGGGCGAAGGCGAGGGCGTTGCCGGTCGTCGTGCCGACCGGGGCGTAGCCGGAGGCCGGGCCGGCGAACCAGTCCGGGTGGTCGCGGCGCAGCCGCAGCGCGCGCGAGGTGACGAGGAGCTTCTCGTCGCCGAGGTCCTGGGGCTTCTCGCCCGCGTCGAGCCGGGCGAGCCGGTCGCGGCGGTCGTCGAAGTCGACGTCGCGGCGGTTGTCCGGGTCGACGAGCGAGAGGTCGACCGTCTCGCAGCCCTGGTACACGTCGGGGACGCCCGGCATCGTCAGCTGGGCCAGCTTCTGCCCCAGGGTGTTCACCCGGGCGACGGGGTCGAGGAGCACGCCGAACCGGGCGACGTCGCCGAGCAGCGCCTCGTCGCCGAGCACGGCCGCCGCGTACGCCTGCACCGCGTCGTCATAGGCGGGGTCCGGGCGGGTCCACCACGTGTACCGCTTCGCCTCGCGGGTCGCCTTCTCCAGGTAGGGGCCGAGCCGGTCGAGCGGGATCGGGCCGTCGTCCCACGTGCCGACGAGCGTCTGCCAGAGCAGGTACTGGGTGGCAGGGTCCGGGTGCCCCTCGGACGACCGGAAGCGCAGCGCCTGCTCGGTCCAGCCGCGCACCGCTTCGGCCCACTCCTCGGTGAGCTCCGACAGCCCGGCCAGCCGGGCCCGGACGTCCTCCGAGCGCTTCGTGTCGTGGGTCGACAGCGTCGTCATCGTCGCCGGCCAGTCCCGGGCGAGCCGGGCAGCGTAGGCGTGGAACTCCTCGGGCGGCACGCCGAAGTGCGTCGGGTCGCCGCCGACCTCGTTGAGCGCGACGAGCCGGTGCCAGCGGTAGAACGCGGTGTCCTCCACGCCCTTGGCCATGACGGGCCCGCACGTCTGCTGGAACCGGACGGCGAGCTCGCGGCGGCGGGCGGCCTCCCGGCCGTCGAACGCGAGGGTGCCGGTCGGCCGGGCGAGGACGAGGTCGACGACGACGTCGAGCGCCTCGCGGGCCTCCTCGGGCAGCTTCTCGCGGGCGCGGGCCGCGGCCGCCTCGACGACGGCGACCTGCTCGGCGGGCGCCGGTTCGTCGGGGACGACGTACGCCCGGTACCGGTCGAACGCGACGAGCAGCTCGACGAGGGCCGCCTGCAGGTGCCGGCGCGGGTGGTCGCGCAGGGCGACGTCCGCGTGGCAGGTCTCGAAGACGAGGTCGGTGAGCCGGTGTACCTCGGCGTAGAGGCTCTGCTCGACGACCTCGCGCTTGGCCTGGTCGACGACGGCGTCGAACGACTCCGTCTCGCCGGTCAGCTCCACGAGGAGCCGGTCGAGCGGTGCCGCGCCGGCCGGGTCGACGAAGACGCCGCCGACCCGCATGAGCGCGTCGTAGCCGGTCGTCCCGGCGCACGACCAGTCGCCCGGGAGCGACTCGTCGCCCTCGACGATCTTCTCCACGACGACCCAGGTGCCCCCGGTCGCCTCGGCGAGCCGGTCGAGGTAGCCGCGCGGGTCGGCGAGGCCGTCCGGGTGGTCGATCCGCAGCCCGGTCAGCGCGCCCGAGGCGACGAGGTCGACGAGCACCCGGTGCGTGAGGTCGAAGACCTCCGGGTGCTCGACCCGGACGGCGGCCAGCGTGTCGACGTCGAAGAACCGGCGGTAGTTCAGCTCCTCGTCGGCGACCCGCCACCACGCGAGCCGGTACCACTGCCGGTCGACGAGCTCCTCGAGCGGGAGCGTGTCGGTGCCGGGCCGGATCGGGAACTCCTTGTCGAAGTAGCGCAGCACCGGTTCGCCGCCGCGGCGGTCGACGGTGATCTCGCCGCGGACGAGCGCGGTGCCGATCCGGTCGCCGAGCACGGGCATGAGGACGGCGCGGTCCGGCACCGACCAGTCGACGTCGAACCAGTCCGCGAACGGCGAGGCCGGGCCGTCCCGCAGGACGGACCACAGCGCGTGGTTGAGCCGCACCGGGGTGGGGACGGCCATGTGGTTCGGGACGACGTCCGCGACCGCCGACAGCCCCTGCGCCGACAGCGCGGCCGTCATCCGGTCGAAGGCCTCGCGACCACCGGCCTGCGTCGAGAGCAGGTCGTGGTCGACGACGTCGTAGCCGTGCGTCGACCCCGGGGTCGCCTCGAGCACGGGGGAGAGGTACACGTGCGTGACCCCGAGCGCGGTGAGGTGACCGGCGAGCGCGGCGACGTCGTCGAAGCCGAACCCCGGGCGCAGCTGGACCCGGTAGGTGCTCGTCGGGCACGGGGCGAGTCCAGCGGTCGATGCGTCAGAGAGGTCAGTCGGGTCGGTCGGGTCGGTGGTCGGGGCGGCGTCCGGGGCCGTCATGCGTGCTGCCCGGGAACGGGTTCGGCGCTCCCGTCCGACCACGGCTCCCCGGCGAGCTCCGCCGCGAGCTCGTCGGGGAGGGTGTACCGCGGCTGCGTCGGGACCGCGGGCCGCGGCGCGTAGCTGCGGGCCCGGGCCCCGAGCGCGGGCCGCGGCGGCGGCAGGTTCTTGCCCGAGCGGTCGCCGCGGGGCAGCGTCTTCGGGTCCGTGCCCTGCGGCACGGCCCGGGCGCTGCTCGGCGTCTGCGCCGTGGCGGTCGCGGCGGCCGACATCGTCGCATCGCCTGCGAGGTCCAGCGGGCGGCGCAGGACGACGAGCGACCGGGACGCGACGACGAGGACGTCGCCAGGCGCGAACGTGTCGCCGCCCTCGATGCCGCTCGTCTCGTCGTCCGCGGTGTCGACGACGACCGACCAGAAGGTGCCGTACTCCTTGGGGGGCATCGTGAACTCGAGGTCCTCGTAGTGCGCGTTGAAGACGATGAGGAACGAGTCGTCGAGGACCTTCTGGCCGCGCTTGTCGGGCTCGACGATGCGCTCGCCGTTGAGGAACACCTGGACGGCGCGGGCGTAGCCGTTCTGCCAGTCCTGGGACTGCATCGGCGTGCCGGCCGGGGTCAGCCAGTCGATGTCGCCGACGTCGCTGCGGCCGCCCTGGTCGGGCGCACCGGCGAAGAACCGGCGCCGGCGGAACACCGGGTGCTGCTTGCGCAGCGCGATGAGGTGCTGGGTGAACGCGAGGAGCTCGTTCTGCCACTCCTCGAGCTTCCAGTCGACCCAGGAGATCTCGTTGTCCTGGCAGTAGCCGTTGTTGTTGCCGCCCTGGCTGCGGCCGAGCTCGTCGCCGTGCAGGAGCATCGGGACGCCCTGGCTCAGCATGAGGCTCGCGATGAAGTTGCGCTGCTGCCGGGAGCGCAGCGCGACGACGGTCTCGTCGTCGGTGTCGCCCTCGGCGCCGCAGTTCCACGACCTGTTGTGGCTCTCGCCGTCGTTGTTGCCCTCGCCGTTCGCCTCGTTGTGCTTCTCGTTGTACGACACGAGGTCGCGCATCGTGAAGCCGTCGTGCGCCGTGACGAAGTTGATGCTCGCGATGGGGTGCCGGCCGTCGTCCTGGTAGAGGTCGCTCGAGCCGGTGATCCGGGACGCGAACTCGCCGAGCGTCGCCGGCTCGCCGCGCCAGAAGTCGCGGACGGTGTCGCGGTACTTGCCGTTCCACTCGGTCCACAGCGGGGGGAAGTTGCCGACCTGGTAGCCGCCCTCGCCGATGTCCCAGGGCTCGGCGATGAGCTTGACCTGGGAGATGACCGGGTCCTGCTGGACGATGTCGAAGAACGCGCTGAGCCGGTCCACCTCGTGGAACTGGCGGGCCAGGGTTGCGGCGAGGTCGAAGCGGAAGCCGTCGACGTGCATCTCCTGCACCCAGTACCGCAGCGAGTCCATGATGAGCTGCAGGACGTGCGGGTGCCGCATGAGCAGGCTGTTCCCGGTGCCCGTCGTGTCGTAGTAGTGCGAGCGGTCCTCGTCGACGAGGCGGTAGTAGGCGCCGTTGTCGATGCCGCGGAAGCACAGCGTCGGACCCATGTGGTTGCCCTCGGCCGTGTGGTTGTAGACGACGTCGAGGATGACCTCGATGTTCGCCTCGTGGAGGGCCCGGACCATCGCCTTGAACTCCTGCACCTGCTGGCCGCGCTGGCCGGCCGAGGAGTAGGAGTTGTGCGGGGCGAAGAAGCCGATCGTGTTGTAGCCCCAGTCGTTCGCCAGGCCCTTGTCGACGAGCGTCGTGTCCTGCACGAACTGGTGCACGGGCATCAGCTCGACGGCCGTGACGCCGAGGTCGGTGAGGTGCTGGATGACGCTCGGGTGCGCCATCGCCGCGTAGCTGCCGCGGATGTCGTCCGGGATGCCCGGGTGGGTCATCGTCAGGCCCTTGACGTGCGCCTCGTAGATGACGCTCTCGTGGTACTCGTGGCGCGGCGGCCGGTCGTTGCCCCAGTCGAAGTAGGGGTTCACGACGACGGACATCATCGTGTGGCCGAGGCTGTCGAGGTCGTTGAACGTCTCCTGGTCGTCGAAGCGGTAGGAGAAGAGCGACTCGTGGCCGTCGATCTGGCCCTCGATCGCCTTGGCGTAGGGGTCGAGGAGGATCTTCGAGGGGTTGCAGCGGCAGCCGTTCGACGGGTCGTACGGGCCGTGCACCCGGAACCCGTAGCGCTGGCCGGGGCCGATCCGGGGGATGTAGCAGTGCCACACGAAGCCGTCGACCTCGGACAGCTCGATGCGCTCCTCGGTGCCGTCGCTGCTCACGAGGCAGAGCTCGACCCTGTCGGCCATCTCCGAGAACAGGGCGAAGTTCGTCCCCGCGCCGTCGAAGGTCGCCCCGAGCGGGTACGGAACACCGGGCCAGATCTCCACTGCACTCCCCATCACGAACACAGGCCGCCCACGTCCGGGCGCCTGCCGAATTGTGTCGATGCACCTGCGGCACTGCCCGTCGAACGGGCCCCCACGCCTGGTCCGGTCCACCCCTCCCCGTGACCCACGCCACGTCGTCCGTCGTGCCCGGTCACCTCACGCGGGCAGCGCCCGGTCGACGATCGTCTGCGTCGAGCGCCGGCCGACCGGCAGCGTGCCGAACAGCGTCCCCCCGCCGCCCGCCACCCGGGTCGCGAGGAAGGCCGACGACACCGGCCCCGGTGCGTACCGGACGAGCAGTGCGGCCTGCAGCACCACGGCGAGCCGCTCGACCATCCATCGTGCACCGCCCTCGACCGCCCCGGGGTCGCGACGCGCCTCACGGGCGGCGGCCTGGAGGAACCCGGCCACCTCGTCCATCGCCGCGTCGAGGCGCTGGTCCGCGCCCCGGGCCCGGTCGACCTCCCCGAGGAGGACCTCCATCGACCGCGGCTGGACCGACATCGCCCGCAGCACGTCGAGGGCGTTGATGTTCCCGGTACCTTCCCACATCGAGGACGCCGGGGAGTCCCGGAAGAGCCGGGCGACCCCGTGCTCCTCGACGTAGCCGTTGCCGCCGAGGCACTCCATCGCCTCGGCGAGGAGGACGACGGAGCGCTTGGAGACCCAGTACTTGGCGACCGGGACGGCGACCCGCAGGAAGTCGGTCTCGCCCGCGTCGACCGCGGCGGCCAGGCGCATCGCGAGCAGCGTCGCCGCCTCGCTCTCCAGCGCCAGGTCGGCCAGGACGTTCTGCATGAGCGGCTTGTCGGCCAGCGGCGAGCCGAACGCGTGCCGGTGCCGGGCGTGGTGGACGGCGCGGACGACGCCGGCCCGCATGAGCCCGGCCGAGGAGACGACGCCGTCCAGGCGCGTCGAGGCCGCGATGTCGGTGAGCACCCGCAGCCCGCGGCCCTCGTCGCCGAGCCGGACGCCCCAGGTGTCGGCGAGCTCGACCTCCGCGGCGGCGCCCGAGCGCTGCCCGACGGTCTCCTTGAGCCGCATGAGCCGCCACGTGTTCCGGGACCCGTCCGCGAGCACCCGCGGCACGAGGAACGTCGTGAGCCCGCCGGGGGCGTGCGCGAGCACGACGCTCACGTCGCTCATCGGCGAGGAGCAGAACCACTTCTGCCCGGTGAGCCGGTACGTCTCGCCGGACTCCAGCGGGCCGCCGGGCTCCGGGGCGGCGACCGTCCGGATCGTCCGCAGGTCGCTGCCCGCCTGCCGCTCGGTGACGGCGAGGCCGGCGAGGCTGCCGAGCTTCTCCGCGGGCGGGCGCAGGCTGGACTCGTAGGCCCGGGAGGCGAGCCGGGGGAGCCAGACCTTCTCCAGGTCGGGGTCGGCGCGCAGCCCCGGGACGACCGCGTAGCTCGTCGTCAGGGCGCCGGTGTGGCCGGTCTCGAGCTGGGACCACACGAGGAGCGCCGCCGACCGCGCCGCGTGCGCCGCGGCGTCCGACCCGGCCTCCCAGGGCCAGGCGGTGAGCCCGGCCCGGACGCCGGCCTGGAGCAGCCGGTGCCACGCGGGGTGGTACTCGACCTCGTCGACCCGGCGCCCGAACGGGTCGTGGGTGCGCAGGTGGGGCGGGTTGGCGTCGACGAACTCGGCCCAGCGCAGGGCGCGGGGCGAGCCGGCCTGGCGGCCGAGGTCGCGCAGCCGGCCGAGGTGCTGCTCGGCCCCGTACCGGCGGACGGCCTCGACGAGCACGGTGTCCTCACCGAACAGATCGCGGTCGACCGGTTGCGGAACGAGGTTGAGGTCGTCGTCCGACTCGGCCACGGAAGCCACCGTACCCACCCAGATGGCCCAGGACGACCATCCTCACGGTGCGTGATTGGCGCGGCGGGCCGCGTGGCGTGTCGCGGGTCGTTACCGTGGTGACGTGAGCGCGGAGACGCAGGTGCGGCGCCGGGGGTCCGTACCCGTCCCGAGCACGGAGAGGATTCAGGTGCGGCAGGCCCTGGCGGTCCTCGGCCGGCTGACCGCCGGGACGTTCCGGATCTGCATGCGGTACCGGGTGACCGGGCTGGCGGCGGAGGCCGGCTTCTTCACCCTGCTGTCGATGCCGCCGCTCGTCCTCGGGCTCGTCGCGAGCATCGGCTTCGTCGGCCAGCGGCTCGGCCAGGACGTCCTCGCGGACCTCCAGGACCGGATCCGGCAGCTCGCCGAGACGTTCCTCACGGCGGACGCCGTCTCCACGGTCATCCTGCCGACCTTCGAGGACGTCCTCGACGGCGGCCGCGGGGAGATCGTCTCCATCGGGTTCCTGCTGTCGCTGTGGTCGGGCTCGCGGGCGCTCAACGTCTACATCGACACTTGCTCGATCATGTACGGGCTCGGCGGCCACCGGGGGATCGTCCGCACGCGGGCGCTGTCGTTCTCGATGTACGTCGCCGCGCTCCTCGTCGGGATCGTCATCCTGCCGCTCATCCTGCTCGGCCCGAACCTGCTCCAGACCTTCCTCTCGCAGCGGATCGACGGGCTGCCGTCGCTGGCGTGGATGTCCTCGCTGTACTGGCCGGTCGTCACCGTGCTCACGGTCGTGGCGCTCGCGACGCTCTACCACGTCGCGACCCCGATCCGGACGCCGTGGCGCCGCGACGTCCCCGGGGCGGTCCTCGCGCTCGTCATCTGGGTGCTCGCGAGCTTCGTGCTCCGCGTCGTCATCTCCGCGTCCGTCGGCGGTGCCTCGATCTACGGCCCGCTCGCGACGCCGATCGTCGTCCTCATCTGGATGTACTTCCTGGCGATCGCCGTGCTCATCGGCGCGGCCCTCAACGCGGCGGTCGACGGCCTCTGGCCGCACCCGGCCCGGGTCGCCGCCCGCGAGGAGATCGGGGCCCACGCAGGGGAGACGCCGGTCACACCGTCACCCGAGAAGACGGATTCGCCGTAGCGCACGGCCCCGGGTGGGACGTACCGTCACTGCCATGGGGACACCCTCGCCGCGCGTGGCCGCACGGTTACGCATGATCACCGGTCGCGTCGTCTCCGCCGACGAGGCGGGGGCGGTCGTGCTGGCCGCCGGTGGCCGCCTCAGAGCCACCTGGGGCTCCGCGCTGCTCGTCGCCTCCGCGTCGTGCCCGGACGCGCTCGCCCGCCGCGGTGACGCCGTCCGGCTCACGGTGTGGCCGGACGGCCGCACGACCCTGGACGCCGTCCTCATGCGGCCCGTGGACCGCAGCGCCTGACCCGCGCGTCCCGACCGGCCTGACGGCGCCCTGCACCCGTCAGCGGGTGACCGCGGCCGCCGTCCCGCGCACGGACACGTTCCCCGCGGCGTCGGCCGCCGCGACCGACCAGACGTGGGTCCCGCCCGGGGTCGTGACCTGGTGGGTCGTCCCGTCGGCCGCCGCTACCCGCTCGCTCTCCACGCCGTCGAGGTACAGGACGTAGCCGACGACCCCGGTGCCCGCCGTCCCGCCGTCGAGGGCAGTGCCCCACGTGAGGACGTCCGCGGAGGACACCGCGACACCGGCCGGCGTCCTCGGCCGTGTCGTGTCGACGACGAGGGCCAGCCGGCCCGTCTCGCCGAGCACCCCGGCCTGGTTGACCGCGGCGACGGTCACCGTCACCGCGCCCTCGGGCACGGACACCTGGGCGCTCGTCGCGTTGCCGGACGTCGTCGCGACGACCCGCCCGTTGACGCTGACCCGGTAGGCGAGCACGGCGGTCTCGTCGTCGACGGCGGGGGCCCAGCTGACGACCGGCGTGCGGGTCGCCACGATCCCGCCGGCGGACGGCGCGACCGGTGCCGGCGCGGACGGTGCGCTCGCGTCGAGCCAGGCCGTGAGGGTCGCCGGCGCCGAGGTGTTCCCGGCCGCGTCGACGGCGGTCACGGCGAAGGTGTGCTGCCCCGACTCACCCGTCGTGAAGGTCGGCACGGTCACCGTGGCCGGCGTCCCGCCGTCGACGGCGACCCGGTACGAGACGGCGCTGCCCCGGTCGGCCGCCGGCTTCCACGTGAGGACACCCGCCGCGGAGGCGGCGAGCCGGGACGGGGTGCCCGGTGCGGCCGTGTCGACGAGGACCGTGCGCGAGGACGACGGGCCGGTGAGACCGGCGGCGTTCACGGCGGCGACCGTGACGACGAGCCGGCCGTCCGCGGCGGCCGTCACCGAGGTGCCGGTGGCGGCGCCGCCCAGCGGGGCCTGCTTGCGGCCGTTCACGGTGACGACGTACCCGTCGATCCCGCTCTCGGCGTCGGTCGCCGCGGACCACGTGAGGGCGACGGTCCGGGAGCCGGACGGCGAGCCGTCGGTCGGCGAGGTGAGCGTCGGCGCCGTGGGGGCCGTGGTGTCGACCCAGCGGCTCAGCGTGCCGGCGTCCGAGGTGTTGCCGGCGGCGTCGACCGCCCGGACCGCGAAGGTGTGCAGGCCCGGGGCGAGCGCGAGGGGCAGGCTCGTGCCCGCCGTGGTCACCGCGGCGCCGTCGTCGACGACGACCCGGAACGACACGGGGGTCCCGCCGTCCTTGGTCGAGCCCTTCCAGCTGATCCGCGTGCCGTCCCGGAGGACCGTGAGCGCGCTCGGCACGGCGGGCGCGAGGGTGTCGACAGTGACCCTGACGGACTGCTCGGCGGCACCGCCGGCCGCGTTGAGGGCGGCGACCTTGAGGGTCGAGAGGCCCTCGGGCAGGGTCAGCGGGTGGCTGAGGGTGCCGGCGTCGACGACGACCGGCTGGGCGGCGCCGGGCACGGTGACGCGGTAGCCGGTGACGCCGCTCTGGGCGTCGGACGCGGCGCTCCAGGTCAGGGTCGTCGACCGCGAGGTGAGCAGGGCGTTCGCCGCCGGGGCGGTGATCGCCAGGCCGGTCGGGGCGCTCGCGTCACGGACGAAGGAGGCCGTCGCCGTGGCGGACGTGTTGCCCGCGCGGTCGAGTGCCCTGACCGCGACCGAGTGGCTGCCGTCCGGGACGACGAGCGACACCGAGGTGGTCGTCACCGTGCTCCAGGTGCCGCCGTCGAGCGAGACCCGGTAGCCGGCGACGCCGGACGTCGCGTCGGTGGACGCCGTCCAGGTCGCCTTCGTGCCGGCGACCGCGAGCCCGGACGGTGCCGTCGGGGCCGTCGCGTCGGTCGTCACCGTGACGGTCGCGGAGGTCGCGGTCGTCGCGCCGGCGCCGCTCAGGGAGGCGACGGCGAGCGTGTGGGCGCCGTCGGCGAGCCCGGTGACGGTGGCGGTCGTCGTGCCGGACGCCACGGTCGCGGCCGCGGTGCCGTCGACGAGGACGGCGGCCGCGGTGGCCTTGTCCACGGCCCAGGTGACGGTCACCGAGCCGGTCGCCCAGGAACCGGTCGCCGGAGCGAGGATCCGGGCCGGGCCGGCCGCGGTGGTGCTCGAGACGGTGAACGTCACGAGGGTGCCGGCCGTCGTGTTGCCGGCGTTGTCGGTCGCGTCGACCCGCACGGTGTGCGAGCCGTCGGCGAGGGACGGGAGCGTCCAGGAGGTCGTCGTCGCACCGACCCGCGTCCGGAGCGCGCCGTCGACGTACAGGGCGTAGGCCGCGGTGCCGGCGCCGCCGGTGTCGGTGGCAGCGGTCCAGGCGAGCGTCGAGCCGACGGGCACGGTCTGACCGGCGGACGGTGAGGTCGGGGTGACCTTCGCCGGGGCCGTCGCGTCGTTCGCCGTCGGCACGACGCTGACGGTGGCGCCGCTCGCGGTGAGGTCGGTGACCTTGACCGACAGCCCGGTGCCCGGGACCGGCCAGACCGCCCAGGTGGGCAGGGAGACGTTCGAGAAGGACGTCGCGGGCTGCATGTCGAGGAGCTGGGACGCCGGGTAGCCGTAGGGGCTCACCCGTTGGCGCACCTGCACCCCGGCCCATGCGGACGCCCGGAAGTCGCGGCCGGCGTTCGGCCGGTACTCGACGTACACCGGGACGCCGGAGGGCAGGTCGACCCGGACGGCCCGGGTCGCGGTGAGCTGGGCGGTCGGGGCGACGGTGACCGACGCCGACGAGCCGGCGGCCACGGTGGTGACGGACGCCAGGCCCAGGTAGTCGGCGAGCGCGACGTTGAGGTTGCCCGGGGTGTTGTTCCAGTACCCCGAGCCCATGACGTCGACGGAGTCGCCGTACTCGGTGTTCGTGCAGGTGTCCGACAGCGCCACCCGGACGCCGCCGGTGGTGCAGACGGCCGTGTTCGCGTGCCCGATCCCGAAGTTGTGCCCGAGCTCGTGGGCGACGACCTCGACGAACGGGTAGCCGTTGATCCAGGTCCGGGTCCCCAGCACCGAGCCGAGGCCGGCCCACCCGCAGTCGCTGCGCTGCGGGAAGTAGACGACGACGTGCTGGTACAGGGTCGTCGGGGCGGCGACGCCGTGGGCCGCGAGCGCGGCGTTGTAGATCGCCGAGTAGTCGCAGGACGCCGGGTTCGCGACCTGCTTCCAGTCCCTGGCGGTCGCGGTCATGGAGATCCGCGAGCCCGACTGCTGGGTCCAGAAGTTCGCCGTGAGGTCGGCGAGGTTCTGCAGCGTCGTCTGGGTCTGGGAGTCCTTCGCGGTGAAGTAGACGGGCAGCAGGGTCAGCGTGTGGGTGCCGAGCACGCTCGTCGCCGCGGCGCGGCGGCGGCCGGTCGGGGCGGCGGCGACGACGGAGGCACGGCCGCGGCGCGGCGTGGACACGGTGACCCGGACGCTGTCGCCGGGCCGGGTGCTCGCGAGCCGGGTGCGGGCGAGGTCGGCGGGGACCTCGAGGAGCCGGCCGCCGACCTCGACGACCGTCTTCGTCTGGGCGCTCGTGTGGGTCGACGTCGTGGCCGGGGCCCGGCGCGCGGCGGCGGGGACCCGGCTGTCGACCGGGTCGACGACGACGGTCTCGACCCGCCCGGTCGCCTCGGTGACCTCCGGGGCGCCCGCGCTCGTCGCCGCCTCCGCGACCCCGGGGACGGCGAGAAGCGCTGCCACGCAGGCAGAGGTGAGGCTGGCGGTCCGTCGCCGACGCAGCACGGTCTCTCCCTGAACGCGACCGCCCCCGCAGCCGTCCGACACTGTCCCGAACAGCGTGCCGGGAGGGCCGCGGGGCCTCGCCCGACCGGTGGTCGCCCGGACGGCGGCCGGCACCGTGACGGTGCGTGCGCCGGACCGCCCCGGACGGACCCGCGCGCGCCGAACGGGTGCGTCCGCCCCGGGGCCCGCGGGCCGTGCGGACCGGCGGGCGGTGAGCGGTGCGGCGTCCCGTCGTCCGACCGGGTGAAACCGTGGTGGTCGGGTCAGGTTCGTCAGGACGGACCGAAGGCCTCCACCCGGACGGCGGACGCCGGGACCCCCGCGGCGACGAGGAGGCCGGTCGCCCCCTCGGCGAACGCGGCCGAGCCGCAGACGTAGACCGTGAGGGCGTCCGGCGCTGCGGGGACGTACGGGCGCAGGTCGTCGGCGGTGAGCCGGCCGGGCGGGCGGGCCGCGTCGTCCGGTGCCGTCCGGGTGTGCACGACGGTGACGTCCGGGGAGCCGGTGAGCTCCGCGGCGTAGAACAGGTCGGCGGGGGAGCGGACCGACACGACGAGGTGCATCGCCCCGTCGCCGCCAGGGCGGCCGCGCTGCTGCCAGGCGCGCAGCACCGACGCGAGCGGGACGACCCCGCTGCCGCCGCCGACCAGGAGGACGGGCCGCTCGCCCCGCCAGACGAACCAGCCGCCGAACGGCCCGCGGAGCTCGACCCGGTCGCCGACGACCAGGGAGTGCAGGTAGGGCGACAGCTCGCCGTCGTCGAGCCGCTCGACCGTGAGGTCGACGGTCGGCGGGGCCGGCGGCAGCGCCGGCGCCGAGGCGACGCTGTACGAGCGCTGCGCCCAGGAGCCGTCGTCGCGCCGCACCCGGACGACGTAGTGCTGCCCCGGGGTGTGCGCCGGGGTGCCGTCGGGCAGGCGCAGCCTCAGCGTGCGGGCGTGCGCGGTCTCCTCGGTGCACGCCTCGACGGTCGCGGTGACCCACTCCCGGCGGGCCCCGCCGGGCGGCGGACGGCGTCCCACCGGGCCGAGGGTCGGCAGCGGCGGCAGCCCGCCGAGGGTCGGCAGCGGCGGCAACCCGCCGAGGGTCGGCAGCGGCGGGAGGTCGGCCTGCCCGGTCCCGGCCTGCCCGGTCCCCGTCGGCTCAGTCACCGTCGTACCGCTGCTCGGTCCACGGGTCGCCGAGCTCGTGGTAGCCGCGGGTCTCCCAGAACCCGGGCTCGTCGTGGTCGAGCAGGCGCAGCCCGCCGACCCACTTGACGCTCTTCCAGAAGTACAGGTGCGGTACGAGGAGGCGGACCGGCCCGCCGTGCGGGGTGGTCAGCGGCTTGCCCTCGTGCTCCCAGACGACCCACGCCTTGCCGCCGGTGACGTGCTCGAGCGGCAGGTTCGTCGTGTAGCCGGTGGAGCTCCACGCGACGACGTGCGTCGCGGTCGGCAGCGGACCGGCCTCGTCGAGCAGGGTGTCGAGGCTGACCCCGCCGAACGACGTCCCGAGCTTGGACCACGTCGTCACGCAGTGGATGTCACCCTCGTAGACCGAGGCGGGGAGGCGGTGGACGTCGTCCCAGGACCAGGTCCGGGTCGTGGCGACGAGCCCGTCGATCCGGAACGACCACTGCGACGGGTCGATCCGTGGGACGACCTCGGCGGTGAGCACCGGGAACGTGTCACCGGCGTCGTACTGGCCCGGGGGCAGCCGGGGGTCGCGCTCACGGGCGGTGCGGGAGAACAGGGACATCGACGGCTCCGGCGGTCTGGTGGCGGACGGTCTCAGGCGTCGGTGCACAGAGGCGGGCCAAGCGTTACACGACGCGGGGGTCCGCGCGCGATCGACGTGCGTCGTCCGGACGCAGCGCGACACCGGTTCCACCCGGCGCTCCCTCGGCGGGCCCGGGTGCACCGGCCGCCTCGCCCTGGACCCTCCGCCCGTCAGCCGCCCTCGAGCGGCGGGACGGTGACGAGCGACAGCGTCGTACGGGCCTTGCCGGTGGCCCCGGCGACGGGGTCGAGGACGAGTTGCCAGGTGCCTGTGGTGAAGAACGGCACGAAGAAGGTCCCCGAGCTGTCGCCGGGCGGCGGGCCGTCGGTGGTCCAGGAGAAGCCGGAGGGCGAGACCAGCGTGAGCCGGGTGGCCGCGAACGTGGAGCCCGTGACCTGCCAGTGGATCGCCTTGCCGACGTTCGCGTCGGTCACCGTGACGGGGAGGACCGCGTTCTGGACCGGCTCGGACACGTCGACGGTGACCGGTCGCCCGAGCCGGACGGAGTAGCTCTTGTCCTTCGCTGTCCAGACGACCGCTGTGAACCGTCCGGTCTGGAGCCCGACGGGATTCAGAATGACGGACCAGCGCCCGCTGACGTCCGCCGGGACGTCCATCTCGGCCCACCGGCTGTTCGCGGTCACCGGGAAGCCGAACGCCGTGGAGCCGTCGGGCCGCACGAAGATCGCCGTGAGCTCCCAGTCGGGACCCCTGCTCGTCGTGGCCGACGGAACCTCCACCGCGATCCGCTGGCCGGCCTTGACCTGGACGCGGTACGTCGGGTTCTGGCCGACGGTGAAGGTCGTCGTGGTCCGCTTGCCCGGTTCCACGGTCACGACGGGGTCGGCAACGAGGGACATGCGCAGGGACACGGACCCGGTGGCGGCGCCGAGAGGGTCGAGCTCGAGGGTCCATGTGCCGGTGGTCGGCAGCGCCGGGAGCTCGAAGAGCGGCGAGGTGTCGAACGCGGCGTAGTCGGCCAGGACGAGGCCGTCGGGGCCGACCAGCCGCATCCGGGTGTCGACGGTGCGGGAGAGGATCTCGACGACGGGACGGCGTCCCGCGGTGCCCGTGAAGGTCAGGCGGTGCACGTCGCCCGGCTGCGAGAACGCCAGGGACTTCACGGCGCCGGACGTCGTGTTCTGGGTGAGCACACGAGCGGGCACCCGGGTCAGGACCAGAGAGGCGGTGGCTCCCCGCACCGGGTCGACGAGCACCGTCCACGTGCCTGCGGCATCGAGCCCTTCGCCCGACTCGAGCAGCGCCGGCTGCCCGGACTGCAGCACCGACTCGGTGAAGGTGGAGCCGTCGGGCCGGACCAGAGCGACCCGGACGAAGGGGAACGGGTCGTTGGCGAGCGCGACGTCGCGGACGTCGACCTCGACGCGGTCGCCGGGTGCGGCCTCGAACGTGTAGGCAGCACGGGAGCCGGGCTCGGTGAGGCTCACCGGCGTCGGGGTGCCCGCCGTCGCGAGCGGGCCGGTGAGGTCCGCGGGCTCGGCGGCGACGACGCGGACGTCACCGGTCGCCAGGCCCTCGACGTCGACGAGCAGGCGGTAGACGCCGTCGGCCGCGATGGTGGCCGGCGTGTCGACGTACGTCGTGCCGCCGACGACCAGGAAGTCGCTCGAGATCTCCGTCCCGTCCGGGTCGAGCAGCGTCACCGCGCCCGCGGAGAAGCCGTCGGAGAGGTCGACCAGGGACTGGTCGGTGACGGCGAACGCGAGCCGCCGCCCTGCCCGGCCGGGCACGTCCAGCGCGAGGCGCTGCCCCGGGGCGGCGAAGCGGAGCACGTCGTCGAACGGCAGGGCACCGGTACGGACGACGGTGTCGGCGCGCACCAGGTTCAGAGCCGCGTCCACGCCGATGGCGGGGTCGACGGTGACGGTGAGGAGGTAGCGGCCGGCGACGTCGGCCGTGAACCGCGTGGACGCCGGCCCGAACGTGCTGACGGCGGTCTGCCCGGCCTCCCCACCGATCGGCGACTCGATCCGGATCTCGCTGAACCCGCTGAAGCCCGGGTCGCCGTAGGTCGCCGTGCCCAGGTACAGCTCGAACGTGTCGCCGGCGGCGGCATCGATGCCGTAGACCTTCGTCGAGGTCCCGGGCGCCACGGACAGGGACGTGGCCGTACCCGGTTCCAGGAGTTGCACCGGTCCAGGGTCGAGGGCCACACGCAGGGCCACCGAGCCGGTGGTGTCGCCGTCCCCGACCAGGGTCACCCAGGCCTCGGCGCCGGCGACGCGCGGCTCGGCCGTGGTGAACGAGACGGTGTCGGCGCCGACGGTCCCGAGCGTCACCGGCGGTCGTCCGGACAGTGTCAGCTGGAGGGTCGCGCTGCCAGGGCTCCCGTCGGCCCGTTGCAGGCTCGGACGCACCGCCTGGACGATCGTCCGGGCGCCGCCCTTGGCGGTGAACCCCAGCCGGCCGGGGGCGTCCGGGACGACGAGGCCGAGGTCGGTCGTGCCGCCACCGTAGGTGACCCGGCCGTTGAGCTGGGGGACCGGGCTCAGCCGGACGGTCACCGAGCCCGTGAGGTCGGCCACCGGGTCGACGACGACGGTCTGCCGGCCGGGTGCGGGCATGAGCAGCGGGAAGAACGTGCCGGGGAACTGCTGGAACTCCTCGTGCGCCGGCTCGAGGAACATCCTCACCCGTGGGCTGAGGAACTCCGTCGTCGTCGGCTGGGTCATCGTGTCGTCGCTCGTCGCCACGTAGATCTCGCCGCTGACGTCGCTGTCGAACGACAGCACGGCCCGCCCGCCGGGGCCGTCGAAGGTCAGCGGCACCGCGGCTCCGGGCTCGACGTCCCGCACGATGTCCGACCCGTAGGTGACGACCAACGAGATGGACCCGAAGCCGTCGTTGAAGGACGCGATCCGCAGTGTCCTGGCACCTCCGGGCCCGGACACGGTGGGGTACTCGAGGAACGTGCTCGGCTCGCTCCCGTCGAAGAACCGCGTGTCGGCGCTGCCGTCGGCCGCGACGACGGAGATGAGGGCTCGGAACGTGTGGTCCCAGGCCTTCACCGTGACGACCGGCCGGGCGCCCTCGGGGACCGTGAGCTCGTACTCCGCCTGGTCGCCGACCGCGAGGTCGACGGTCGCCTCCACGCCCGCAGCGAGCGGACCGCCGTTCAGGACCGCCGCTTCGGCCGTCGTCGGCAGGAGCGCGACCGACGCGGCCAGGGCGGCGCAGAGCAGCAGAGAGAGTCGACGACGCACGCTGGACCTACTCACTCGCCGCATCCCCCGCGGCGACCGGGCCGACGCCACTGCGTCGCGGTGATCGCGAATCATGCCGACTGGGAAGCACCAGAACAACTGAACCGCAGTTCTTGTGTACGGCGGCGCGTCAGCGCAGGTCGAGCCGCATGAGGACGCGCGGGAAGCCGCCGCTCACGGACGTGGTGTCCGCCGCCTTCGTGAACCCGGCGGCCTCGAAGAGCGACCGGGTGCCGACGTAGGCCATCGTCAGGTCGACCTTCGCGCCGCCGTTGTCGACGGGGTAGCCCTCGACGGCCGGGGCGCCGTTGTCGCGGGCGAACCCGACCGCACCGCGCAGCAGGTCGTGCGCGACCCCGCCGCCGCGGTGCCCGGGCCGCACCCGGAAGCACCACACCGACCACACCGGCAGGTCGTCGACGTGCGGGATCTTCCGCGAGCGCGCGAACGGCAGCCCGGCCCGCGGCGCGACCGCCGCCCAGCCGACGACCTCGCCGTCGGCGTAGCCGAGCACACCGGGGGCGACGTCCTGCGCGCACAGGTCGCGGACGTACGCCGCGCGGGCCGGTCCGACGAGCGCCTTGTTCGCCGCGGCGTCGAGCCGGTGGCTCAGGCAGAAGCACACCGACGACGTCGGGTTCTTCGGCCCGAGGATCGTCGCGACGTCGTCGAACCTGGTGGCGGGGAGCACGTCCACGGGCATGGCCCCGAGCCTAGGGCGGGCATCCGGCGACGGGGGAGTCAGACCAGGTGCGCGCCGCCGAGGCGGTCGACGGGTACCGGGCGCAGCCGCCGGTTGGTGCGAGCGGCGATCCAGGCCAGCCCGGCGATGCTGATCGCGGCCGTGAGGAGCAGGTCGATGCGGCCGCCGAGGCCGAGCAGCACGTCGAGCAGGACGAGCGGTGCGAGGACTCCGACGATGACCGCCAGGGCGCGGTGCTCAGGGGGTTGCAGGCGCAGGCGCCGGCACCACGCGAGGGCGCCGGCGAGCGGGAGGAGGGCGAGCAGCAGACCCAGCGGCCAGGGCACGGTGGAGCGCGGCAGGCTCCAGATCAGCACGAAGTGCGCCGCGGTGGCCGAGGCGACGACGAGCACGGCGGCCGGCGTGCGGTACGTCGTCCGGGCCGGCGGCTGCGCGGGCGCGGACGCCGCAGGCATGGACGACGCAGGCGTGGAGACCTGCCGCCGCGTGCGCAGGGCGAGCGCCACGAGCAACCCCGTCAGGGCGCAGGCGGCGAGGAACTGGGGCACCGGGACGGGGAAGAAGGCATCGGTCGCCAGCGACAGCGCGAGGACCACGACGAGTCCCGCGGCGGCTGCGGCGAGGCCGCGACGGCCGGCCCACGGCGTCGCCCGCCGGTCGGGGAACAGCAGCTCGACGAGGGTGATCGACGTCCAGATGCTCACGACGGAGTGGAACAAGGTCAGGTGGACGGCGTTGTCGACGTTGGTCCCCCAGACCCGGCTGTAGGCGGCGTCCGCGGCCGTACCGGAGAACTCCGGGGCGAACCAGCTGCGCACGACGAGAGCCTCCTCGAACACCCCGTAGGCGGCGCCGAGCAGCAGCAGACCGGTGACCCCCAGCCCCAGCCGGCGCACCACCTCCCGGACCAGCAGCGCGCCCCCGCCGTACAGCACCACGGCGAAGCCGCCGATCTGCGGCAGCGGGAGGGCGAACAGGGAGGTGGACGTCGAGATCACCTCGCCGACGAACGGTGCCAGCAGCAGCAGGGTCAGGGCTGGTGTGAGACGCAGTCGCATGCCGTCGACGCTAGGGAGCCGGTGACGTCCCGTCGTCGTCCCCGGGGATGGTCCCGCTCATCCTGCGGGGTGATCCGGTGATCGATTCGGTGATCGATCGGGTGCACGGACGACGCCGTGCTCGTACGCCAGGACCACGGCCTGGGCCCGGTCGCGCAGGCCGAGCTTGGCGAAGATGTGGCCGACGTGGGTCTTCACCGTGGGCTCCGAGACCACCAGGGCGGCGGCGATCTCGGTGTTCGACAGCCCTCGGGCGACCAGCCGGAGCACCTCGGTCTCGCGCTCGGTCAGGGCGGCCAGGCCGGGCGGACGTCGTACCGGCGCCAACCGGTCGGCGAACCGCTCGAGCAGGCGGCGGGTGACGGTCGGGGCGAGCAGCGCCTCGCCGGCCGCGACGACCCGGATCCCCTCGGCGATCTGGTGCCGGCCGGCGTCCTTGAGCAGGAACCCGCTCGCCCCCGCGCCGAGCGCCGCCGCGACGTGCTCGTCGAGGTCGAACGTGGTGAGCACGAGCACTTTCGGCGGGTGCGGCAGCGCCTGCAGCCGGCGGGTGGACTCGATCCCGTCGAGCACCGGCATCCGCACGTCCATGACGACGACGTCGGGGCGCAGGTCGCGGGCCCGCTCGACGGCCGCCGCGCCGTCCGCGGCCTCCCCGACGACGTCGATGCCGGGCTCCGGTTCCAGCATCGTCCGCAGCCCGGTGCGGATCAGCTCCTGGTCGTCGGCCAGCAGCACCCGGATCGTCATCACGGCCGCCCGACCGGCAGGCTCGCGACGACGTGCCAGCCGCCACCGGGGCGGTTCCCCGCGTGCAGCGTGCCGCCGCACAGGCCGGCGCGCTCCTGCATGCCGACGAGCCCGTGCCCGCGGCCGGCCGCCGCTGCTGCGCCCCGGCCGTCGTCCGCGACCTCGACGTGCAGCCGGCCGTCCGTCACGCGCAGCTCGACCCGCGCTCGGGAGGCCCGCGCGTGCCGGCGGACGTTCGTCAGCGACTCCTGCACGATGCGGTAGGCCGCGAGGTCCACGGACGGCGTGATCGTCGGCAGCGCACCCGTGACGACCAGCTCGACGTCCAGGCCGCGTGCACGCTCGGCGGCCACGAGCGCCGGGAGGTCGGGCAGGCCGGGCGGCGGGGCCAGGCCCTCCTCGGAGCGGATGTCCACGACGAGGCGGCGCATGTCGGCCAGCGAGGTGCGGCCGGTCTCCCGGATGGCGGTCAGCGCCGTCCGGGCCCGGTCGGGGTCGGTGTCGAGGATCGCGTCCGCGGCATCGGCCTGCACCACGATGACGCTCAGCGCGTGGGCGACGGAGTCGTGCAGCTCACGGGCGATCGTCTCCCGCTCGTCCTGTGCTGCGGCCCGCGCGGCGGCGCGGGCCGCGAACACCCTGTCGCCGAGCAGCGTGGGCAGGGCCAGCAGCAGCGCGCCGCCGAGGAAGTCCTCGACGCCGACCGTCGTCCCGGCCACGGTCGGAGCTGCGAGGGCGGCCGTGATGCCGGTCGCGACAGCCGCCAGGGCGACCCGGGGCTCGTGCGAGGCGGTCACGGTGTAGACGGCGAGAGCCAGCGCGAACCAGGCGGGCCCGCTGCCGAAGCCGAGCGCGCCGTTCCCCGTGATCGCGGCGGCGACGGTCGCCAGGACCGGGAGCGGGAAGCGGGTGCGCAGCGCGAGCGGCAGCGTCGCGAGCGCCAGCAGCAGGTAGCGCACCTCGCCCGGCGCCCGACCGGCGTCCGCCTGGGCGGGCGGTATCAGGGCGAGCAGCGCGAGGCCGACGGCCAGCGCAGGGTCACGGCTGCGCCGCAGCCGTTCGACCAGGCGGGCGTCCACGGCGGTGACGGTACTGCGTCGTCGGTGCGACCGGACGGCGTTCGCGGGCGCTAGCGTCCTGCCCGGTGGTCGTCCGGGCGGGAGGTCTCATGCGGGCCGTACTGGTGTGCGTCGTCGTCGCGCTCGCGGGCCTGACCGGCTGCGGCTTCCCGGGAGGTGGCCCACCCGTGGGGGTCCGGCCGCCGGTCGTCAGCGCGCCCGCGCCGACACCGATCGAGGGCCGGATGGACGAGGACCGGTTCTGGTCCCTCCTCGAGGGGACGACCTGGGACGGGCCGGGGCGCCAGGTGGCCCTGCTGCGACTGCGGTTGTCCGAGCTGCCGGCCGAGGACCTGCTCGCCTACGAGAAGCGCCGCGTCGACCTGAGCAACGGCATCCTCACGTGGCGCCACCTCGCGGCCGCCGAGGTCGTCATGGGGTTCACGAGCGAGGACGCGTTCACCGACCTCCGGACGTGGGTCATGTTCCAGGGGCGCGACGTCTACACGGACTTCCGCTCCGACCCCGACTCGCTCGCAGGGCACGGCCCGACGGACGACGAGCAGCTCGGGGCGGCCGAGGAGCTGGAGTTCCTCGCGCTCGACGTGTACCAGGCCAGGACCGGCAGCGACATGCTCGACCTGGCGGACTACCCGATGTACCTGTCCGTGCCGTCGGGGGAGCGGATCGACGAGTCCAACGCCGCCCTCGCCCGGCGCTTCCCGAGGCTCGCCGCGCGCTACATGCGCGGCGTCGACCCGGACGGCTCGCCCGCGGACGGGCCGCGCGCGATCTCCTGAGCGGCCCGGGGGCCTGTGCCCGCGCGCGCTAGCTGCTGCATCGATCGCTGCTGCATCGATCGCTGCAGCCGTCAGCACGTCATGGCGTGCATCCGCCTGCAACCACGGTTGCGGCGTCGACCGACCTCGGGTCGGTGCTCGGGTCTGTCGCATCGTGAGCACGGCTCCCCGGGCGCGAGCATGGACCCGAGCTCAACCGAAGGTGATGAGCGGCTTGATGATGCCGTCCTCCTTGGTCGACATCATCTCGAACGCACGGTCGATGTCGTCGAAGGCGAACGTGTGGGTGGTCATCGGCGTCGGGTCGATGCGGCCGCTCTCGAGGAGCCGCAGCAGCCGGGTCATCCGCTCGCTGCCGCCCGGGCACAGGCCGGTGTGGATCGCCTTGTCGTTCATGCCGAGCCCGAACGCGTCGAGGGGGAGCTGCAGCGGGTTCGGGTTCTCGCCGTGGTAGCCGATGTTCGAGACCCGCCCGCCGGCCTTGGTCACCCGCAGGCAGCCCTCGAAGGTGGCCGGGAAACCGAACGCCTCGATCGCCGCATCGACGCCGTGACCGCCGGTCAGCTCCATGATCTGGTCGACCGGGTCGCCGTCGGTGAAGTCCACGATGTCGTCGGCGCCGAAGCGCTTGGCCATCTCCTGCCGCTCGGGTCGGGACTCGACGGCGATGATCCGGCCGGCGCCCATGAGGTTCGCGCCGATCGTGGCGCTCAGCCCCACCGGGCCCTGGGCGAAGATCGCGACCGTCTCGCCGAACTGGAGGTAGGCGTGCTCGACCCCCATGAAGCCGGTGGTCAGCATGTCGCAGCAGTAGGCGGCCTGCTCGTCCGTGATGCCGTCCGGGAGCGGCGTGAGGTTCGCCGCGGCCGCGGGCACGACGAAGTACTCCGCCATGTTGCCGTCCATCTGGGTCGTGTACTTGTAGCCGCCGAGCGCCCCGCCGCACTGGCTGGTGAAGCCGCGCTGGCAGTAGCTGCAGCGGTAGCACGGCGTGACCGCGCACACCACGACACGCTGGCCCTCGGTGAAGCCCGTGACCGCCGAGCCGAGCTTGTGGATCACCCCGACCGACTCGTGCCCGAGGGTGCGACCGTCGGGCACCGGCAGCGCCCCCTTGACCGTGTGCACGTCCGAGGTGCAGATGAGCGCGGCGGTGGTGCGCACGATGGCCTCTTCGGGGCCGGGTTCAGGGATCGGCTTGTCGACCACGCCGGTCTCGCCGACCTTCTTGATCACGAACGCGCGCATCGTCTCGGTCATGAGATTCCTCCCGGGTGCGGCCGTTTGTCGGACCAGCCTGCGCGGTGCCTGTCACAGAGCGGACAACGCCTTCTCAACGGATGCTCAACTCAGGGCTTATCTCTCGTTGAGACACAAAGTCTGACGAGACGCCGCATCAGGTAGATTTCGCGGTCACAGGTCACACCTCTGGCGACGACGAGGTCGCCCTCGTGCGAGGAGGCCGTCGATGGATGCAGTCGCGGGCCGGCGCGTCCTCGTGGTGGACGACGACCACAGGGTTCGGGCCGTGGTGACCTGGCAGCTCGAGGCGGACGGGTTCGTCGTGTTCGTCGCTGGTGACGGAGTCACTGCTCTGTCCCGGATCGAGCACGACCGGCCGGACCTGGTGGTGCTGGACCTGTCGCTTCCGGGGATGAGCGGGCTCGACGTCCTGTGCCGGGTGCGCAGCGGTGATCGGACGACGGCGGGGTTGCCCATCATCGTGCTCTCGGGGCGCGGCGGAGAGGCCGATCGGATCGTCGGGCTCGACCTGGGCGCAGACGACTACCTCGTGAAGCCGTTCTCGCCAGGGGAGCTCGCGGCGCGGATCCGGTCCGTGCTGCGGCGCTCCGGCAGCGGCGACGCCCCGGTCAGCCCGACCATCGGCCTCCGGATCGACGAGACCAGCCGGGAGGCGCTGTTCGACGGTCACCTGCTCGAGCTCACCGCCAAGGAGTTCGACCTGCTCGCCTTCCTCGCCCGGCACCCGCGGCAGGTCTTCACCCGCACCCAGCTGCTGCGCCACGTCTGGGGCAGTAGCAAGGGCTGGCAGGGCGAGGCCACGGTGACCGAGCACGTGCACCGGCTGCGGCAGAAGCTCGGCCCCTGCGGCGACGGGCGCTCGATCGTGCAGACGGTCCGCGGCGTGGGGTACCGGATCGGGCCGGCCGACGAACCCAGGTGAGGTTGCAGGACGAGCCCGGAAACAGTTGAGCCCGACTCCTCGGCTGAGGAATCGGGCTCTGACTGCGCCGATCTGGTGGGCGATACTGGGATTGAACCAGTGACCTCTTCCGTGTCAAGGAAGCGCTCTCCCACTGAGCTAATCGCCCTCATGCTCGCACCGGTGTGGGGACCGGAGCGTGAGAGGTGGAGACGGGATTTGAACCCGTGTACACGGCTTTGCAGGCCGTTGCCTCGCCTCTCGGCCACTCCACCGGGTGCTGCCACCGTGAGGCTGGTGGGCCTCCGAGCGGACGACGGGATTCGAACCCGCGACCCTCACCTTGGCAAGGTGATGCTCTACCAACTGAGCCACGTCCGCGCGATCTCCTGGCGACTTCCGCCGCCCTGAGCGCGTTCTGAACATTAGCCGACGTCTTGCAGGTGAGTCCAACTGACTTCCGCCACGCGTGGCGCGGGCGTGTCGGACGCATCGCGACAGCCGCGCGGCGCCACGTGGAACTCCGCCCCGGACGCCGGGGGAGCGGCCCGCCCGACGGGTAGCGTTCCGGTCCGTGACCGGTCGTCCCGAGGGTGCCGCGTGGTTCGCCGGCCGCCACGCGACCGGGGTCGTCGAGGCGACGTCCGACCCGGCCCGGCTCGAAGCCGGAGGCTGGTGGGCGGTCGTCGCGACGTTCGAGGAGGAGTACCGGTTCTGGCGCTTCGGGGACGTCCGCGACGCACCCCTGCCCGCGCCGTCCGGCCCCTGGCGCGGCCCGGCTCCGAGCGCCTGGCGCACCTCGCTCGACCAGGAGGCGTACGTCGCTGGGGTGTCGCAGATCCGGCACCGGGTGCTCGAGGGGGAGGTGTACCAGGTGAACCTCTGCCGGGTGCTCTCCGCGCCGGTCGACCCGGACGCCGACCCGTGGGCGCTCGCGGCCGCGCTCGCCGCCGGCAACCCCGCCCCGTACGCGGGGGTCGTCGACGTCCCGGCGTTCGGCGGGCTGCCGGCGACCCGGGTCGTCAGCGCGTCCCCCGAGCTGTTCCTCGCGCGCGACGGGGACGTCGTCGCGTCGTCCCCGATCAAGGGCACCGGGCGCACCGCGGCCGACCTGCTGCCCAAGGACGAGGCCGAGAACGTCATGATCGTCGACCTCGTGCGTAACGACCTGCAGCACGTCTGCGTGCCCGGGACGATCGAGGTGACTGCCCTGCTCGCCGTCGAGCAGCACCCGGGCCTGGTGCACCTCGTCTCGACGGTCGAGGGCCGGCTGCGGCCGGGAGCGGGCTGGGCGGACCTGTTCGCCGCGACGATGCCGCCGGGGTCGGTCTCCGGGGCGCCGAAGAGCAGCGCGCTGCGCGCCATCGCCGACCTCGAGCCGGTGCCGCGCGGCCCGTACTGCGGCGCCGTCGGGTTCGTCGACGCCGACCGGGGTTCGGCCCGGCTCGCGGTGGGCATCAGGTCCTTCTGGTGGGACGACGGCGAGCTGCGGTTCGGGACCGGCGCCGGGATCACCTGGGGCTCGGACCCGCGGGCCGAGTGGGCCGAGACCGAGCTCAAGGCCCGCCGGCTCGTCGGGCTGGCGAGCGGTGTAGAACCACGGGACGGACAGGTGGTGGCCACGGCGGCCGCCACGGCAGGTCAGGCGGCAGGTCAGGAGGACCGATGACGACGACGGTGTGGGTCGGCGGGCACGTCGTGGCGGACGGCGGCCGGGTCGCGGCGCTCGACCACGGGGTGACGGTCGGGGACGGCGCCTTCGAGACCTGCAAGATCGTCGACGGGCAGGCGTACGCCCTGACCCGGCACCTGCGGCGGCTGCGCCGCTCGCTCGGCATCCTCGCGATCACGCCGCCGGACGACGAGCAGGTGCGGGAGGCCGTCGCGCAGACCCTCGCCGCGGCCTCCGCCACCGCCGGGGCGCCGCTGCCGCTCGGCCGGCTCCGGATCACCGTCACCGCGGGTGCCGGCCCGCTCGGCTCGGAGCGCTCGGACGTGCCGCCGACCCTCGTCGTCGCGGCCGCACCGGCGGCACCGTGGCCCGGGCCCAGCGAGGTCGCGTCGGTGCCGTGGACCCGCAACGAGAGGTCCGCCGTCGCGGGCGCCAAGACGACGTCGTACGCCGAGAACGTCGTCGCGCTGCGGGCCGCGAAGCAGAAGGGTGCGCACGAGGCGCTCCTGGCGAACACCGCGGGGATGCTCTGCGAGGGCACCGGGTCCAACGTCGTCGTGCTCGAGGGGGACCGGCTCGTCACGCCGCCGCTGTCGTCCGGGTGCCTCGCCGGGATCAGCCGCGAGCTGTTCCTCGAGTGGGCGGTCGAGGAAGGGCTTCCCGTCGTCGAGGAGGACGTGCCCTTCGAGCGGCTCGCGTTCGTCGAGGACCTGCTGCTCACGAGCTCGACCCGGGACGTCCAGCAGGTGAACGTCGTCGACGGCCGGGTGCTCCCCGGGAGCCCGCTCGGCAAGGCGGCCGTGGACCTGTTCGCCCGACGGGGCGCGGAGCGCCTCGACCCGTAGCCGGGCGCGCCGTCCGGGTCTGTCGCCGTCCGGGCCTGTTCGTCGTCCGGGCCCGGACGATCCGCCGCAGCACGCCGCGGAGGCCGGTCCCTCAGGGACCGGCCTACCGAGTATGCGTGCCGCGCGGGTGGGGACGCGGACTTCAGATGGTCGTGGTACGGTCGATCAGG
>JACRAB010000426.1 GCA_016213575.1 Actinomycetota bacterium
CGTACAGCTCGTCGCTCGTGCCCGGTCCCGTCCGCCTCGGGGGCGGGGCCGGGCACGGCAACGAACAGCACGTCTCTCGGAGGGTGGAGCAGGTGCTCGGTTTCGTCGTCAAACGCCTCGGCGCGATGGTCGTCATGCTGGTCGGCCTGAGCATCGTCGTCTTCCTGCTCTTCTCCGTGCTCCCGGCCGACCCGGCCCGGCTCACGTGCGGCAAGTCGTGCACACCCGACGTCGTGGCCGCGAACAAGGTGCGGCTCGGCCTCGACAAGCCGCTCACCGTTCAGTACACGACGTACGTGAAGGGCATCTTCGCGGGACGCACGTACAACGAGGGCCAGGGCGTCGCCGAGATCAAGTGCCCCGCTCCCTGCCTCGGGTACTCGTTCGCCAAGCAGGCGCCCGTGACGGACCTCATCACCGAGGCGGTGCCGGTCACCATGTGGCTGGCGCTCGGCAGCTTCGTGCTGTGGATGGGCATCGGCGTCACCGGCGGCGTCATAGCCTCCCTCAACAGAGGTCGATGGCTCGACGTCGCGCTGCAGAGCACCGCCCTCGTCGTCTACTCACTACCGACCTTCTTCGTCGGTCTCATCGCCCTCATCGTCGTCATCGTCCAGTTCGGCCTGCTGCCGTACCCGGACTACTACCCACCGACGCAGGACTTCCCGAAGTTCTTCGACACGATGCTGCTGCCCTGGCTCACGATCGCGACGGCGTCCGCGGCCTTCTACGTCCGGCTCACCCGGACCCAGATGGTCGAGACGCTCGGCGAGGACTACATCCGCACCGCGCGCGCCAAGGGCCTCACGGAGCGGGCGGTCACGGTCAAGCACGCGCTGCGAGCCGGGCTCACCCCGATCGTCACCGCTGCCGGTCTCGACCTCGGACTTCTCCTCGGCGGCGCGATCATCGTCGAGCAGATCTTCAACCTGCCCGGGGTCGGTCGGCTCGCGGTCGGCAGCGTCCTCGACTCGGACCTGCCCGTCATCACCGGCGTCACGCTCGTGGCCGCCACGTTCATCATCATCTCGAACTTCGTCGTCGACCTGCTCTACATGGTCATCGACCCGAGGGTGAGGCTTTCGTGACCGCCCAGTCCACCGGCCCGGCCACCGCCGCAGGCACCACGAAGCGCGCGTTCCTCGAGCTGGACGAGCTGATGGTCTCGTTCCAGACCGAGGACGGCGTCGTGCGCGCCGTGGACGGGGTGTCGTTCGCGCTCGAGCGCGGCCGCACGATGGCCATCGTCGGCGAGTCCGGCTCCGGCAAGTCGGTGACGAGCCAGGCGATCATGGGCCTGCACAGCCGGCGGGCCGCGAAGATCACCGGGCACGCGTGGGTCGACGGCGTCGACATCGTCAACGCGCCCGACGCGGAGCTGCGTGCGCTGCGCGGGACGCGGATGGCGATGATCTTCCAGGACCCGCTGAGCTCGCTGCACCCCTTCTACACCGTGGGCAAGCAGCTCGTGGAGGCCGTCCAGGCCCACGGCGAGGTGCCCAAGGCCGAGGCGCGCCGGCGTGCGGTGACGATGCTCGACCGGGTCGGCATCCCGAACGCCGCCCGTCGCGTCGACGACTACCCGCACTCGTTCTCGGGCGGCATGCGGCAGCGCGCGATGATCGCCATGGCGCTCATCAACAACCCGGCCCTGCTCATCGCCGACGAGCCCACCACGGCGCTCGACGTCACGGTGCAGGCGCAGATCCTCGAGCTCATCCGTGAGCTCCAGACCGAGTACAACATGGCGATCGTGCTCATCACCCACGACCTCGGCGTCGTCGCCGAGAGCGCGGACGACGTGACCGTCATGTACGGCGGCCGCGTCGTCGAGCGCGGCGGGGTCGACGAGATCTTCAGCCGGCCGAGCATGCCGTACACGTGGGGCCTGATGTCCTCGGTGCCCGACATGCAGGCCGACCGGGGCAAGCGCCTCGAGCCGATCCCCGGCCAGCCGCCGTCGCTCATCAACCTGCCGAAGGGCTGCGTCTTCCGGCCGCGCTGCGCCTACGCGCAGCACGTGCCGGACGGGCGCTGCGACACCGAGCGGCCGGCCCTCACCCCCGTCGACGACGGGCACGACGCACGGTGCTTCCTCACCCTTGACCAGAAGCGCACCCTGGCCGTGAAGGCCACCGGGACCGAGGAGGTCGCGTGACCACGCCGAACCTGACCGACGCGGGCCCGCAGAGCGCGAGCACGCCGGTGGGCGACGTCGTCCTGCGCGTCCGCGGCCTGCAGAAGTACTTCCCGATCCAGTCGAGCTTCCTGCGCCGCACCATCGGCCACGTCAAGGCCGTCGAGAACATCGACCTCGACGTCCACGCCGGCGAGACCGTCGGTCTCGTCGGGGAGAGCGGCTGCGGCAAGTCGACGACGGGCCGCACGATGCTGCGCCTGCTCGACCCGACCGGCGGCACGATCGAGATCGACGGCCGGGACGTCACGAACCTGAGCATGCGGCAGATGGTGCCGGTGCGGCGCTCCGCGCAGATGATCTTCCAGGACCCGTACTCGTCGCTCAACCCGCGGCACACCATCGGCAAGATCATCTCCTCGCCGTGGGAGGTCCAGGGGGTCAACCCCGAGGGCGGCGTCAAGAAGTCCGTCCAGGAGCTCATGGCGCGCGTCGGGCTGAACCCCGAGCACTACAACCGGTTCCCGGCCGAGTTCTCCGGCGGCCAGCGCCAGCGCATCGGCATCGCCCGGGCGCTCGCGCTGCGGCCCAAGCTCATCGTCTGCGACGAGCCGGTCTCCGCGCTCGACGTGTCGATCCAGGCCCAGGTCCTCAACCTCCTCGAGGACCTGCAGAACGAGTTCAACCTCGCGTACGTCTTCATCGCGCACGACCTCTCGGTCGTGCGGCACATCGCGGACCGGATCGCGGTCATGTACCTCGGCCGCGTCATGGAGATCACGGACAGCGACTCGCTCTACCGGTCGCCCCGGCACCCCTACACGAAGGCGCTGCTGTCGGCGATCCCGCTGCCGCATCCGTCGATGCGCGGCCAGCGGGAGCGGATCGTCCTCACCGGCGACCTGCCCTCGCCGTCCAACCCGCCGTCGGGCTGCGTCTTCCGCACCCGGTGCTGGAAGGCGCAGGACCGCTGCGCCACCGAGATCCCGCCGCTCGCGGAGATCTCGCCCGGGACGTCGGTCGCCTGCCACTTCCCGGAGCCGGCCAAGGACCCGGTGAGCTTCACCCCGCCGCAGGGCTGACGGGGGCCCCGGCGGTCGGTGCGACCGTGGCCGGGTCGGCGAGGCGGAGCAGCGCGACCGCGGCGCCGAGCGCGGCCACGGCGCACACCGACCACACGGTGAGGTAGCCGGCCAGCGGCGCGTGCCCGGTGTCCGGCCCGTCGAGCGAGCCGGTCGAGGCGAGCGCGATCGCGAAGACGGACGACGCGATCGCGCCGCCGACGGTCTTCGTGGCGTTCGTCATCCCGGTCGCGAACCCGGTCCGCTCCGGTGGTGCGGCCGCGGCCGCCGCAGCCGGCAGAGCCGCGACGAGCGCCCCCGACCCGAGGCCCGCGACCGCCATGTTGAGCAGCGCCTGCCCGGTCGTCGCGTGGAACGGCAGCCACAGGGCGTACCCGAGCGCGACGAGCAGGCTCGAGCCGACGAGGGCGCCGCGGCGGCCGAGCAGCCGGGTCGTCAGGGGCAGGGTGAACGCGCCGACCGCGAGGCTCACGACGTAGAGCCCGATGAGCGTCGAGACGAACGAGGCGTCCGCGCCGAGGCCGTAGCCGGCGACGGCCGGGTCGGTCCTGGCGAACGTCGACAGCGGGATCTGCGCGCCGAGGACGGACATCCCGAAGAGGAACGCCGTGAGCTGCACCGGCCACTGCGCGGGGTGGGCGAGCAGCCGGACGTCGACGACCGGTGCCGGGTGGGCGGCCTCGTAGCGCACGAAGGGGACGCCGGTCGCCAGCCCGGCCGCGACGAGCGCCCACGCGAGCACCGAGCCCGGGCCCTGGAGCCGGACCGTGATGAGCCCGGCCATGACGAGGCCGAGCGCGAGCGTCACCAGGCCCAGCCCCGTGAGGTCGAGGCCGCCGTCCGAGGTGCCGGGCGAGTCCTCGACCCCGACGACGACGAGCACGAGCACCACGGTGACGACGACGGCCGGGAGCATGAGCAGCACGTTCATCGAGGTCGCGGCGACGAGGGCGCCGCTCGTCAGCGCCCCGACGATGACGGCGAGCTCGAGCGCCCCGACGAGGACGGCGGCCGCGCGGCGGGTGAGGAGCTCCTGCCGGCCCGTGGCCGCCGTCCGGCGGTGCACGATGGCGACCTCCATCGGGAGCCACACGACGTACGCGCCCTGGATCGCGAACCCGACGAGGAAGGTCGTGAAGCCCGGCGCGACCGCGAGCACCCAGGAGCCGAGCGCCGTCATCGCCGTCGCGCCGACGAGCACCCGCTTGGGGCCGTAGAGGTCGCCGAGCCGGGCCAGCAGGGGGACGAGCAGCGCCGACACGATCAGCTGGGCGGCCTCGAACCAGTTGACGTCGGCGTCGCGCATCGAGAGGTGGTCGGCGATGTCGGACCAGACCGGCGTGTAGTAGCCCTGGAGGACGCCGCTGGCGATCTCGACGCAGACCAGGACGCCGACGACGCGGGCCAGGCCGCGGGCGGCGGTGACGGCGGGTGCGGGCAGGCTCATGCGGGCAGCCCTTCGAGGAGGCGGCGGTACCAGCGGACACCGTCGAGCAGGTCGTCGACGCGGACGTGCTCGTCGTAGGAGTGGATCGCCGCCCGCTGCGCCTTCGTCATCCGCAGCGGGGCGAACCGGTAGACCCGGTCGCAGATCGCCGTGAAGTGCCGGGAGTCGGTGGCGGCCATCATGACGTAGGGCGCCGGGACGGCGTCCGGGAAGACCGCCCGGGTGGTCGCCTCGAGGAGGGCGAACGCGGCGTCGTCGACCGGCGACACCGGGGACGCCTCGCCGCGTTCGAGCACCTCGACGGCGACGGAGTCGTCCGCGACCGCGCGCCGGACGGCGGCGACGACGTCCTCGACGGTGTCGCCGACCATGAGCCGCGCGTTGACCCCTGCGGTCGCGGTCGAGGCGATGACGTTGAGCGCCGGGGAGCCGGACAGCGTCGTCACCGCGAGCGTCGTCCGGGTCATCGCGGCGGTCTCCGGGCCGGCGGCGACGAGCGCACGGGTGAGCAGCGGCCCGAGCCGGCGGGCGTTCGCCGCGACCGCGCGCAGCGGCCCCGGCAGGTGCGGGGCGACCCGGCGGAAGAGCTCGAGGGTCGGTTCGGGGGTCCGGGCCGGCATCGTCGTCCGGTCCAGCCGGGCGATCGCGCGGGCGAGCCGGGCCGTCGGGCCGTTGCGGGCCGGGGTCGACGCGTGGCCGCCGCGGCCCTCGGCGCGCAGGAGCAGCGACGTGACGCCCTTCTCGGTGACCCCGACGACCGCGACCGGGACGGCGACCCCGGGCAGCGCCTCGGAGGCGACGGCCCCGCCCTCGTCGACGACGAACCAGGGCCGCACGTCGCGACGGCGCAGCTCCTCGACGGCCGCGACCGCCGACGCACCGAGCACCTCCTCGTCGCTCCCGAACGACAGCCAGACGTCCTGCGCGGGGGTGAACCCGTTCTCCAGCAACGACTCCACGGCCTCGCAGACGACGACGAGCGGGCCCTTGTCGTCGAGCGTCCCGCGGCCCCACAGGACGCCGTCCACGAGGTCGCCGCCGAAGGCCGGGTGCTGCCACGGCGCCTGCTCGTCGACGGGCACGACGTCGAGGTGGGCCATGAGGACGACGGACCGCGCGTCGTCCGCACCGGGCCAGTGGAAGAGCAGGCCGTGCCCGCCGACGCGGGTCGTCTCCAGCCGGGCGTGCAGCAGCGGGACGCGCCGGGCCAGCTCGGCGTGGAGCGCGTCGAACGCCGCGAGGTCCGTCCGGCCGGGCTCGCGGTGGCTCACCGTCGGGATCCGGACGAGCGCCCGGAGGGAGGCGACGGCGCGGGGGAGCGGCTCGGGCCCGGCGTCCGCGGGGTGCGGCGCCGCGCCGTCCGGGGTCGCGTCCGGGGCGGCCCTGTCGCGCCCGTCGGTGGTCATGGCGCGCACGCTACTGCGCGCCGGGCGCGCCCGGTACGGGCCCGGTGTGGAGAATCGCAGCCATGACCGCCCCGACCGAGCCCGCCCCCACCGCACGCCTCCTCTTCGTCCACGCCCACCCGGACGACGAGACGATCAACAACGGCGCCACGATGGCCCGGTACTCGGCGGCCGGGGCGCACGTGACCCTCGTGACGTGCACCCGTGGCGAGGAGGGCGAGATCATCCCGGCCGACCTGGCGCACCTCGCGAGCGACCGCGACGACACCCTCGGCGACCACCGCGTCGGCGAGCTGGCCGACGCGATGAGCCACCTCGGCGTCCACGACCACCGCTTCCTCGACCGGTGCGGCGCGGACGGCGGCAGCCCGCTGCGCTACCGCGACTCCGGGATGGCCTGGGGCCCGGAGGGGGTCGCCGTCCCGGCGCCCGACACCAAGCCCGGCGCGTTCGCGCTCGCCGACGTCGACGAGGCCGCCGCCCGGCTCGCCGACGTCGTCCGCGAGGTCCGCCCCCAGGTGCTCGCGACGTACGACCCGCAGGGCGGTTACGGCCACCCCGACCACGTGCAGGCCCACCGGGTCGCGATGCGCGCCGTCGAGCTCGCCGCGGCACCGGCGCCGGGACCGGACGGCGAGGTGCCGGGCTGGGACGTCCCGAAGGTCTACTGGGTGTGCATCCCCGAGGGCCTCATGCGCGAGACGCTGCGCAGGCTCGACGCCACGGGGGACAACCCCTTCGAGGGGATGAGCCCGGACGGCCCGCTCCCGAGCATGGTCGTCGCCGACGAGCTCGTGACCTCCGCCGTCGACGGCTCGGCGTACGTCGACGCGAAGTCGGCGGCCCTGCGCGCCCACGCCACCCAGATCAACGTCGAGGGCCCGTTCTTCGCCCTGAGCAACGGCGTCGGCCAGCCGCTCGCGGGGTTCGAGTTCTACCGCCTCGTCAAGGGCACCCCCGCCGGCCCGTTCGACGAGAACGGCCGCGAGACGGACCTCCTCGCCGGCGCGTGACGATTCCGCCGCCCGCCCCCGGGCGAGGCTGACAGCAGCGTGGAAACTCTGCAACACCCTGCTGTGGCGGAGTTTCCACGCTGTCGGCCGCGTCGCGGGGTTGTTCACAGGAGCGGGCGCGCGGGTCGATTCCGTGGGGCAGGACCGTGATGATCGAGGGCGTGACAGCGGAGCCCGGTGACGTCGTGGTGCGGCGTCCGCGGGGGCGGTCGCCGCGGTGGTGGGTGTACTCACGGGCGCAGTGCGGTGTCGTGTCCCGGGCGCAGGCGCGCGAGTGCGGGCTCTCCGCACGGCAGGTCGACTGGCTCGTCGCCTCGGGGCGGTGGGTCCGGCTGCTGCCGGGCGTGTTCGTCGTCCACACCGGGCCGGTGAGTGCCGAGGCGCGGACCTGGGCGGCACTGCTCTACGCCGGGCCGGGCGCGGTCGTAGGCGGCCGGACGGCGCTGTGGCTCGGTGGTGTGCTCGACGAACCGCCGCAGGCGGTCACCGTCTGCATCCCGGTCGGGCGCAGGGTGCGCCGACAGCCGGGCCTCGTCGTCGTCCGCACTGCGACCCTCGCCGACGCCCGGCATCCGGTGGCGAGCCCGCCACGGCTGCGCGTCGAAGAGGCCGTGCTCGACGTCGCCGCCGCTGCGGTCCGGCCCTGGGACGCCGTCGACGTCGTGCTGCGCGCCGTCCAACGCCGGACGACGACGGCCGACCGGCTGCGGCGGCGCCTGCGCGCGAGACGTCGCCACCGGTGGCGCCGCCTCCTCGAGCTCGTGCTCGAGGACGTCGTCGCCGGGGTCCGGTCGGCCCTCGAGCGCGAGTACCTGCGCCGGGTCGAGCGCGCGCACCGGCTGCCCGCCGGCGAGTACAACCCGGTCGAGAGGCTCGTCGAGCGACGCCGGGAGCGCACGCGCTACCGCGACGTCCGGTACGGCGTCTGGGCGCTCGTCGTCGAGCTCGACGGGGCCGAGGCGCACCCGCCCGAGGAGTGGTTCCGGGACGACGGCCGGGACAACGCGGTGACGAGGTCGGGCCGGTCGTCGCTGCGCTACGGCTGGCGCCCCGTCGCGGACGACCCGTGCACGGTCGCCGCCGAGGTCGCCGAGTCGTTGCGGGCGCGCGGCTGGGGCGGTCGCCCGAGCCCGTGCGGCCCCAGGTGCACGGTCCTCGCCCCGACGGACCGCGCCGACGACAGCGTGGAAACTCCGCCACACCCCGCTGTGGCGGAGTTTCCACGTTAGGTGCGAATACCGGTGCTGCGCCGAGCGTGGTGGGTCAGTCGGTGGTCGAGCGGCTCGGGCCGCGGGACAGGACGATGACGGACTTCGTGCGGACGACGACCGGCTCGGCCTCGATGCGCTCGAGGATCCGCTCGAAGTCGTGGACGTCGGCGGCGCGGACGTGGAGCAGGGCGTTCGCCTCGCCGGAGATCGTGCACGACGAGACGACCTGGGGGTGCTTCGCGGCGACGGCGAAGACGGCGGCCGGGGTCGTGCGCGGGGCGCAGAAGAGCTCGACGTAGGCCTCCGTCGTCCAGCCGAGGGCGGCGGGGTCGACGACGGCCGTGAAGCCGGTGATGACCCCGGTGGCCCGGAGCCGGTCGACACGGCGCTTGGCGGCCGGGGCGGACAGGCCGACGGCGGCGCCGAGGTCGGCGAACGTGGCCCGCGCGTCGTCCTGGAGAAGGGTGACGAGCTGCTCGTCGATGCGATCCAGGGCCATGACGCAATGATCCCTTACGTCAGGACGTGCAGGCGCAACGGATCGCCGCCGAGCGGCAACGGGCGGGTGTTGTCCGTGCGTCCGGCCGCTGCCTACCGTCGAGACATGACCGCGACGCCCTCGGCGCCGCGCCTCGGGCGTGTCCCCGGGCCGGCCGGAGCCACCCCCGACGACCTGCGCCGGCACCGCACGGCCCGGCCCCGGCGCTACCTCATGTGCCCGCCGGAGCACTTCGCGCTCGACTACGCGATCAACGCCTGGATGACCGCCGGGGACGCCGTCGACGTCGTCCGGGCCACCGCGCAGTGGCAGGCGCTGCGCGACACCTACACGGCCCTCGGGCACGAGGTGCACGTCATCGACCCCGTCCCCGGGCTGCCCGACATGGTCTTCGCCGCGAACGGCGGGCTCGTCGTCGACGGCCAGGTCATGCCCGCGCGGTTCCGGCACGCGGAGCGCGTCGGCGAAGGGCCGGTCTACCGGGAGTGGTTCCGCCGCAACGGGTTCACCCCGCTCGACAGCCCGCACGTCAGCGAGGGCGAGGGCGACTTCCTCGTCGTCGGCCGGTACGTGCTCGCCGGCACCGGCTTCCGCACCCACCACGAGGCGCACGACGACGCCCAGGAGCTGCTCGGCCGGCCCGTCGTCACGCTGCGCCTCGTCGACCCGCGGTTCTACCACCTCGACACCGCGCTCGCCGTGCTCGACGACGAGACCGTCGCCTACTACCCGCCCGCGTTCAGCCCCGGCTCGCTCGCCGCGCTGCGGCTGCTCTTCCCCGACGCCGTCGTCGCGGCCGAGCCGGACGCCATGGTCCTCGGCCTCAACGCCGTGAGCGACGGCCGCCACGTCGTCCTGCCGGACACCGCGACGGGCCTCGCCGCCCAGGTCGCCGCGCGCGGCTTCGTGCCCGTGCCCGTCGACCTCTCCGAGCTGCGCAAGGCCGGCGGCGGCCCGAAGTGCTGCACGCTCGAGCTGCGCTGACCACCGGCCCGCTCACCAGCGGCCGCGACCGGCGGCCCGCAGACCCCAGTCCCACCACCCACCCGACGGAGGACCCGATGACCGCCACCACCCCGGCCGTGCCCCGGACCGCAGCGCACACGTCGTCGTCCGCCGTCGCGCCGAACTACCACCCGCTGCCCGTCGTCATCGCCGAGGGCGTGGGCACTTGGCTCACCGACACCGGCGGACGGCGCTACCTGGACTGCCTCGCGGGCTACTCGGCGCTGAACTTCGGGCACGCGCACCCGGTGCTCCTCGACGCGGCCCGGCGCCAGCTCGACCGCGTCACCCTGACGAGCCGGGCGTTCCTCCACGACCAGCTCGAGGAGTTCTGCGCCGAGCTCGCGCACCTCGCGACGCGGGCGAACCCGGCGATGGACACGGTGCTGCCGATGAACACCGGCGCCGAGGCCGTCGAGACGGCGATCAAGCTGAGCCGCAAGTGGGGCTACGACGTCAAGGGCGTGCCGGACGGCGCGGCGACGATCGTCGTGGCGGCCGGCAACTTCCACGGCCGGACGACGACGATCGTGTCGTTCTCGACCGACGAGACCGCCCGGGCCGGCTTCGGGCCGTTCACCCCGGGCTTCCGGGTCGTGCCCTACGGGGACGCCGCCGCGCTCGAGGCGGCCGTCGACGACACGACCGTCGCGGTCCTGCTCGAACCGGTCCAGGGCGAGGCCGGGGTCGTCATCCCGCCCGTCGGGTACCTGTCCGCGGTCCGCGCGGTGTGCGACGCCCGCGGGGTGCTGCTCGTCGCCGACGAGATCCAGTCCGGGCTCGGCCGCACCGGGACGACGTTCGCCACCGAGGCCGGCGGCGTCGAGCCGGACGGCGTGCGGCCCGACGTCCTCGTGCTCGGCAAGGCGCTCGGCGGCGGGATCGTGCCGGTGTCGGCCGTCGTCTCGCGCCACGACGTGCTCGGGGTCATGACCGCGGGCAGCCACGGGAGCACCTTCGGCGGCAACCCGCTCGCGTGCGCCGTCGGCCGTGCGGTCGTCGGGCTCCTCGAGACGGGGGAGTACCAGGAGCGCGCCCGGCTGCTCGGGGACCGGCTGCGGACCGGGCTGGACGCCCTGCGCGGCCGCGGCGTGACCGACATGCGGACGATCGGGCTGTGGGCCGGCGTGGACGTCGACCCGGCGCTCGGCACCGGCCGGGCCCTCTGCGAGGAGATGGCCGCGCGCGGCGTCCTCGCCAAGGACACCCACGGGTCGACGATCCGGCTCGCGCCCCCGCTCGTCATCGACGAGGCGGACCTCGACCTCGCCCTCGGGGTGCTCGGGGACAGCCTCGACGCGCTGGCCGCCCGGCGCTGAGGTCACGCTCCGGTCGCCTCGCCCGTTCGGGCTGCGCCGACCGGGTGACGCAGGTGTGGCAGACGGTGGACATCGTCGCCCTGCGCTCACCCGGCGGCCCGCCCGCGCCTCACCGTGGGTGCACGGACCCGCGTCGGCGGGCCCGCGGAGGAGGCGCATCGTGGCACGACGGCACGCGGTCAGGCACGCGACCCGGGGCACCCGGACCCCGGCGCTCGACGTCACGGCGGCCCGTGAGCGGCGGCGTCGCGCACGGGTCCGGCGGCTCGTCGCCGTCCTCCTCGTCGCCGCCGCGCCGTTCGTCGCGTGGGCGGCCGGTCACCCGGTGCCGCTGCCGGCGCTGCCCGCGTTCGACCCGATGATCGTCACGGCCGTCGTCTTCTTCGCGGCCCTCCTCGCGATCCTCGTCGGGTCGTCGTTCGCCGCCGGGCGCTCGCCGCACGTGCTCTACCGGCCCGAGCAGATCGACGTCCGGATGGACGACGTCAAGGGGGTCGGGCCGGTCAAGGACGAGGTCCGCCGCTCGATCGACCTGTTCCTCAACGCCCGCACCTTCCGCCGCGAGATGGGCGGCCGGGCCCGGCGCGGCCTGCTCTTCGAGGGCGGCCCCGGCACCGGCAAGACGCACCTCGCGAAGGCGATGGCCGCCGAGGCCGGGGTGCCGTTCCTCTTCGTCTCCGCGACGAGCTTCCAGTCGATGTACTACGGCGCGACCGCCCGCAAGATCCGCTCCTACTTCACCGAGCTGCGCAAGGCCGCCCGCGCCGAGGGCGGGGCGATCGGCTTCATCGAGGAGATCGACGCGATCGCCACGACCCGCGGCGGGATGGCGATGAGCGCCCACGGCGCGACGGCCGCCCCGGCCGGATCGCTCGCCGCGGGCAGCTGCTGCGGCGGCCTCGTCGGGCTGCCGGCGGTCGGCGGCCTCGCCGGGACGACGACGCTCGGCGCGGCGGGCACCGGCGTGAACCCTTTGACGGTCAAGGCGAACGGCGCCGTGAGCGAGGGCGTCGGCGGGGTCGTCACCGAGCTGCTCGTGCAGATGCAGTCGTTCGACACCCCGACGACGTGGCAGAAGGTGCAGGGCGCGGTCGTCGACGCGGTCAACGCCTTCCTGCCGCCGGCCCGGCAGATCCCGCGGCCGCGGATCGAGCCGGTCGACATCCTGCTCATCGCCGCGACGAACCGCGCCGACAACCTCGACCCCGCCCTGCTGCGACCCGGCCGGTTCGACCGCCGGCTCGTCTTCGAGGCCCCGGACAAGGCCGCGCGCCGCGAGCTCGTCGACCACGTCCTCTCGCGCAAGGCGCACGAGCCGCTGCTCGGCACCGAGGAGCGGCGCGACGCCCTCGCCGGCATCACGCAGGGCTACACGCCCGCGATGCTCGAGAACCTCCTCGACGAGGCGCTCGTCAACGCCGTCCGCCGCGGGGCGCGGGCGATGTCGTGGGCGGACGTCGAGCACGCCCGGCTCATCACCGAGGTCGGCCTCGGCCAGCCCGTCGGGTACACCGAGCACGAGCAGCGGCTCATCGCGACGCACGAGGCGGGGCACGCGACCGTCGCCTGGCTCGTCGCGCCGCACCGCCGGCTGGAGATCCTCACGATCGTCAAGCGCGGCGGCGCCCTCGGCCTGCTCGCGCACGGCGACCGCGAGGACGTCTACACCCGCTCCCGCACCGAGCTGCGCGACCTCATCCGGATCGCCTTCGGCGGCCAGGCCGCCGAGGAGATCTTCTTCGGCGACGTCTCGACCGGCCCCGGCAGCGACCTCACCTACGCGACGAACGTCGCCGCGCAGATGGTCGGCCAGGCCGGCATGGGGGACACCCTCGTGTCCTTCGCCGCAGTCCAGGGGTCGGCCTTCTCCGACGCCGGCCTCGTCGGCCGGGTCCTCGGCGACACCGACGGCCGCCGGATGGTCGAGCGGCTCCTGCGCGAGCAGAAGGAGTTCGTCCGCACGCTGCTCGAGGACAACCGCCACCTCGTCGAGGCGCTGCGGGACGCCCTGCTCGCCCGGCACGAGCTCATCGGGCACGAGATCACCGACGTCCTGCTCGACGCCCGGCACCGGTACGCGCAGCTGCCCGTCCTCGCGGCGGTCCCGGACGGCGGCCCGGACGGCGGCCCGCACGTCGTCGACCTGCGCCCGCTGAGCCCGGGGCGGTCACCCGGCGTGTGACCCGGCATGTGACCCGCCGATTGCCCCGTCCTCGCCCGTAGCCGAAGTACGTTTCCTACGATGGCGTGGTCCGCAGTGTCGTACCACCGGGTCGGGGCGGTCCGGGTCGAACGCAGGAGGGGGCAGCCGTGGCGCCCGGTCGGATCGCAGTGGGGCTCGGGGCCCTCGCCGGGGTGGCCCTGGCGGGCTACCTGGGCACCGCCGTCGCGTTCGCCGGGGAGGTGCCGCGCGGCGGGCACGTCGCCGGGGTCGACGTCGGCGGTCTCGACCTGGACGCCGCCGTCGCCACGGTGCGCGCCGCCGCGCAGCAGGACGCACCGCTGACGCTGCGCGCCGGGGACCGGACGGCGACCCTGGACCGGGTCACGGCCGGCCTCGTCGTCGACGCCGCCCGCGCCGTCGACGACCTCGTCGGGCCCGCGCTGCACCCCGTGACGGTCTGGGACCACCTCACCGGGGTCGGGTCCACCGGTGACTCCGGCGTCGACACCGCGAAGCTGCGGGCGGCGGTGACCGGTGCGAAGGCCGCGCTCGACGTCCCGGCGAAGGACGGCGGGCTGACGTTCGGGGCCGGCGGCGCGCAGCCGGTCGCCCCCGTCGTCGGGCGGTCGGTCGACGTCGACGGCGCCGTCCGCGTCGTCCACGACCGCTGGCTCACCGCGACCGGGCCGATCGACGTCCCGTCGGCCGAGCAGCAGCCGCAGGTGCACGCCGACGAGGTGGAGCGGGCCGTCGGCGAGATCGGCACGCCGGCCACGTCCGGGCCGCTGCCCGTCAAGGTCGGCGAGAAGACCGTCTCGCTGCCCGTGAAGGCCGTCGTCCCGGCGCTGGGCACGACGCTCGGCGAGGACGGCAGGCTCGCCCTCACCGTCGACGGCGCGAAGCTCTCCGCGGCCCTCTTCGCGGCCGAGCCGACGATCGGCAAGAAGCCGAAGGACGCGAAGATCGTGCTCTCCGGCGGGAAGCCGAAGATCGTGCCCGCCGTCGACGGGGTGACCGTCGACGCCACGAAGCTCGGTGCCGCCGCGGCGACCGCGCTCGTCGCGACCGACCCGGCGACCCGGACCGTCGTCGCCCCGGTGACGAAGAAGGAGCCGGAGCTCACGACCGAGGAGGCGAAGGCGCTCGGGGTCAAGGAGCGCACGTCCACGTGGACGACGGTCCTCACCGCCAACGCCGGCCGCACCGAGAACCTCCGGATCGCCGCGCGCACCGTGAACGGCACCCTCGTGCTGCCCGGCGAGACCTTCAGCCTCAACGCCGTCCTCGGCAAGCGGACGCCGGAGAAGGGCTACAACCCCGCGCCGGCGATCAGCGGCGGCCGGCTCGTCCAGGACTACGGCGGCGGCGTCTCGCAGATGGCGACGACGATCTTCAACAACGTCTTCTTCACCGGGCTCGAGGACGTCTACCACAAGCCGCACTCGTTCTACATCTCGCGCTACCCCGAGGGCCGCGAGGCCACGGTGAACTGGCCGACCGTGGACCTCAAGTGGCGCAACGACTCCAAGTACGCCGTCCTCATCCAGGCGTGGGTCGACACCAAGGTCCACGTGTCGTTCTGGAGCACGAAGACCTGGGACATCGAGGCGACGAAGAGCGCCCGGTCGAACTTCCGGGCGCCGAAGACGATCTACGACCCCAGGCCCGGGTGCGTGCCGCAGGACGCGAACGGCGGCTTCGACGTCACGGTCGGCCGGATCTTCAAGAAGGACGGCAAGGTCGTCAAGCGAGAGACGTTCCGGACGACGTACATCGCCGAGGACAAGGTCATCTGCGGCCCGAAGCCGGGTGCGCAGCCGAAGCCCTCGGCGTCGACCCCGCCGCCGAGGTAGCGGCCCGGCGCCGGGTCAGGGCCGCGAGCACCCGGCGCGCGGTCCAGCCCGTCGCGACGAGGGTCACCAGGGTCGCGAGGCTGCCGGAGGCGGCACCGGCGGCGAACGCGGCGCCCATCGTCCGGGTCGGGGAGAAGCCGGCCGCGGCCCCCGGGGTGTTGACCAGGCGCAGGTTCGTCACGTGGACGGTGACGGGCCGGGCCGGGCCGTCCCCCGCGCGCCGGCCGAGCGGCGGCCGGCGCGTGGTGAGCCGCGCCGTGAGAAGGCGCTCGCCCGGGCGGCCGTCGGCGAGCATGACGTAGCGGCCCGACATCGGCACCGGGTAGCGGGTCAGCGACCGGAACGCGGCGACCCCGTCGACGGCGAGGTCGAGCTGCTCGGTGCCGTCACCGCCGTGCACCGACAGGTCGAACTCGAGGAGCTGGTCCCCGGGGGCCGTCGTGAACGACAGCGCGGCGTCCGGGGCCGCCGGGGTCACCGCCAGCCGGGCGCCCTCGAGCGGCCGGTGCCGCACCTGGCTGCGGCGGGCGAGCCGGCCC
>JACRAB010000424.1 GCA_016213575.1 Actinomycetota bacterium
CGTCCTCAACGGCGAGGCCGGCTCCGACAGGCTCGGCGGCGGCCTCGGCGACGACACGCTGGACGGCGGTCCTGCGGCCGACGAGTGCGCGGGGGACACCGGGGCGACGGTGTTCATCGAGTGCGAGAAGACGACGCCCTGACAGGGGCGTGACCGAGGTCCGGCCGGTGCCGGACCTACGCCGGCGCGACGCGGCGGCGGCGGGCCCAGGGTCCGCCGCCGCCCTGCCCGGCAGCACGGGTGACCGCCCGGTCGGGACGGTTCGGGCTGACGACAGGTGCGTATTGCGCTTACTGTTCCGCCATGAGCAACGCCATGGAGGGCGCGACGGGCCCCGTGCAGTCCGTGGACCGTGCCCTCACGGTGCTCTCGCTGCTCGCCGCGAACGGCGAGATGGGGGTCACGGAGCTGTCCGCGGAGCTCGGCGTCCACAAGTCGACGGCGTTCCGGCTCGTGTCGACCCTCGAGGCGCACGACCTCGTCGAGCAGGTGAGCGACCGCGGCAAGTTCCGCCTCGGGGTCGGCGTGCTCCGGCTCGCCGGGGCGACGACGGTGCGGCTCGACCTCGTCCAGGAGTCCCGGCCCGTCACGGCCCGGCTCGCCCAGGTCGTCGGCGAGACGGTCAACGTCGCGGTGCTCTCCGGGCGCGAGGCGCTCTACGTCGACCAGGTGCAGGGACCGTCGTCGCTCGCGCTGCACAACTGGGCCGGGCAGCGGATCCCGCTGCACGCGACGAGCAACGGCAAGATCCTGCTCGCCTTCGGGCCGCAGGAGCTGCTCACCGAGCTCGGCACCCCGCTGCCCCGGTTCACTGCGGGCACGCTGACCGACCCCTCGGTCGTCGAGGCCGAGCTCGAGGAGGTCCGGGCCCGCGGCTGGGCCGTCGCGGTCGACGAGCTCGAGATGGGTCTGACCGCCGTCGCGGCGCCGATCACCGGCTCCTCGGGCACCGTCGTGGCCTCGCTCAGCGCGTCCGGCCCGACGTTCCGGCTGCCGGCCGAGCGGATCCCGGACGTCGCGGCGAAGGTCGTCGCCGCCGCCCGGGAGGTCTCGCACCGGCTCGGGTGGCACGGCCTCCAGCACGCCGCGGGCGCCTGACCGATAGGTTCTGCTCCGCACGGTTCGTCACGGAGCGTCCCTCGCGGGCTGCACGTGCCGTTGCCATGTGAACCCAAGGTCACGTTCTCGCGGCAACCCGTCGCGCAGAGGTGCCAGAGTCTTGACGTTGGGCGCACGAGCGCACAATTCTGTTCCCCTACAAGCACTGCGATGCGTCATACGCAACAGGCGAAGGTGTTACCCGGTCAGACCCGACCGCTGTGACCGGCGCGCGAGCGTCGACGACGAGGAGGCCCTTCGATGCCCGGTGACCTGTCGCCCGTCATCTCGGTCCGCGACCTGTGGAAAGTCTTCGGCCCCAAGGCCGAGGCCGTCCCGAAGTCCGAGGAGCTGTCCGCGCTCGGCCGCCGGGAGCTCATGGACCGGACGGGCTGCACCGCCGCCGTCCGTGACGTGAGCTTCGACATCGCGCCCGGCGAGGTCTTCGTCGTCATGGGCCTGTCCGGCTCCGGCAAGTCCACGCTCGTGCGCTGCCTCAACCGGCTCATCGAGCCCACGTCGGGGACGCTCACCTTCGAGGGCGAGGACCTGCTCGCCGCGGACGCCGCCCGGCTGCGGGAGCTGCGCCGGCTCAAGTTCTCCATGGTGTTCCAGCACTTCGGCCTCCTGCCGCACCGGCGCGTCGTCGAGAACGTGGCCTACGGCCTCGAGATCCGCGGCATGGGCAGGACGGAGCGCACCAAGAAGGCGATGGAGGTCATCGAGCTCGTCGGCCTGCTCGGCTACGAGAAGTCCTACCCCGACCAGCTCTCCGGCGGCATGCAGCAGCGCGTGGGACTCGCGCGCGCTCTCGCCGGCGACCCGGACGTCCTCTTCTTCGACGAGCCGTTCTCGGCGCTCGACCCGCTGATCCGGCGCGACATGCAGAACGAGGTCATCCGGCTGCACCACGAGGTCGGCAAGACGATGGTCTTCATCACGCACGACCTGTCCGAGGCGCTCAAGCTCGGCGACCGGATCCTCATCATGCGCGACGGCAAGATGATCCAGACGGGGACCGGCGACGAGCTCGTCGGTGCCCCGGCGGACGACTACGTGCGTGACTTCGTCAGCGACGTCAACCGCTCCCACGTGCTGACCCTGCGCTGGATCATGCGCCCGCCGCGCCCCGACGACCCGCTCGACGGGCCGGTGCTCAGCCGGGACGTCCTCGTCCACGAGGCGACCCGGGTCGTCCTCGACTCGGACAAGCCGATCCGGGTCATGGAGAACGGCGAGCTCCTCGGGGTCGTCGGGAACGAGGAGATCCTCGGCGTCATCGCCGCGGTGACGGAGGGCAGCTGACATGGCTGTGCTCGAGGCCGCGAAGACGACCCGTCCGCCGGCCGCGCCGCCCGCCACGGCCCCGACCGGCCCGGTCTGGGCGGCGCACCGCGGGGCCGTCGTCGCGGGCGTCGTCGCCGTGTGGGTCGCGCTGTGGGCCCTGCTGCGCAACAGGTTCACGCTGACCCTCGACACCGCGTCGACGACCGACCTGCACCTGCGCATCAACGAGATCCGGGACTCGATCGACGCCGGGCGCAACTCGAACCCGCTGTTCCTCTACGTCTTCAACGAGATCCGGCTCGTCATCGACGCCCTGACGAACGCGATCTCCGGGCTCATCGCCCAGCCCGCGTTCGGCCGCCCGGTGCCGCTGCTCGGCTGGCTCGGCGTCGTCGCCGTCGTCATGTTCGTCGCGTGGGCGCTCGGCAACGGCCGGGTCAGCCTGCTCGCCGGGGCCGTGTTCGTCTTCTTCGGGCTGCAGGGTCTGTGGACCCAGGCCATGGACACCCTCGCGCTCACGCTCGCCGCGGTGCTCGTGTCGCTGCTCATCGGCATCCCGCTCGGGGTCTGGGCCGGGCTCTCCGACCGGGTGAACCGGGTCCTCACGCCGGTCCTCGACTTCATGCAGACGATGCCGACCTTCGTCTACCTCGCGCCGCTGACGCTCTTCTTCCTCATCGGGCCGGCCTCCGCGGTCATCGCGACGCTCATCTACGCGGCCCCGCCCGCGATCCGGATCACCGCGCACGGCATCCGCTCGGTCGCCCCCGCGACCGTCGAGGCGAGCGTCGCGCTCGGATCGACGCCGCGGCAGACGCTGTTCGGCGTCCTCATCCCGGTCGCCCGCCGCACGATCGTCCTCGGCATCAACCAGACGATCATGGCGGCGCTGTCGATGGTGACGATCGCCGCCCTCATCGACGCGCCCGGCCTGGGCCAGAACGTCCTCAAGGCGCTGCAGACGCTCGACGTCGGGACGGCGTTCAACGCCGGTCTGTCGATCGTCCTCATGGCGATCGTCCTCGACCGCGTGACGACGGCGATGAGCGAGCGGGTCGAGGTCGCCCGGCTCATGACCCCGCAGGCGATCGCCCGCCGGCCCTACCTGCTCGGCGCCGGCGCCCTCGCCACCCTCGTGTGCGTCTACCTGTCCTACACGTTCGCCAACTACGCGGTCTTCCCGAAGCCGGAGGGGTCGTCCCTCGGCTACGTCGGCGACGACGTCGCCCGGGTCGCCGACTCGGTGACGACCTGGACCCAGACGAACCTCACGTTCCTCACCCAGTCGTGGAAGGACGTCTCGACCGCGTGGATCCTCGACCCGGTCGAGCACCTCCTCGTCGAGTCGCCGTGGTTCGTCGTCTTCGCGGTGGCCGTCCTGCTCAGCCTGGTCATCGGCAACCTGCGCGCCGCGGTGACGACCGCGGTCTGCCTCGCCGTCGTCATCGGCACCGGCCTGTGGTCGGACACGATGACGACGCTCGCCGCGGTCCTCGTGGCGACCGTGCTCACCGTGCTCATCGGCGTCCTCGTCGGGGTCTGGATGGGCCGCAGCCGGGGCGCCGACCGGGCGATCCGGCCGGTGCTCGACGCGGCCCAGGTGCTGCCCTCGTTCGTCTACCTCATCCCGTTCGTCGCGCTCTTCGGGGCGACCCGGTTCACGGCGATCGTGGCGGCCGTCGTCTACTCCGCGCCGATCGCCATCAAGCTCGTCGCTGACGGCATCCGCAACGTCTCCGCGACGACGGTCGAGGCGGCGCTCTCGGCGGGGACGAGCACGCTGCAGATGATCCGCAAGGTGCAGCTGCCGATGGCCCGCGAGGCGCTCGTCCTCGCGACGAACCAGGGCCTCATCTACGTGCTCTCGATGGTCGTCGTCGGCGGTCTCATCGGTGCCGGCGCCCTCGGCTACGACGTCGTGGCCGGCTTCCGGCAGAGCACGTACTTCGGCAAGGGCCTCGCGGCCGGTCTGGCGATCGTCATGCTCGGCGTGATGCTCGACCGGGTCACCCAGGCGGCGTCCGGCCGCACCGGGGGCGCGAAGAAGCGCTGAGCGAGCACGAACGGACGGCGCCGCCCCCGGCGCCGACCGACCAAGGACCGGCCGCCACCAGGGCGGTCGTGACGAGGAGGATGGAATTGACTCGAATCGGTAGCCCCCGCGGGGTGCGGCGGACCGCCCGCGTCGCGCTCGTCGCGACGTTCGCGCTCGCGCTCGCCGCCTGCGGCGGGGCCAAGGTGGGCGAGGACACGACGTCGTCGGCGGCACCGGCAGCCGGCGGGTCCGGCACGGCCGCGGCCTGCGGCACGGTGAACATCGCCATCAACCCGTGGGTCGGGTACGAGGCCGACGCGGCGGTCGTGGCGGAGCTGCTCCAGAGCAAGCTCGGCTGCACCGTCGTCAAGAAGAACCTCGACGAGCAGGTCTCGTGGCAGGGCTTCGGCACCGGCGAGGTCGACGTCATCCTGGAGAACTGGGGTCACGAGGACCTCAAGAAGAAGTACATCGAGGAGCAGAAGGTCGCCGTCGAGGTCGGCCCGACCGGCCGTGAGGGCAAGATCGGTTGGTTCGTCGTGCCGTGGATGGCCGAGAAGTACCCGGACATCACGGACTCGGCGAACCTCAACAAGTACGCCGACCTCTTCAAGACGTCGGAGTCGGGCGACAAGGGTCAGTTCCTCGACGGCGACCCCGGCTTCGTGACGATCGACGGGCCGCTCATCAAGAACCTCGGCCTGAACTTCAAGGTGATCTACGCGGGCAGCGAGGCGGCGCTCATCACGTCGTTCCGGCAGGCGGAGAAGGAGAAGAAGCCGGCCATCGGCTACTTCTACTCGCCGCAGTGGTTCCTCTCCGAGGTGCCGCTCGTCAACGTCAAGCTGCCGCCGTACACGCCCGGCTGCGACGCCGACCCGAAGACCGTCAAGTGCGACTACCCGGTCTACAACCTCGACAAGATCGCGAGCACGAAGTTCGCGACGTCGGGCAGCCCGGGCTACGACTTCGTGAAGAAGTTCCAGTGGACGAACGACGACCAGAACGTCGTGGCGAAGTACATCGCCGTCGACAAGATGTCGCCCGAGGACGCCGCGAAGAAGTGGATCGCCGACAACCAGGCCAAGGTCGACGCCTGGTTCACGTCCTGACCGGCACCTGACCGCAGCCCGTCCGACGAGGGCCGTCCCGCACCTGCGGGGCGGCCCTCGCCGCGTCCCGGTCAGGGGGCCGGGGTGTCGCTGGGTGTCGGTGTGACTGTCGGGGTCGGGGTCACGGACGGGCTGGTCGGGGTCGGTCCCGTGCCGCCGCCCGGACCGGACGTGGACCCCGTGGACCCGCCGTCGGAGGAACCACCCGTCGTCGTCGGGCTGGGCGTCGCCGACCCGCCGCCGTTGCCGCTTCCGCCGCCGCCGCACGAACCGGACGACGCCCGGTCGGCGAACTGCTCCTGGAAGCAGCCGAGCGACTCCGCGACGGCCACGCCGACCGTCGAGACGCCGACGATCGCCGCCATCGCGATGCCCGCGACGAGCAGGCCGTACTCCAGGCCCGTGACCCCTCGGTCGGCGCGCACGTCGCCCCCTCCCTCCGGTCTCCGTGCTGCCGGTGACCACCGGCTTCCCCCGCACGGCACGCAGTGTCATCGAACAATGACGCTGCGTCTCCATTCTGACCTGAGACGCTCCATCGTGCGCCCCGGCTCACCGATCACGGCATCGGAAGAATGGCGGAGATTCGGCAGAAAACGGCATTCCGGGCGGGGTCAGGACGGCGGGACCGGTGGGACGTCCGGACCCGGACCGACCGGCCCCGGCACGGGCGCGGGGGTCGGCGGCACCGGCGACGGCGGCTCGAGCGGCTCGGGCGGCGCCGGCGAGGGCGGCTCCGGCGCGGGGGCCGGCGACGGGACCGGGGACGGCGGGGGCAGCACTGGCTCTGTCATGCAGGGTCAGTGCCCAGTGGCGGCGGTCCGATGCCTGCCCGGACGCCGGCCTGCCCCGCCGCGACGTAACACGGCCGACACGTGATCGACACCGCGACCGACACCGGCGGCGGCGACCCTGCGAGGCGTGACCGACCCCACGACGTCCCCCGCCGCACCCGACGGCCGCCCCGACGCCCCCGACGGCCACGTCGTCGTCTGCGGGCTGCACGGCCTCGGCCTGCGGACCGTCGAGCAGCTCCACCTCGCGGGGATCCCGGTGACCGTCGTCGACGACGAGCCCGACCCCCGGCTCGTCCGGGTGGTCCGCGGCTGGGGCATCCCGCACCTCACCGGCAGCTCGCGGCTCACCGAGACCCTCGTCGGGGCCGGCATCGGCACCGCCCGGGCGGTCGTCTGCGTCGAGAGCGACGACCTGCACACCCTCGAGACGGCGCTGCGGGCCCGGGAGCTGCGCCCGGACGTCCCCGTCGTCGTCCAGCTGACGAACCCCGCGGTCGGCCGGGCCCTCGCCGCGGTGACCGGGGCCGGCAGCGTCCTCGACGTCGCCGCGCTCGCCGCCCCGTCCGTCGTCGAGACCTGCCTGGGCACCCGGGCGCACCGGCTGCAGCTCGAGGAGGTCCCGTTCGTCGCCGCGACCCTCCCCGCTCCCCGCGACGGGACGCTCCGCGACCTCTACGGCGACCTCACCCCGATCGCCGTCGAGCGCACCGCCGGAGCGGGCGCCGGGCCGGTCGACCCGGTGGTCTGCCCCGGCCGCGACCTCGCCGTCCGGGCCGGGGACGCCGTCACCCTGCTCGGCACCCCGGAGGAGCTCGACGCCACCGGCCAGGGCGGGGGCCGCCCGCGGCCGGCCCGGGCCGAGGCGCTGCGGACGCTGCGCCCCGGCCGGGCCTGGCCCGAGGGGCGGCGCCCGGACTGGGCGCCCGGCCCGGCGACCGCGCTGTACCGCGCGCTCTCCCGCCAGGTCGACCGGCCGATGCGCTGGGCGCTCGCGGCGCTGGCGGCGCTCGTCGGCGTCTCGACCGCCGTCCTCCACCTGGGGTACCGCGACCCCGAGGGCGGCAGCGCCATGACGATCCTCGACGCGCTGTACTTCACGGTCGAGACGGTCGCGACCGTCGGCTACGGCGACTTCAACTTCCGCGACCAAACCGCATGGCTGCGCGGCTACGCGATCGTCCTCATGATCGTCGGGGCGATGCTCGCCACGGTGTTCTTCGCGATGCTCACCAACCTCCTCGTGAGCCGGCAGATCGCGCAGGCCCTCGGTCGGCGCCGGGTCCCGGGGCTCACCGGGCACACCGTCGTCGTCGGCCTCGGCGCGGTCGGCACCCGGGTCGTCGAGCTGCTCCACGAGGCCGGCCACGACGTGGTCGTCGTCGAGGGCGACGAGTCGAACCGGTACCTCGGCCGGCTGCGCGCCCTCGGCGTCCCGGTCATCGTCGGCGACGCGACGATGAGCGCGACGCTCGAGCAGGCGAACCTCGCGACGGCGGGGGCGGTCGCCGTCCTCACGAGCGACGACCTGACGAACCTGGAGACCGGGCTCGCGGTCCGGGACCTGCTCGGCCGGCGCTGGCGGGACGTCCCGGTGGCGCTGCGGCTGTTCGACCGCGACCTGGCCCGGACCGTCGAGACCGCCTTCGGCTTCCAGCACGTCGTCTCGACGGCGGCCCTCGCGGCGCCCTGGTTCGCCGGGGCCGCGCTCGGGCTGCACGTGCTCGGGACGTTCTACGTCGGGCCGCTGCCCCTGCTCGTCGCCCGGCTGCCGGTGCGGGCCGGGCGCGGGCTCGACGGGGTCGCGATGGCCGTCCTCGGCGCGCAGCTGCGGGTCGGGGCGATCCGGCGGCGGACCCGGCGGGGCCTGGAGTACCCGCCCCGGCGCGGGACGACCCTGCGCGGCGGCGACGAGGCCTTCCTCGTCGGTCCCTACGAGGAGATGCTCGCGCTCGTCCGCCGGGAGCGCTCCGCGGCGGGGTCGGCTGAGGACGCCGCCCGCGGGGCCCGGACCCGGTAGCCGCCGCGGGACACGAGGGTCGGCCAGGAGCGGAACAGCTCGCGGCTGGCGGGCGAGAGGTCGTCGGCGGTGCCGCGGACGAGCAGCGTCGCGTCGCCGGTGCCGAGGTAGTCCATGAGGTAGCTCTGCCAGCGGGGGTTCTGCGAGCGGGCGACGGCCGTGCCGTCGGGCAGCAGCGGCAGGGCGGCCGCGTCGTAGGTCGCCCCCGAGACGTCGATCGCGACCCTGCAGCCGTTGCGCAGGTCACGGCCGAGGACGTCGAGGGCGACGAGCGCCTTCGGGCTGTCGGCCGTGACGCACCGGGCGCCGGCGAGGGCGGGGCGCAGCTCCGCGGCCGGGAAGGGGCGCCCGGTCGTCAGGGTGCTGCTCGCCGTCCACATCCAGCACGTCGCCACGGCCCCGGCGGCCACCACGGTCGGCACCGCGGGCCGCCACCGGGTCAGCGCGCCGAGCGCCGCGGCGAGGACCAGGGCGGCGTACGGCGCGACGAGCGGCGTGTAGTGGTCGAAGAAGGACGGCGACAGCACGAGGACGAGCAGGCACGCGGCGGTGAGCGCCACCCCGAGCAGGTCCTCGCGCCGCGTGCACGCGAGGACGGCGGCGACGAGGACGACGCAGAGCGCGACGACCCCGCCGGAGGTGACGGTGCGCAGCGTCTGGTCGGGGACGCCGCCGATGACGTCGAGGGCGGCGATCCGCTGCAGCCGCTCCACGGTGCCCTCGGAGGTCGACCCGCGGCCGAGCTGGTCGGTGACGACCATCCGCCACATCGCCCCCGGCGCCTGCACGAAGAACGGCAGGCAGACCAGCGTCGCGGAGGCGGCGGCGCCCGCGAGGACCCGGACGAACGGGCGGGCGCCGAGGGTGAGCAGCACCCAGCCGAGCACGACGACCGCCGGGACGACGCCCCAGATCTTCACCGCGGGCGCGAGCCCGAGGGCGAGGCCGGCGACGACCTGCAGCCGCGGCCGGGTCCGGACCGAGCGGGCCGGGAGCAGCGCCAGGCAGCCGAGCACGGCGAGGGTCCCGAGCGCCTCGAGGTACGTCGACGTCTCGTACCGGACGACGGGCGGCCAGACGGCGTACAGGGCGCCCGCGGTGACCGCGGCGACGAGCCCGGACCGGCGGGCCGTCACGGTGACGAGCGCGGCGTTCGCGGCGCCGACGAACGCCCACGCGACGCGGGCGGCGGCCATCCCCGTGGGGTCGTCCGTGAGCCGGGCGACCCAGCCGAAGGGCAGGGCGGCGACGACGATGCCGGGCGGGTGGACCAGGACGAAGTCGCGGTAGGGCATCCGGCCGAAGGCGAGCGCCTCGGCGGCCGAGAAGTAGACGCCGTCGTCGTAGCCCTGGGTCATCACCCCAGCACCACTGCCACGGCCGACCGCCGCGAGCCGGGCCCACAGGGCGAGCCCCGCGACGGCGAGCACCCCGACGAGCAGGAGCACGCGCGCCCACGGCACGGCGCGGACCCGTTCCCCGGTCCCGAGCGGCGGGCCGTCGACCGCTACGGGAGCTGTCGTCGACGACATGTCACGACCCTACGGCGCGCGGGGGTCCGGTGATCGCGGGCGGCCCGCTGTCGTGCTGCGGGCCACCCGCGGTCCGGACCGGGCCGTCAGTCGTCCTCGTGCTCGTCCTCGTGCTCGTCCTCGTGGTCCTCGTCCTCGTGGTCCTCGTGCTCGCTCTCGTGCTCGTCCTCCGCGTGCTCCTGCTCGTGCGAGGAGCTGCGGCCCGAGGAGCCGGACGAGCGGCGGTGCGTGCTCGAGGTCCGGCGGGCGGCCACGACGACGCGGTGCGTCGTCGCCCGGTGCCGCGGCGCGCGGGCCTTCGGGGCCGGCGCCTTCGCGGCGGCCTCGGTGGTCTCGACGGGCTCGGGCTCGGGCGCGGCGGCGGCCTTGGCCCGTGGCGCGGCCTTGACGGTCACGACGACCTTGGGGGCCTTGGGGACGGCGGCCGCGAGGGCCGACCCCTCGGACGACGTGGCCGAGGTGCGGGACACCGCCGGTCCGACGACCCCTGTGTAGAGGCCTGCGGCAGCGATCGTCCCGACGACGGCTCCGGCGATGCTCGTGCGGAGGGCACCCACGCGGACTCCTGTTGTCTGGAAGGGCACGACGGCAGGTGCCGTCGCGTCGGTCCCGTCCTCGACCGGACGCCGCGCGTCCTTGAGCGCCGCGACGTGGCGGCACCCGGACGGACGCGTCCGTCCGGGTGCCCTGGTGCCGGTCCTCGTGGGCGCCCCGGCGTCAGCCCTGCGCGGCCCGCTCCGCGGCGACCGCCGCGATCGCCTTGACGATGCCGTCGTAGCCCGTGCAGCGGCACAGGTTGCCCGACACCGCGGTCCGGATCTCGTCCTCGCTCGGGTCCGGCGACCGGTCGAGCAGCGCCGTGGCGGAGACGAGCATCCCCGGGGTGCAGAACCCGCACTGGACGCCGCCGCGGGTGAGGAACGCCTCCTGGAGCGGCGCGAGCGTCTCGCCGTCCGACAGGCCCTCGACGGTCGTGACGTCGCTGCCGTCGGCCTGGACCGCGAGGTAGGAGCACGAGTTCACCGGGCGGCCGTCGACGAGCATCATGCAGGCGCCGCACTCGGAGTCGTCGCAGCCCTCCTTGGAACCGGTCAGGCCGACGTCGCCGCGGACCGTGTGGAGCAGGCTCGCGTGCGGGTCGACCGTGAGCGGGTAGGGGACCCCGTTGACGGAGAGGGTGATGTCCACTGCCACTGGTCGTTCAGCTCCCGAAGGTCGTGTCGCTCGCGGGGACGGGGACGGACTCGCCGCGGGCGCGCCGGACGGCGGTGAGCACGGCACGGCGCGTGATGACCGCGGCCATCGCCCGCCGGTAGTCGGCGGAGCCCCGGACGTCGGAGATCGGCCGGGCGGCCGCCGCGGCCGCCGCGCCGGCGGCCTTGGCGGCCTCGAAGCCGCCGTCGGTCCCGACGAGGGCCGCCTCGGACTCGGCGACCCGGTGGATCACCGGGGCCAGGGCCGTGATGGCGACCTTCGCGCCGGTGACCGTGCCGTCGGCACCGAGGGTGACCACGGCGCCGGCACCGACGATCGCGATCTCCATCTGGCGGCGGTACTGCAGCCGGACGTAGCTGCTGCCCGACGCGCCGCCGGCCGGCAGGGCGTCGAGCTCGACGGCGACGAGGAGCTCGTCGGGCGCCGCCGTCGACCGGCCGGGGCCGGTCCACAGGTCGGCGAGCGCGACCCGCCGCTCGCCGACCGGGCCGACGAGGACGGCGACCCCGCCGTGGCACAGCAGCGGCGCCCCGGTGTCCATCGCGGGGGAGGAGTTCATGACGTTGCCGCCGAGGGTGCCGTTCGCCCGTGTCGCGTGCGAGCCGACGATCGCGGAGGCGTCCGCAAGGCCGGGGTAGGACGCCAGCACCGTCGGGTCGGCCATGAGGGTCGCGTGGGTGACGAGGGCCCCGATCCGCAGCCCGCCGCCGTCCGTCGGCGCGACGTCGCCGAGCCCGGGGATCCGGTGGATCCCGACGAGCGCGGCCGGCAGCGGCGCCTTGCCGTGCCGGGCGCCGACGACGAGGTCGGTGCCGCCCGCGATGGGGCGGGCGCCGGCGCTCATCGCGGCGACGGCCGTCGCGACGTCCCGGGCCTCGACGTACGTCCGGCTGCTCGCCGACGTCGTCATGGATGTCGCGGTGCTCACTGGTCCTCCCCGGCGGGGCTGTTCGCGGCGAGCCAGACGCGCTCGGCCGTCATGGGCAGCCGGTCGACGTGCCGGCCGATGACCTTGGCGATCGCGTTGCCCACCGCCCCGGACGTCGGCACGCTCGGTGGCTCGCCGACCCCCTTGCTGCCCTTCGGGCCGGCGTTGGCGGTCTCGATCTCGATCCACCGGATCTGGATGCGCGGGCCGTCGGAGGCGGTCTGGAGCTTGTAGTCGAGCAGGCCCGGGTTCTTCTGCCGGCCCTCCTCGTCGGTCCAGGTCGCCTCCGTGAGCGCCTGGCCGATGCCCATCATCACGCCGCCGTAGACCTGGCCGTCGGCGCCGACCTTGTTGACGATGACGCCCGAGTCGTGGGCGGCGGCGAAGTCGAGCACCCGGACGACGCCGGTGTCCCGGTCGACCTTGACCCGGGCCGCGTGCGTGATGAGCTGCGGCGCGAGGAAGGACTCCATGCCGAGGCTCCCGACGCACGCCGAGGCGTCCGACGGCGCGGCCTCCGGCACCTCGCCGGACCCCTTGCCGAGGATCGGCTCGCCCGTGCCCGCGAGGTCGGCGATCGTCACCGAGGTCTCGGGGGCGCCCTTGACACGCACCGTGCCGTCCGCCAGTTCGAGGTCCGCGACGTCCGCCTCGAGCTTCTCGGCGCCCATCGCGAGCAGCTTCGCCCGCACCTGCTGCGCGGCCTCGACGACGGCGCGCCCGTTGTTGAAGGTCGTCTGGGAGCCGGACGAGCCCATGTCCCAGGGGCCGGCGTCGGTGTCCTGGTAGTTGATGGAGAAGTCCGACGGGGACATCCCGAGGATCTCCGCCGCGAGGATCGGCAGGCCCATGACCGAGCCGGAGCCGTTCTCCTGCGCGCCGGTGACGATCGTGGCGGTGCCGTCGCCGTTGAGCTTGACGTACGCGCCGGACGGGACGCCGAAGCACGGCCACCAGCCGCACGCGACGCCGACGGCCTCGTCGTCCGGCAGCTCGCCACGCAGGTAGGCGTCGTAGCCGATGAGCTCCAGCGCCGCCTCGAGGGTCTCCTTGGCGCCGATCTTCTCGAAGACCTGCCCGGCGGGGCCCTCGTCGCCCTCGGCGACGAGCGTGCGGCGGCGCAGCTCGACGGGGTCCATCCCGATCGCCGCGGCGACCTCGTCGAGGTGCTGCTCGAGCGCCCAGCAGGCCTGGGGCGCCGTAGGTGCCCGGATCGAGGAGGACGGCTGGTTCGTGGAGTAGTTGAGGAACGCCTCCACGCGCACCGAGTCGAGCTTGTACGGGCCGCAGGCGTGCATCGCGGCCATCTGGGCGAAGAAGCCGCCCTCGCCGGTGTACGCGCCCTTGTCGAGGACGAGCCGGCCGCGGCGGGCGACGATCCGGCCCTCCCGGGTCACGCCGGTCTCGAGCTCGATGTCCATGCCCTCGCGGCGGTGGTCCGGCGCGACGAACTCCTCTTTGCGCGTGAACACCAGGCGCACCGGGCGGCGGGTGACCTTCGCGAGGATCGCGACGTGCGCCTCGAAGTGGAAGTCGCACTTGGAGCCGAACCCGCCGCCGAGCAGCGGGACGACGATGCGGACCTTCGACTCCGGGATCTGCAGAGTGTGCGCGACGCCCGAGCGGGCCGCGAACGGCACCTGCGTCGAGGACCAGACGGTCACCGAGTCACCGGTCCACTGCGCGACGAGCGCGCGGGGCTCGATCGGGACGCCCTGGCTCGCGTCGGAGACGTAGTGGCTCTTCACGACGACGTCGGCGCCCGCCATCGCGGCGTCCGCGTCGCCCTTGGCGATGACGTAGCGGCTCATGACGTTGCCGTCGCGCACGAGGTTCTCGTCCGCGCCGTACTCCGCCCAGCCCTCGTGGAGCACCGGGGCGTCCGGGGCCATGTTGGCGACGTAGTCCGGCTGGGCGGGGAGCACCTCGTACTCGACCTCGACGAGCGCGGCGGCCTCGCGGGCGATCTCGACGGTGCGGGCCGCGACGCCGGCCACGACGTCGCCCTCCCACAGCACCTTCTCCTTGGCGAACAGGCGCCGGTCCTGCGTCATCCCGCCGTACCGGACGTCGGGGACGTCCTCGTGCGTGACGACGGCGAAGACCCCCGGCAGGGCCCTGGCCCTGCTCGTGTCGATGGACACGATCCGGGCGTGCGGGTGGTCGGCGTAGCGGAAGGCGGCGTGGAGCTGGCCGGTGAAGGTGAGGTCGGCCGTGTAGCGGCCGAGACCGGTGACCTTCTCCTTGCCGTCCGGGCGGATGAACGCGCGGGGCCGCTCGGGGGTCGACGAACCCTGGGCTGGCGTGTCGATGACGGACATGCTGGGCGGCACCTCGATCACTGCGGGGACCGGACCCGCGTCATTCTGCCGGTCGGCTCCCGATCCCGACAGGTGGGGGCGTGGAACACTGACCGGCCGGTCAGCGGCCGGTGGCGGGGACGACGAGATCCGTAGCCTGGTGTCAACCCGGCGGACACACCGGCGACACGGTCGCCTGTCCGGGGTCAGGCCGGGGGTCAGGCCGGGGGTCAGGCCGGGGTGACGTCGCGCCGCTCCAGCAGGAGGACGCCGGCGAGCGTGGCGAGCAGCCCGAGGCCGACGAGCCACAGCGCCGGGGCGGCCGCGAACGCCGTCATCGGCACGGCGGCGAGGTGGTGGAAGGGGGACAGGTCCAGGACCCACCCGGGCCAGTCGAGCGCGGGCCCGACGAGCTCGACGACGTACCCCGCCCCGGCGAGGGAGGCCGGCAGCGTGAGCGTGAGCCGTGGCGCCCCGCCGAGGGTCAGCGTGGCCAGCCCGACGAAGAGGACGGCCACGGGCAGCTGGTTGAGCGCACCGCGCAGGCTCGCACCGAGGGTGAGGTCGGCGCCGGAGGCCGCCGCCCCGGCCCACGTCGCGACGCCGGCGAGCAGGGCGAGCCCGGCCGTCCCCGCGAGGACGACGAGCAGCCGCCCGGCGAGCCAGCGGCGCCGGGTCACGCCGCGGACGAGCAGGCTCTCGAGCCGGCCGTCGGCCTCCTCGGCCCGGGCCGCGCCGACCCGCCACGCCGCGAAGAGCGCGAGCACGAGGCCGAGGATCACCGACATCACGGCGACGAACCCCTCGGCCGTGAGCATGGCGCCCAGGCCCATGACCTCGACGGCACGCCGGTAGGCGTCGTCGGCCGCGAGGAAGTCGAGCATCGTGCCGAGCATGCCGCCCAGGACCGCCGTCCAGACCGTGAGCCCGAGCGCCCAGGCGAGCAGCACGCCGCGGCCGTCGCGCCAGGCGAACGCGGCCGGGGAGCCGAGGCCGCGCAGCCGGGCGGCGCGCCGGTCGGGCCGGGTGAGGAACGCGCCGGCGGTGTCGCGCCGTCCGCGGAGCACGACCGCCAGGGCACCGAGGACGGCGCCGCCGGCCCACAGCGCGACGACGGGGGCGGGACGCTGCGCCGCGTACGGCTCGACGGCGTCCAGCCAGCCCCACGGCGTGAGCGCCCGCAGGGCCTCCCGGTCGGCACTGCTGTTCGCGACGAGGCGCAGCGCGTAGGCGAGGCCGAAGACCCCGGCCCCGGCGGACAGTGCCCGCCGCCGGTTGTCGAAGGCCTGCGCGCACACCGCGCCGACCCCGGCCCAGAACGCCGCGAACCCCCCGAGCGTGAGCGCGAACAGGGTGCCGCCGCTCCAGCCCGCGCCGAGCGCGCCGAAGGTGACCGCGACCGCGGCGGACACGACCGCGCAGCCGGCCGCGACGACGCCGACGTGCACGGCGGCCAGGGTTCGGGCCGGCAGCGGGCCGGCGAGCAGCGGCGCGACCCGGTCGACGTCCTCCTCGCCGCGCAGGAGCCGGGTCGACACGAGCAGGGCCCAGACCGCGACCGTGGCACCCATGAACCAGCCGCCGTCCCAGGCGGTGAAGCCGCCGGCCGAGCCCACGCCGTGCGGCGGCCCCTGGAGCATCCGGATCGCCGGGGTGTCGAAGAGGTCGAGCTGGGCGGTCGAGGTGCCCTGCGGGTAGGCGGCCCGGAAGCTGAGGATCTCCAGCAGCACGTACGCCGACAGCGCGGCCGCGAGGACGAGCGTGCCGCGTGCGAGCAGCCGGGTGACGAGGCGTGCCGCGGTCGGGGCGGCGCCCGGGCCCCGCCCGGGGTCGGCGGCGGTGTGCCGGTGGTGCGCCAGCGGGAGCGCGGTGGTCATCACAGCCCCCTGTCGTGCGCCGCGGCGACGGCTCCCTGCTGGCCGGCGGTCGCGGTGTAGTAGCCGAGGAAGACCTCCTCGAGGGTCGGCTCGTGGCTGTGCAGCCGGGCGACGCCGGCGGCCGCCAGCCGGGCCAGGACCGGTGCCGGTGAGCCCGCGACGACGACCCGCAGCCCGCCGGCGTGCGGCTCGGCGGAGACCACGCCGGGCAGTGCGGCGAGGTCGGCCGGGTCGGGGGCGGCCGAGCCCGGGCCGCCGTCGAACTCGGCGTCGAGCACGAGGGACCCCATGCGGCGCAGCGCGTCCAGGGTCGCGACCTCGACGAGCCGGCCCTCGCGGAGGATCGCGACCCGGGTGCACACGTCCTCGACCTCGTCGAGCAGGTGCGAGGAGAGGAAGACGGTCCGGCCCTGCGCCGCCGCCTCCCGGACGAGGGCCTGGAACTCGGCCTCCATCAACGGGTCCAGCCCGGCCGTGGGTTCGTCGAGGAGCAGCACGTCGGGGCGGGTCATGAACGCCGCGACGAGCATGACCTTCTGCCGGTTGCCCTTGGAGTAGGCGCGCACCCGCAGCCCGGGGTCGAGCTGGAAGCGCTCGACGAGCTCGTCCCGCAGCGCGGTGTCGACGCCGCCCGCGACGTTGCCGAGCAGCTCCAAGGTCTCCGCCCCCGTGAGCTGCGGCCAGAGCGCGACCTCGCCGGGGACGTACCCGAGGTGCCGGTGCGCGCGCACGACGTCCTCGACGGGCACGCCCATGACCCAGGCCCGGCCCGCGGTCGGCCGCAGCAGCGAGAGCAGCAGCCGGATCGTCGTCGTCTTCCCGGCGCCGTTCGGGCCGAGGAAGTCGAAGACCTCACCGGGCTGCACCTCGAGGTCCAGGCCGTCGAGGGCGAGCACGTCGCCGTAGCGCTTGGTCAGGTGGTCGGTCCGGATCGCCGGGGTGCCCATGACAGCCTCCGAACAGCGCAGGGCGTGGGTCCTTCCTCACGCTAGGCGGGGGCCGTCCGCGGGTGCGGGGGCGAACGTCCCCGGGCGGTCCGGGCCGACCCCTCCCCGGCCCGGACCGCCCGGCGACGCCTCCGCCCTCAGCAGCCGCTCGTCTCCCAGCCGGTGACCGCCCAGCCGTTCGGGCCCTCGGTGACGAAGACGAGCTGGACCCAGCCGGCACCGCTGTCGAACGGCACCCCGAACACGACCTCGCTCCCGGGCCCGTCGAGCCGGGTCCAGCCGCTGCGGTTCATGCCGTTGTCGCCGGCCGCGTCGAGGAACGCGGTCAGGGCCTGCTCGGCGCTCGGCTGCGGCGCGCCGTCCTTGCCGCTCTTCCGGTTGGGCACGTCGCCGCCGCTGCACCCGCTCGCGTGCCGCGGGAGCGTGGCCACCTGCTTCGTCCGGCTCACGAGCCGCAGGTCCTCCGGGGCCGTGACGACCGCCACGACCGCCTTGTCCTGCGGGGTGGTGAAACCGTTGACCGACGCGCCGAAACCGTCGGGGACGGAGCCGACCCACTCGGCCCGCAGGTGCGCGCAGGGCGGCTCGGCTCCCGGAACGGGGTAGCTGAGCTGGGTCCGGCCGCCGTCGGTGCTCGTCGACATGGACTCCATCGGGTCGTACGGCGTCGTGTCCTCGGGGTCGGCCGGCCAGCGGAGCTCGACGGCACCGTCCGGGCCGCTCCAGTGCACGACGAGCTGGCCGGGCAGCACCGGCCCGGTCGAGTCGTCCGCCGGCCCGGGCTGCGGCCCCTCCCAGCCCTCCGGCGGGTAGACCGGGACGGACAGCCGGGACCCGCACAGCGGGGTGACGGCCGGGTCGCTGCTCGTCACGACCGGGGTCACGTCGTCCGCGGAGGCCGACGGGCTGACGGCCGGGGTCGGGGTCGGTGACCCCGCCGGCACCGGCGGCGCCGTCCGGGTGCCGCCGCCGAGGTAGGTCGACAGCCCGAGGACCACCGCGGCGACGGCCGCCGCCACGGTGAGTGCCGCGAGCAGCGGGCGGGGCCGTGCCGGGCGCGCGGCGGGCCGCCGGGAGGGGGGCACCGGGGACAGGGTCGCGGTGGCCTGCCGGACCTCGGCCGCCGCCGCGCGCAGCGCCGCACGGACGTCGGGCTCGTGCGACGGCCCGCGGTGCGGTGCGCCACCGGGAAGGTCGTCGTGCCGGTCGGTGCTCATGCGTCGTCCCCCTCGTCGAGAGCGAGCCGGCCGGCGAGCGTCGCCCGGGCCCGGCGCAGATGCGTGCGGACGGTCTCGGCGGAGCACTCGAGGACGGCTGCGACGTCGTCGAGCGCGAGGTCCTCGAGGTAGAAGAGCGCGACCGCCTGCGCCTGCCGCCGGGGCAGCCGCCGGACCTCGCGCCACACGTCGTGCGCGTCGTCGGAGATGTCCGGCAGGACGGCGCGGCGCCCGCCGAGCCGGGTCAGGGCCTTCGCCTCGGCGACGCGGCGACGCACCGTCGAGACCGCCTGGTTGGCCGCGACCCGGCGCACCCACGCGGCCGGGCTGTCCAGCGCGCAGACCTCGGGCCAGCGACGGAAGGCTGCGAGCAGCGCCTCCTGCGCGAGGTCCTCGGCCGCGACCCGGCTGCCCGAGAGCGCGAAGGTCAGCGCCACGAGCGGCCGGAAGTGCGCGGTGTAGAAGGCGTCGAACGAGGCGAGGTCGGCCCCGCCGCCGGGACCTGGCGCTGCGACGGGCGCCCGCGGGCTCTGCTGCATACCCCTCACTCGCGCGAGCGGGCCGCCTCGGGGTACAGGCCCGGGCATCTGGCCGCGCCGGCCTACGGCGCCGTCGTCCGGAGCACGCCGAGGTCGACGACCGGGTCGTCCTCGACCGCGGGCCGGCCGCCGCGGCGCGGGCCGCGGTCGGCCGCGGCGGCGAGCAGCGCGTCGTCGGCGTCCCGGCTGCTCCGGCGCCGGACGTCGTCCGCCGCCGCCGGCGGCACCCGGGCCATGAGGCGGCCCTGGACGGACCGGCCGTCGGCGACCCGGAAGAGCGCGAACCAGGTGTCGAGGCCGCCGAGGGTGTCGGCGAGGTCCCCGAGCAGGCCGCGCAGCGCGTGCGGCCGCTCGGGCAGCCGCACCTGGAGCCGGACGACGCTGCGCGCCCCGGGCGGGGTGTCGTCCGCGTCGCCGGCGGATGCAGCGGCGATCGGCTCGACGACGGCCTCCCGGTGCAGCGCGCCGCGCAGCGCCTCGACGTACGGGACCCGCGGGCCGGTGCCGCCCAGCGGCGCGAGAACCACGAGCTGGGCGGCGAGGCCGTGCAGGACGACGCTCGTCATCGCGACGAGGCGGGTGGGGCCGTTGCTGCCGGCGGCCGCGAGGACGTCGGCGGACAGGCCGACCCGGGCCCAGGCGCACACCGCGAGCGCCTCGGTGCCCTCGGCCGGGGGCGTGGCGACGTCGTCGGCGCGGACGTCGCGCAGCACGTCGTTCGTCCGCCGGCCCGCGCGGTCGGTCTCGTCGGGCGCGGTCTGGCCGCCCTGGTGGGTGGCGAACTCGGGGACGGCGTACGTGTGCACCCGCGCCGCACCACGCCGCGGGTGCCTGGCCCGCAGGCCGTCGAGCGCGGTGAGGTAGCGGGCGAGCCGGCCGAGGTCCTCGCCCGGCACGAACGGGACACCGACCCGCAGCCGCATCCAGTCCCGGTCCTCGGCGGCGTACGTCGGGGGCAGCGCGGGGGTCTGCACGAGGAGGACGGGCAGGTCGTCGGCCCGGGCGGCCGCGAGCAGCACGGCCACCGGGTGGTCCTCGACCGGCAGCGCCGCGAGCCGTCCGGGGACCAGCCCGACGAACGCCTCGACGATCCAGGCCGGCGGCTCGACCGCCGCGAGCA
>JACRAB010000428.1 GCA_016213575.1 Actinomycetota bacterium
CGGCGGTGACGGGCAGGAGGCGATGCCCGGCGACCCGCTGCCGCAACCGGTCCGGGTCGCCGTCCGCAACGGTGGCGTGCTGCTGCCCGGCGCCGTCGTCCGATTCGACGCGAGCGACGGCGGCAGGCTCGCTGCACCCGGCCCACCCACGAGCGCCGACCCCTCGACCCTCGTCGGGGTCACCGGCGCCGACGGGGTCGCCCGGGTGCGCTGGCTGCCGCACCCCGCGGGACCGACGACCCAGACACTCACGGCCCGGCGCCTCGACGACCACGCGCAGCCCGTCGACGTCCCAGTCGTCGTGACCGGCCGGCTCAGCGTGGCACGCGAGGTCGCCTGGGACCCCGACCCGAACTGCCGGCGGTTCGCGGGCACCCGCACCGTGCAGGACGCGCTGAGCACACTCGTCGCGCGCCGCGAGCTGCGCCTGCTCGGCGGTGACGGGCAGTCGGTGGGCAGCGCCGGCGCCGTCGTCCAGCGGCCGGTACGGGTCGTGGTGGACGACGGGTGCGGCCCGGTCGCCGGAGCGACGGTGCAGGTGCTGGCGGGCAACGAGTTCACCGGCTTCGGCCGGGTCGCGCCGGCGCGCGACGGCGACCTCGCCCCGGCGACATTGGAGGGCACCGGCGCCACCGAACGGGCAGAGGTCACCACCGACCGGGACGGCGTCGCCGAGGTGTGGTGGCAGCCGTCGTTCGGGAACGTCCGGTGGGCGACCCTGGACGCCGTCCTCGAACGGTCCGGCGACGCCCCGGTGCGGGTCACCGCCAACCTGGACATCGCCGGCGAGGGCGGGCGCACACCCGGCCTGCACATCCGGGGCCTGCGGCTGGGCGCAGAACTGCCGTTCACCAACGACGACGTCGTCGGCGTGGACGAGCTCGCGTCGGGGATCCTCGTCGTGCTCGACGGTCCGGTCGCGGCCTCCAGCATCGTCGACAAGCCGGTGATCCGGGTGGAGCTCGACCTGCCCTACCCGATCGGGATCGAGCGAGAGGTGTGGGGGAGCGGCCCGGTCGGTACCCGGACGCTCACCCTGGACGGCACGCTGCGCCCGCGGGGCGAGTCGATCTTCTGGGTCCCCCGGCCGGAGACCCGGGTCTGGCTGCTCGAACGGCTGTTCCCCGTCCTGGCGGAGGTCGACGTCAAGGTGGTCCTCGGCCGCTACGTCCTCGACGGGTGGGCGATCGTGGCCGAGGAGGACCCGCGCCGGCATGTGAACACCCACGCGAACACCGTGGTCCTGGCCGCCATGGGCCGTACCCTGTTCGACCTGCCGACGGACGACGAGACAACCGGCGGGCAGTTCGTCCAGTGGTTCCACCTGATGCGCGACGTCCAGCGGGTCCGGATGGACCCGCCGGCCGTGACCGGACGGACCGCCGCGGTCGCACAGCGCGAGCTGGAGGCGGCCGGGCTCGTCGTAGAGGTCAGCACCGAACCGAACCCGGACGTGCGCAAGGGCCTCGTCGTCCGCACCGAACCCGCGGCCGGCACCGTCCTCGACCCGGGGTCGACGGTCCGGGTCGTCGTGTCCAGCGGCCGCGCGGGGTAGCGATGGGGCGAGCGGCGACCCGGGAGCGCGGCCCGGACGTCGACCCGGACGTCGGCCCTGCCACCAACAGGGACGCCGACCGGGGCGCCGGGCGACGCGTCGGCCGCGCTGGCGGGACGGGCACCGGGCCGGCCTTCGGCCCGGGACACGACGTCGCGCGGTGCGCCGTCCGACCGGTCGTGCGACCGCTGCGCGCCACCGGTGTCAGCAGTCCCGGTGACGTGGCCGAAGTACACGCCGAGGCGCTGTCCCGCCGCGTCTTGCACGGCGCTGCGCCGCCGGTCGCGCCGGCCGCCGGGCCGCCGTCCAGCCGCGCCCTGCCGCTGGCCGCGACCACCCGGGCCGGCGGCGGCGACGCGTTCCGGGCCGGGCTGCCACCGGTGGTCAACCGGGTACTGGCCGCACCCTCCGGCGGGACGGCGATCCCCGCGACGGTCCGCCGCCGGGTGGAGCCGCATGTCGGCGTGGACCTCGGGGGCGTCCGGGTCCTGACCGGGCCGCGGGCGTCAGCGGCCGCGGCGAGCATCGGGGCCCGGGCCTTCACCGCGGGCTCGACGATCGTCCTGGGCCGCGGGCAGTCCGCCCACGACACGGGCCTGATGGCGCACGAGGCGGCACACGTCGCGCAGAACGCACGCGCCCCGGCCGGGTTCGACGTCCACCGCGCCACCATCATGCGCGACGTCACCGACCTCCTGCCGTCACTGCCCGACCTGCCCGACCTGTCGGTCACCGACGTCATCCCGCAGTCCGTGCTGGACGCCGTCACGAACGCGGTCCGGTCGCTGCCGGGCTGGACGCTGCTGACCCAGGTGATCGGGACCGACCCGCTCACCGGGACACCGGTCGAGGCCCAACCGCAGGCGATGCTCGACGAGCTGCTCACCTACGGCCCGTTCGGAGCCGCCGTCGGACAGGCACTGCAGGCGATGGACTCCCTCGACGCGGTCGCTTCGGTGGTCACCGAGAGCCTGGGCCGCTACGGGTTGACCCTGTCCCGGCTCGAGGCCGACATCGACGCCGCCTGGGCCCAGTTCAGCGTGCTCAACGGCATCGACGACAACGTGGCAATCGTCGAGGGGGTGGTCGAACGGCTGCTCGCCGACGTCCGCCGGTTCGTCACCGACCTCACCGAACGCATCCTCGCCATCGTCCGTGACGCCGTCCTCGACCTCGTGGAAGGCCTGCTCACCAGCGACTCCGCGCTCGGCCCCGTGTGGTCGCTCGCCACGAAGGTGTTCCACCACGACCCGTTACGCGGCGTCCCGGTCGAGGCTGCGACCGTCGACATCCTCGCCGAGTTCCTGCACCTCATCGGACAGGACGGCGCCCTGGAGCAGATGCGTGAGCGCGGCACCCTGCAGCAGACCGCGGACTGGCTCGACACCCAGTTCGCGACCTTCCTCGGACTGCTCGACCAGGCCACCTCGCTGTTCACCGACGCGTGGGCGGCCATCCAACCCGAGAACCTCGCCCAGCTGCCCGAAACCCTGCCGGACCTGGCGATGCGCGAGCTGGCGCTCGTCGCCGGCGTCGGCGCGTTCGCCGGGACCGTGCTGCTCGAGGTCGTCGCGCGCGTCAAGCACTCACTGCTGGGGATGCTCAGCGAGCACGCGTACGCCATTCCCGGCTTCCGGATGGTCTCGGTGGTCATCGGGCACAACCCGTTCACCGGCGAGCCCGTGCCGCTCACCGCGGAGAACCTCATCGGCGGCTTCATCACCCTGCTGCCCGGCGGGGAGTCGACGTACCAGGAGCTGACGACCAGCGGAGTGATCCCGGAGGCAGCGGCCAGGATCGAGTCCGCGCTGGCCGAGCTCGGCATCACCCCCGAGCTGGTCACCTCGACCTTCCTCGGCCTGTGGGACGCCCTCGGGCTCGAAGACCTGCTCGACCCGGTCGCCGCCTTCGACCGGGTGGTGGCCCTCTTCGGCGACCCCGTGCTGCGGATCCTGAAGTTCGTCACGGTCGTCGTCCAGGTCGTCGTCGAGATGGTCCTGCGGCTGATGGGCTTCCCCGTCGAGCTCCTCGCGCACGTCATTGCCGAGACGACGTCGGCGATCCACGACATCCGCGACGACCCGGTCGGCTTCCTGCGTAACCTGTTGCTGGCGCTCAAGAGCGGTCTGCAGTCGTTCTTCGAGAACATCGGCGACTACCTCGCGGGCGGTGTCGTCGACTGGCTGTTCCATGGCCTGGGCAAGCTCGGCATCACCATCCCGCAGGACCTCACCATGGCCTCGATCATGGGGCTCGTCCTCGACGTCCTCGGGCTGTCCGTCGACTTCCTCTGGCAGAAACTCGGCGAGCACCTCGACGAGGATCGGGTCGCCGCGATCCGCGAGAACCTCGACACCCTCGGCGGGGTCTGGTCCTTCGTCCGGGACGTCCAGGAGCGCGGCATCATCGCCATCTGGGAGTACGTCCAGTCCCAGCTCGGCATGCTCTGGGAGACCATCCTCGAGATCGCGATGAAGTGGATCCTCGAGACGCTCGTCGTGCAGGGCACGATCAAGCTGCTCGCGTTCCTCGACCCGACGTTCATCATGTCGATCGTCAACGGCTGCATCGCGTTCTACCAGGGCGTCATGTCGACCATCGAGTACATCCGCGAGATCCTCGAGATCGTCGACCTGTACGTGTCGACCATCGCCTCCGTCGCCCGCGGCGACATCGCTCCCGGCGCCGAGATGATCGAGCGCGGCTTCGCCGCCGCCGTCCCGGTCGCGATCGGCTTCCTCGCCGCCCAGGTCGGGCTCGGCAATGTCCCGGACAAGATCGCCGAGATCATCCTCGGGGTGCGTGAGGTCGTCGAGGCGGCGATCGACTGGTTGATCGAGCAAGCGTTGTCGATGGGACGGGCTGTCTTGGACGCGCTGAACGGTGTTCCCAGCTCCGGGCCCGACGCAGAGGAACTGTCACCGATCGGAGGGGGCGAGGCTGCGGTGGCACTGACAACCGAAAGCCGCGAGCGGCTCTATGCCGATGTCAGCTCGGCAATGGCGCAGCGCTCCTCGACCGTCGAGAGTGTGGATGCAGCTCGAGCGCTGCTGAGTGCGACTCTTGCACAGTTCCAGCCCAGGGGCTTGAAGGGCTTGACCCTGAGCATCGCCGACGAGGCCAAGCCATGGGACATGGAGGTCGAGGCCCACGCGTCGCCCGGCAAGGGGATCGGGCGGCTGAGCGTCGATGATCGCATCCGCCTCAGTGACCTTCAGTTCAACTTCGGAACGACCCTCATCGCATCGCTCAACGGGACCTCGCTCGGGGTGTACCGCGCCGGTGGCGAGGATCCCGCGGCGGCTGCGGGCGACCACCGGATCCACGCGGAACAGTGGTTCCTCACCGACCTCAGTACAAGCATCTTGTCGTGGCTGGCCTCGTACGGGTCACGAGGCAGCACGAACACTCTGATGTTGAGGATCACACGGTCGCCCTGTTCGGCGTGTATGGATCGCATCGTTCGCGCCGTGGGCCGGTATCGCGAACTCGGGTACTCGATTGACCTGCGGTTGGAGGTGGCCTCTGTTCACCGGGAGAACACTGTCCAGGGGATCGCAGACTTCCTGTTCCTGCGCGAGCTGGGCGACCACGGCGTGACTATTGCAGCGCTGGAGCTCCTTGACCCGCACGTCCTGGCCGACGTCGGCTTCGAACCTCACGAAATCACGGCCATCACCGGTGACCCTCAACTGCGGGCGATCCTCGAACGTCGCATCGGCCAGGTGAGGCGACTGCTCGCCGCCTACGACGTGCTGGCGGTGTGGTCGGGGAGTTCGCAGTAGAGCCGGTTCAGCGTGAGGCCGCGGTGCGGCCGTACTTGGCAAGCTCCCACTTGGTGGCGGCAGCGACATCGCCAGCGTCTACGACACCGCGTGCTGCGCCCAGGTATGCGGCGGTGAGCGCAGCCGCAGCAATCCCACCGCCGGTCAGGTCGACGGCGGCGAGCGAGGGGATACTGATGTCGGCGGTGGGCGTGTTCCTTGGGAACGCGCGGTGCCACAGCTCCTCGCGCGCGGCAGCGTCTGGATAGGGGAACGACACGACGACTCGTAGCCGACGCAGGAACGCCGGGTCGAGCGCGTTCCGCGCGTTGGTCGTGAGGATCGCCAGCCCGCGGAAGGACTCCACTCTCTGCAACAGGTAGCCGACCTCGAGGTTGGCGTAGCGGTCGTGGCTGTCGCGGACCTCGGTCCGGCGTCCGAACAGCGTGTCGGCCTCGTCGAAGAGCAGCACGGCGCCGCTGTCCTCGGCAGTGTCGAACAGGCGCGCGAGGTGCTTCTCGGTCTCGCCGATGTACTTGCTCACCACCTGGCTGAGGTCGATGACGAGCAGGTCGAGGCCGAGCTCGCCCGCGACCACTTCGGCCGCGAGGGTCTTGCCGGTGCCGCTGGCCCCGGCGAACAACGCAGCCGTCCCCAGGCCTCTGCCGTTGCCGGCGGCGAAACCCCACGTCTCGTTGACCGTCGTCCGGTGCCGGACCGAGTCGACGAGGCCGTGGAGCTGGGCGAGCTGGCCCGGTGGCAGCACGAGGTCGTCCCACACGTGGTGCGGCTCGACGAGGCGCGCGAGCCCTCCGAACCCGCGACGGGCCCGCTCCCGGCAGGCGACCCACAGCGGCCGGTTGGGTGCGGTGGCCGCGGCAGCCGCCTCCAGTTCCGCCACGGGAAGGTCGAATGCCGCTGCGGCGGCGTGGATCTCGTCCGGGGCGGCCAGTAGCCGGGCCGGCCGGGACCGCCCGGGTTGACGGCGTTGCGGGGTTCGACGAGCCAGACATGCCGCCAGCGCCGACGCCCGCTCGGCGACGGGCAGCCGCGGCACCTCCACCATGACGACCCCGGGCCGCGCCGGACCGCCGAGAACGACGGCCGGTGCGTCAATCGTGGCCACAGCGCGTGCTGCCCACGGTGCCGCCTCGTCGCCGGAGTCGAACGCCCAGGCCGCGCCGGCGAGCACCGACTCGCGTTCCAGCAGGCGCAGCAACCGCTCCCGGTCCTCGGGCTGCCTCGGCAGGTCGGTGGTCGCCAGGGTGAGCAGGTTCCGGCCGAGGGCTTTCGCCGCGGCCGCGGCGACCGGTGGGAGGTTCGCCGGCTGTGGTCCCCGCAGGACGACGCCGCTGCCGGACTCCCAAGCTGCAGCCACCCGGGCGGCGGCGTCCACGAGGGAAGGAGCCGGAACCCGCAACGGCTCGACCGGCCGGGCCAGGGCGGCGACGTCGGGGTCGAGGTAGCCGACGTCGAGCAGGTGGTGGAGCACCCGTTCGTCGACGACGAGCGGACTCCGGGAGGGCGACGTCGGGTCGAGCAGCCGGACGAGCTGCCAGCGGCGCAGTGGGGCGGCCGGGGTGAGGGCGCTCCAGTGCGCGCCGGGCAGCAATCGCAACGCGAGGCCGAAGCTGGGGTGCGGGGACCCGGAGGCGGCCACGAGCTCGGTGGCGATGTCGCCGACGAGCTCGGGTCCGGCGGCGAGCAGGAGGACCGACCGCTCGAAGCCGGTCAGCCCGAACCCCTTGGCCACCTCGTCAAGGGGGTACGGGCCGCCTGGTTCGGCAACAGCCTCGGCGTCTGCCGGCTCTCCCGCGGTCTTGGCTGCCGGCGGCGCTGCAGGTTCCCCGCGCAGCAGACAGCGCAGCGTGTCCAGCTCCGCGAGAAGGGGCCGGACCGCCGCGTCGCCGCCGGAGCTCACGGAACCTCGAGGTTCGGCGTGCCGTAGGACTCGCCGACCAGTCCCGGCAGGCTCTGGACGCCGTCCACCTGGATGCGCACCAGCCAGGTCCCGCTGAGCAGGTCGGCGCGCGGCAGCGTGACCGTCGGCAGCGGCGCCTGCGCGGACGACACCGGTGGAAGGACGAGCGTGAGCTGGTTCGTCGCGGTCGGGCCGGCGTCGTCGAGCCGTGTCAGCAGCACGCTCACCTTCTGCCCGGCCCGCAGCGGCGGGGTGACGGTGAGCGTCGCGGAGGTCGCGTCGACGGTGCCTACGGCGACGGTGGGCCGGACGAGCAGCGGCACGCTGTTCGAGGTGGCGGTCACCCGGGCCGGGGGCGTGCCGGCAGGACCGGCGAGGCTGCGGTGGCGGACGGCCATGGCGTGCAGCCCGGCGGGGACGGCGTCGTCGACGACCACTCGGACGGCGTCCGTCCGCCCGCCCGGCAGGGCGTCGAGCTCGGTGGGGCCGACGACGACACGCATCGTGCCCGCCACGGCCGGGACGAGGCCGCTGCCGGTGACGAGCAGCTCGGTGCCCGTGGCGACGGGCTGGTCCGAGGGCTCGGTCACGACGGCGTCGACGCGCGGCGGCGCGTAGGGGCTGACCCCGATCGAGCGCTGCAGCACGGGCAGGGCTGCCGTCGGGGCGACGTCCGCGCTGACGAGCACCACGGTGGCGAGGTAGGTCTGTGAGAGCAGGTAGGGCGCGTCGAGCACGCCCCAGAGCTTCGACATCTCCTCCAGCGACAGCGGGACGGGGGAGAGCTTGACCAGCTCGACCTCGTCCGCGAGGTCGGAGTCGGCGAGGAACGCGGTGTCGGTGTCGTCGGCGTACAGGTCCAGGGCAGCGGTCACGACGTCCCGGGTCAGCGCGGACGTCGTCTTCAGCGCGACGGCCACCCGGCCCAGCAGCCGCTGCGGTTCCAGCCGGGTGTCGTCGCCGTAGCAGGTCACGAGGTAGTGCAAGTCGACCGCGGCGACCGGACGTGCGGTGAGCGAGCCGTCGCTGCGCCGGGTCGGCAGGTCGTCGAGGTTCCAGGCGTGGTTGGGGGTCACGAGGAAGCAGAACACGTTGATCCCGGCCGATCCCGCGACGTCCGAGGTCGCGAGGTTGCTCGGGTGCAGGGTCGTGACCGAGGCGCCGCCGACCTGCCCGACCCGGGTCGTCTCCAGCGACCGGTCCAGGACGTAGCGTAGGGTCGACGTCACCGCCGCGACCGCCAGGGAGTTGCTCATCGACCCTCCCGGCGACGGGCCAGGTAGGTCTCGTGGTCGGGCTGCGGGCGGCTGCGGGGCGCCGGGGACGGCGGCGCGGGACGGGGCGGAGGTGCCGGCCGGGCGACGACGACACGGTCGATGTGGACCTGCACCTGGGGCTGTGCCGTGAGCGCGCCGGGGGACGGGTCGGCGTGTGGCGTGGATGCCCGGCGGGTCGCCGCCCGGCCCGGTCCGGATTCACCGGAGGCGGTGATCGTCGTGTAGTGCGGGGGAGTGGCGCTGAGAGCGACGGCCTCTGCTGCCCCCGGGCGGGCACGGCGTGCTGTAGACGGGGCCGCGTTACGTCCGGGGGCCGCCGTGTCGGTGACCACCTCGACGCGCTCGTGGGGGCCGGCCAGGCCGCGTGCCACCAGTTCGGGCAGGACGTGCCGACGCAGCAGATCCCCGAGGTCGGGAGCCGTCACGGTGGGCAGCTCGACCGGTGGGCGTGTGACGTCGGTGAAGGTCGGCGTGGCCTGGGGTGCCGGGGCCCCGCGCCGACCGGCAAGTTCGTCCGGCGGCACCGGCGTCGGATCGTGCGCAGCGCTCGTGGGCCGCCGGCGGCTCGCGCCACCGGTCCGGCGCGGCGGGGCAGCCGCGGCCGCGGCTGTCGCTGCCGACGGTGTCCTGCGCTCGTCGGGTCCTGACGGTTCCGCAGGCGCCGGCGTGGGCCTGTGCTGCTCCGCAGGTCCGGGCACCTGAGCGGTCCGGGCGGCGTCCGTATCCGTCGGCAGCGAGCCGACCGCAGCCAGGTGCACAGCCTGGTCGGGGCGCCGAGGTGCGCCGGTGCGCCCTGGTGGTTGCGGCAGCAGGTCCCGGGCGACGTCGAGCACCGTCTGGACGTCCAGGCCGGGCGGATCCGCCGGGTCGGCCGGTCCGCTGACTGCGTCGGCCCGCGCGAGCGGCGCGGATCGTTGGGCCTCGAAGACCCGCGGCCGCACCCGCAGCGCCGCCGGCCGTCCGGCCGCCCGCTCGCCCATCCGGGCGAAGAAGCCGTTCACGGGCGGGTCCTGACCAGCCTGAGGTAGGCCGAGCGACGGACCTCGCTCATCGCGAGCACGTCGCCCTCGGCCCAGCCGAACGCGGCGGACAGCTCGGCCACCTCGGCCAGGACAGCGGGCACCTCGCTCGCGATCCGCTGCCACAGCAGAGCCGGCACGTCGACGTCGACACCCATCTCGTGCCCGCAGGCCGGGCAGCAGGTCCGCAGCAGTGCGGCCGCGGCGCCGGCGAGCTCTTCGGCCGCGGCGTCGACGGCGGCCCGCTGAGTCTCGTCCAGGGCGGCAGGAGCGACCGGCCCGCCGCCGGCTTCGGTGACGCAGCGGGCGAGCAGTGCCTCCGCCGGGTCGGCCGAGGCCGCCGCCGCGAGCAGGTCCCTGGACGTGGGGCACCGCACGACGAGGTCCCGGCCGCCGTCGGCTGCAGGAACGGTCGCGCAGACCGGACCGTCCGCGACGCGGGCGAGCCGGGCCAGCGGGAGCGCGACCTCCAGACGCTCGCCGCAGCCAGGGCAGCCGACGACGGCCTCGACGTTCTCACCGAACGTCTGTGTGTACAGCCGCGCGACGAGCGCCGCTGTGGTGGCCAGTGGCAGGTCCAGGGCCTGCGTGACGTCGTCCACGAGCCCGCCGCGGTGAAGCAGGACGGCCCCGGCAGCGCAGGCGGGTACGGCCGAGGCCTCCTCCCACGCCGCCAGCAGGACCGCCGCGTCGGCGAGGGACGCCGTCGTCGTCACGGTTCCGTGAAGGACGGTTCGGTCGGTTCGCCGACCTCGTAGTCGCGTTCCCAGCCCTCGTTCTCCAGCTTGATGGTCTGGATCGCCACCGCGTTCGCGTTGGCGTCCAGCTCGGGCAGGGCCTGGTACTCCGACACCCAGCACCGGTAGATCTTGTAGGCGATCGCGAGCTGGCCCGCCTCGTTGTAGACCTCGAGGATGATGTCCTTGCGGAAGTCGGCGAGCGAGGTCTCCGCGCCGAGGCCCGACCCGTAGTTCCACACCTTGTTCGCCCACTGCTCGAACGCCACCGAGTGGGTGACGCCGCGCTCGAGGGTGATCCCGTCGTACTCGGTGCGGCCCGGCGACTTCCGGCTGCTGCTCGGGTCTCCGCCGTGGCGGTGCGGGACGACCTCGGTCGTGCGCTTCAGGACGCTCACCTTGCTGACCCCGGCGACGTACTGGCCGTCCCACTTCACCCGGAACTTGAAGTTCTTGTAGGGGTCGAACCGTGTCGCGTTGACCGTGAACTCGCTCATGCCGTGCCCACCTCCTCGGACCCGTGTCCGGCCGTCACGCCGTCGCCGACGCGGTCATCTGCTGGAACCCGATCACGACGAACTCCGCCGGCTTGAGCGGCGCGAACCCGACGACGACGTTCACAACGCCGCGGTCGATGTCGTACTGGGTCGTCGTGTCGCGGTCGCAGCGGACGAAGTACGCCTCGCGGGGTGTCGTCCCCTGGAACGCGCCCTGCCGGAACAGGCTCTGCAGGAACGAGCCGACCGACAGCCGGATCTGCGCCCACAGCGGCTCGTCGTTCGGCTCGAAGACCACCCACTGGGTGCTCCGGAACAGGCTCTCCTCCAGGAACAGCGCCAACCGGCGGACCGGCACGTACTTGTACTCGTCCGCGAGCGAGTCCGAGCCACGCAACGTCCGGGCGCCCCACACGACCGACCCGACGCCACGGAACGTGCGGAGGCAGTTGATCCCGAGCGGATTGAGCCTGCCGTTCTCCGCGTCCGTCAGCGACACCGGCAGCCCGACGACACCGGCCAGCCCCGCCTCGATGCCGGCGGGTGCCTTCCAGACGCCGCGTGCGCCGTCCGTCCGGGCGTAGGTGCCGGCCACCGCACCGCAGGCCGCGAAGGTCGTGGACGCGCCGCCGCGCAGCGGGTCCGGCCGCCGGATCCGGGGGAAGTAGACCGCCGCGTTCCGCATCGTCGCCCCCGCGAGTCCACCGTCGCCGGTGACCCACCCAGGCAGTGCCGTGGCGTCGAGCGCGCTCGGCGGGTCGACGATCAGGAAGGCGCGCCGCCGGGTGCAGAAGGCCGCCGCCTCGGCCCAGACGGCGGGAGGCAGGTCACCGGCCGGGGTCGGCGGCGGCAGACAGAGCAGGTTGAACAGGTCTGCGAGGAGCAGCGCGTGGAAACCGGTCTTGTCGTCCTCGGACCCGATGTAGTCCGCACCGGTAGGGACGTCGCCGTCGGCGCCCGCGTCGACAGCTGATGCGGCCACTACGTACTCGTCGGCCGCCGGTGGGGTAAAGGGAAGGGCGCCGACGACGTGCGCCAACGCCGAGGTGGCGAGGACGGCGTCCAGCCGGCGCGGGCCGGGGACGACGGTGACGTTCGCGTAGGTCTCCGACGCACCGTCGGTCGCCTCGAGGGCGATGTCGAACAGGTCGGCGGGGGTCACCCCCTGGTCCTCGGCCACCTCGTCGGGCCCGGTCGCGGGCGCGACGGTGACGGTGAGCCCCGCCGCCCACAGCGCGGCATCGTTCGCCACCAGGTGGACCCCGTCGACGTCGACGTGGGCGACGGCGTGCAGGCCGTCCGCCGGCCGGGTGCCCGGAAGGTCGCCGAGGACCCGGACGAGGTTCGACCCGGCGAGCACGAGGTCGAGGCGCTGCGGCCCGTCGACGACCGTGACGTTGCGGTAGGTCTCGGTCGGCGGGTCCTCTCCGGCGCCCTCCCGGACGACGAGCGTGAACAGCTCCGCGGCAGGAACACCCTGCCCACGGGCGACGTCCTCGACGTCACCGGCAGGCGGCGAGCTGACCTCGACCTCCAGGACGTTCGCCCAGGCACCGGGCCCGGACGCCTCGAGGACCAGGGTCTGCGAGCCGGCGGGCAGCGTCACCGACGCGGTCGCAGCGGGGACATCGTCCTCGACGAGCTCGTCGTCGCGGTGCACCACCCGGACGACGATCGCGTCGCTGCCTCCGTTGGTGAAGAAGTCGCGGACGGCGTAGCCGAGGCCGCTGTCGCGCCACAGGCCGCCGAACGTCCGCTCGAAGTCGCCGAAGCCGGCGATCCGGACCGGGGCGTCGACCGGTCCTCGGCGGGCGGTGCCTACGAACGCGGTAATGGACGTCGCCACCCCGGTGATCGTCCGGCTCCCGCTCGGGATCTCTTGGATGTAGACGCCCGGGTAGGTCGGCGTGACCGTCATGGCAAGTCTCCCTCGGTGCGGCCTTGAGGAAGGACTGTCCGGGCCGCGCGTCACCCCGGCGTCACGAGGCGCACCGGGCCGCGTGGGTCCGGCGACGCTGCGGTGACGGTCGTCCTGGACGATCCGGGCGTGGGCACGAGCCAGCGGCCGAGTGCGGTGTGCGTCGTCACCGTGGACGACGGACCCGGCGGCATGCGCTGGGCGCTGGTGTCGGTGAACCCGGACCCGGCGCTCGACCCCGTGGCCGTCGAGCGCAGCCGGCACCGCGACGCCGCCGCCGTCCTGGCGCAGGTGGCCGACTTCCTGGCCGCGGCCGGGCTGGAGAACGACTCAGCAGCAACGCCCGGGACCACCTCAGGACAGGCTGACCACCCCGACCCTTGCGATCAGTCATGACGGGCAGGTATCTCGTCATGGAGGGGCGACCTCCTGTCCGTCACAGCGTCGTCGCGTGCAGTCGGGTCCGGTCGCCCGGTACGCGACGCCGTCCGTGGAACCCGCGAGCACCCGGTGAGGGGGTGACCCGATGCCCACGCATCCCGCCACGCTCCTGAGCCGCGGGTCCCGGACCGCGGACCGCGTCGACGTCAACCTGTTCGGTGGTCCCTACGTCAGCGTGGACGGCGAGCGACGCGACGTCCCTGAAGGCAGCAAGCGGCTCCTGGCCTACGTCTGCCTGGCCGGTGGACGGATCGAACGACGCCGCGCGGCCGGCACACTGTGGCCGGACGGCGACGACGTCCGCGCCGCAGGCAACCTGCGGTCGGCACTGTGGCGGCTCAAGGGGTGCGGCATCGAGGTCGTCGAGTCGGACAAGGTGCTGCTCTGGCTGCGGCCGGACACCGTCGTCGACGTCGAGGTCCTCGACGACTGGGCCTCCCGGCTCGTGGCCGGCCGCCCCGCCCCCGGTGACCTCGACCTCGTCCGTTGGCACACCGACTTCCTCGAGCTCCTGCCCGGCTGGTACGACGACTGGGCACTGTTCGAACGCGAACGGTTGAGGCAACTGCTCCTCCACGCGATGGAAGCTCTGGCCACGGAGCTGGTGACCCGGGGCCGCGCCGCTGAAGCGGTAGCCGTCGCCCTCACCGCGGTATCCGCCGAACCCCTGCGTGAGAGCGCGCAACGAACGCTTATGGAGTGCCATCTCGCAGAGGGAAACCTCTGCGAGGCACGACGGGCCTTCGACACCTACCGACGCCTCGCGCTACGCGAACTCGGAGTCGAGCCGGGATCCCGGCTGCGCTCGCTCCTCAGCGCCTCCGCAGCCGTCGGCTGAGCGCAACGTCGGCCGGTGCCGCGCGGCCCGACAAGCCGTGGCCGGACGACGCGGTACGGGGAGTCTGCCTCGCCCGACCACGCCGCCTGGAGCTCGAGGTGGTCCCCGTCGTTGTGAGCGGACCGGGTCGGGTGGACGATGTCGCGGTTCAGCGGGTGCCGGAGCCGATCAGCATCTCGCGAGGGCCGGTGGACCCTGGAACGACCTCCGCGACCGGTTCGCCCCCGCGTGCGGACATGCGCCGGGGACTACCCGGGGTCGGTGCCTCCACCGGTGCCCCGATGATGACCGCCCAGCGCGCCAGCACTCCTGGTCGCGACCCTCGAGTCGGCCGGCGGCAGGTTCGGACACCGGTCTCGGGTTGTCGCCCTCCGCAGTCGTCCTACCAGGCGCCCCGATCTGTGGGCCGGTCTCGCGAGCTGGCGAGGGTGTCGGTCGTGTCGACAGTGGCGCCGCGCCTCGTGACGGGCCGGGAAGCGTCCACCACAGCCAGGAAGGCCGTCTGGCGACGTCACGGCCTCTTGATGGTCTTGAGGCCGTAGTCGACGTAGAGGTCTCGGGGGTCGGTGTCGCGGAGCCACGCGACGAGGGTTCTGAAGTCGGCGACGTTGCGGATCCCGACGCAGCCTGCGGTCCCGGGGGCGCCGCGGCGGTTGCCGTCGATGTGTATCTGGATCGCTTGGCGTTGTGTGCGGCCGGGTTCCTTGTAGCTGAGGTTGATCTTCGCTGCTCCTTGGGCGGTGCTCCAGACCTTGCCGTAGTACCGGTCCGGGCCGTCCTTCCAGAGGATGTCGTGGATGAACCAGCGGCCCTCGGGCAGCGGCTCGTTGGAGCCCATCCGGCTGTCCCGGCCTTTCCGGAACCGCTGCCGGCTGGGGACCCCGGAGTAGACCTCGATGCTGTCGACGGTCTTCCCACCGCGGACGTACTCGAGCTTGAGGAGCCGCAGGCCCTTGTTGTCCAGCTTGCGGGTGTCGCTCAGGTAGAGGTACGTCTTGCCGCCGGTGTTGGGTGCCGGTTTCGCGGGCTTCTTGGCGGGTGGCTTGGCCGTTGCCGGCTTGCCCTTCGCGGGTTTCGGCGCGGGTTTCGGCGCTGGCTTCATCGCCACCTTGGGTGTCCCGATGGGGAACAGCTTGCCCCAGGTCTTGGGGCCGACCTTGCCGTTGGCCTCGGCGGCGCCGAAGTGGTCGGTCTGGAACGCGACGGCGGCGGCGTGGGTGGCGCTGTCGAAGGTGCCGCTGGTGGGGCCGTCGTAGTAGCCGAGGTCGCGCAGCCGGGCCTGCAGCTCCTTGATGTCGTTGCCGGGAAACTTCGGTCCGTCCGCTGAGCCGCGCTCGATGAACGTCCGTTCGAGCTTGGGGGCCTTCTCCACGGTCGGGACCGGGCGTGGACCGGCGGCGAACACCCTGACCTCGCCGTCCGGGACGGCCGCGCCGGCGGCCGCGACGGTGAACGTCTTCAGGGTCGGGTAGTAGCGCAGCAGCGCGGCCATGCTGGCCGCGGCCCGGTCGGGCATCTGCAGGATGTCGGTGACCTGGCCGCTGGTGTCGGTCAGGACCACGACGGTGAGGCCGGCGCGGTCGAACACCGTGACGGAGACCGGGGGCGGTTCGTCCGGTGGGCCGACGAACGCCGCAGCTGTGCCGACGGCGCTGACGGTGCTGACGGTGCCGGCGGTGCCGGCGGTGCCGGCGGTGCCGGCGGTGCCGGCGGTGGCGGCCGGGGCCGGCTTGGGTGCGGTCTCGAACAGGGCGCGCTCGGCTGCGCGTCGCTTCACCAGTCCGGGCAGGACCTTCTTCACTCTGGTGGTCTTCTTGACGCCCTTGACGACGGTGGTCACCGGGACGGTGGCCTTGTTCCACCGGGGGAACTCGGCTGCGGCGCCCTTGATGTCTTTCGCGGTGAGCTTGTCGAGCATGGTGCTCTCGCGGAACGCGCCGATGCCGATGTTGTAGACGAAGGACACCAGTGCGTCGAACTGGTTCTGGTTGAGGGCCACGCCCTTCACCAGGCCGGTGACTGCCTTGGCGAACCGGGAGCAGTCGAATGCGAGGAACTCTGTTGCCTCGCTCTGGGTGATCGATTCCCCGAGCCTGACTTTGTCACCGTCGGGGTACACGGTCGTCCCGTACCCGATGGTCGGCACCCCGGCCGGGTCCTTGTACGCCTGCAGCCGTAGCCCCTCGAACCGCTTGATCATGTCGACGGCTCTCGTCGTCGCTTCCATCCTGGCCTCCTGCTCACCCAAGTAGCCGACGGACTCGCGCAGATCAACAAGCGGAGCGGCCACCGCCGGGCCTGATACACCGCCACGCCGAACACGGTTGGCTGCCGCCCGCGCCACGATCGTGCCGCGGCCGATGCATCAACCGTGGGCGCCACACGACGAAGAGTGCACCCCCCAAAAAAAGCGCGGGGGGCGGCGCGGCGGGATGACGGCGCGGCGCAGCTGTCGCGCTGGCGCGTGCGATCCGCCGATCCTGGTATCAGGGCCAACCGCTCGTTCACGCGTCGACGGCCCAGGCATGCGCCGGCAGGGCTCGACGCAGGGTGGCGTCGTCCTCGCCGGCGCCCGCGCGTACGGGCCCTGTCCAGGCCACTTCACGCGGTGCGCTCGGTGCAGCTCAGCGCTCGCGATCAGCCATCGCCGACGCTGCTTCCCCTAACTGGTCTGGACGGTTCCGTGGGGCCGGACGGCGTCCGATCGCCAGGTTCTCGCGCGACGTGGACGTCCTCGACGTGGACTTCCTCGACGTGGACTTCCTCGACGTGGTCTTGTTCGCGGGGGTCTGGATGGTGTGAGGGCTGGGGTGTGCGCAGTACCTGGTGCAGGCGCGCTGCTTCGGCGGCCACGAGGTCGGCGAGGGTGCTCTGCCGCCGGTACCCGCCCTCGGCGTGGGCCCGGGTCGGCGGGGCCGGGTCGCCGGTGGGGTGGAACGGTGACGGCGGGTCGGGCAGGTACAGGTCCACGCCCTGCAACGGTGCCTCGGGGTCGAACAGCCGATGACCGACGTAGTCGGTGTCGCGGTAGGCGTTGCGCCACGCGGGTAGCGCGTCATGGGGCGTTAGCACGTCGTCGCCGGACGGCGTCAGGTGCACGCGTCCGACGGCCCTGGTGATGAGTGTGTCGTCGAAGTAGGCCGGGAAGTGCCGCTGGTAGAGGCGCCGCACGGGGCACCCGTAGGTGACGACGGACAGCCGCCCGGTGATCGGAGCATCCACTGGCAGCGCGGCGAGAGCTGCGGTGACGAGGACCGACCCTTGGCTGTGGCCGAGCAGCAGCACCGCCCCCGGACGCTCGTGACCTTCCTCGTCGACGTCGCCGCGCCAGAGCCGCTGCAGCCTGGCCTGGAGTTCCGGGACGGCGCGCTCGGCGTACGAGGGCGGCGCCAGCGGGTGGAACGACCGCGGCCAGAACGTCGCGACGTCCCAGGCGATCGCCACGGTGCGCCGCGTCCGCGGGTGGGTCAGGGAGTGCCTGAGGACGAACACTGCCACCAGCGGGATCGTCGTCAGCAGCCACGTGCACAGCGACACCGGCAGCAGGGTCAGCCAGCCGACGTTCACCTCGATATGGTCCGCAGCCCAGTCCTGTCGGTTCATCTCCCGGACCCACAGCACCCAGTACGCGAGGGTCGGCAGGACACCGGCCGACGCGGTCACCCAGAGCCCCCACTCCAGCGCCGACAGGCTCCCCGACGGCAGCGTCACCGCGCGCCGCCACGACGCCCGCCAGCCAGGGCCGTCGCGGCCGTCCGACCATCCCGCCGGCCGGTCAACGCCTGCCCACGCCTGTTCGGCGCGCGCTTGGGCGTCGTGGATGCCGCGTCGTGCCACGCTCGCCCAGGCGAGCCCCGCGGACACAGCGAGGATCAGCAACGCCCAGGGGATCGCCCGGGCCAGCACCTCGAACGCCTGCGCGTACTCGATGTCCGGACGCGCCGCGCCCCGGACGAACACCCGGGCGTCGCCGAGCCAGCGAGCCACCCAGAGCACGACACCGGACTGCACCGCCAGCGTCGTCATGACCGCGGTCTGGACGATAGTGGCCGGGGTGAGGGCGTGCCGCAGCCGGTCCGGGTCCTGGCGGGCACCGGCGTGCCAGTACGCCGTCGCGAAGACCGCGATCACACCGGGCAGCAATGTCGGGATGAAGAACCCGAACACCTGCGGGAGCCCGGGCAGGATCACCGGGTCGTCCGGGGACGGCGGCGTTGCAGTGAACCAGGCGACCAGCAGCGCGAGCGCGGTCAGCCCCACCCCCCAGCCGAGCGCCGCTCCGGCCGGGAGCCGCCGACGCCACCGCGTGACCGCGGCGAGCACCATGCCCACGAAGACCGTCGCCACCGCCGCCCACCACACCAGCGTGCCGGCCCGCGAGCCGCTGAGCACCGACGCGGTCTGCCCCAGCGGTGCGGCGACCACCGCGAGCCCGACCATGAGATGGACTTCCGCGAGGCGCACCGCGAAGCCCTGCCCGCGCCAGAACCCTTGGTGGGTCAGACCGTCCTCGGCCGGACCGTCCGACGAAGGCAGCTCGACCGCGCCGGGGTCGTTCCACTGTTCGTAGGCGCGCCGGCTCTGCCGGGTCAGCCACCACAGCAGCGCCAGCAACGCCAGCGGCACGCTCGCGCCGACGACCACGCGCCGCGCCGGGTCGTGCGCGAACCCGCCCTCGCCCACCAGCCACCACGTGTCGACCGAGCAGGACGCCCGGGCCCGGTCCGCGGCGCCGCCGCACTGGTACGCGGCGAAGTCCATCGCCGCGGCAGCCGCGAACGACACGTACAACCCGGTGACCACCACGCCCATCACCCGGACCGCGCCGCGGAAGGCGCTCGCGCCGCGACGGGGAGCCATCCATCCCGCCACGTTCACCAGCGCGAACGGCAGGACCAGCAGCCACAACGCCCGCGACGCCGCGCGGGCCGTGAGCCCGCCCCATGCATAGGCCTCGACATGACGTGGCAGCGGACCCGGCATGTCGTGCCCCCGCCACACCCCGGCCGTCCGGTCCCCCGAGACCTGCACCGGGTCCAGAGCGTCCAGCATGTCGACTGGGGGAGTGCCACCCACTCCGTGCACCCTCAGCTCTGTCACGCCGCGGAGCGCAGCCTGCGGCCACGTCGCGTCCCTGACCGCGTGACCCTCCACGGCGGGTTCCCCTTCGGCTCCAGCTCGACCGGCTGGTCACCGGTCCGGGCGGGCGGGCTTGTTCGGAAGTGCTGGGCTCCCAAGATGCAGCGTTGGGCCATGCCGGCGGCTGGTGCCGGAGTCCTAAACGAAGTGCAGGTCGCGCGGATCGCGCGCGGCGGACGACAGATCAGTGTCTAGGAGCGTCCGCCTCCCCCGTCAGATACGCAACGAGATTTCATCTCAGGCCCGACCGGCCCATGCGCAAGGCAGCCTGGTCGATCTTCCGCAGTATCGTGGGACGATCAATCCTCTCTTGGCCCCGAAGGACCTGGGTCCGGGAGGTCTGCAAGGACGCCCGGGCCGCCGGCCTCGCCATCGGGTGCTCAGGGGTGGGCAGCCAAATGCCGGGATCGGTCAGAGCACGTGCGATCCCGGCTGGCAATGGTTGATCTTCACGCGGCTCCGTGCCTCGAGGGCGAGGTCTGTGGGCTCGGGCGCAGGGAGGCGCCGGAGCAGGTACGGTCCGGCGCATCCCCGCCGGCCTGTCCCAGGGACGCCGGCCACGGCCGAATGGACGCCGAGGTCACGTATATCCCCCGTTCGAAGGACATCTCGACTTGCGGTGCCGGCTTGGGATGGTCTCGCTGACACGTTGCCCGTACTCGGTTAAGAATGCGACATGGATAGCTTCGACCAGGTCCCGTTCGACGCCAGCGAGTTCGTCGACAATCCCGAGCCTCGCTGCCCTTGCGTGCTGCTCCTTGACACCTCGGCGTCCATGTCTGGCGCTCCGATCGACGAGTTGAACGCAGGCTTGCAGAGCTATGAGAGCGAACTCACGGCGGACGGGCTCGCAGCGAAGCGTGTCGAGGTTGCCGTCGTGACGTTCGGACCTGTGGAGATCACGTCCGACTTCGCCACGGCGATGAACTTCACCGCTCCTCGCCTCGAGGTGCGCGGAGCGACGCCAATGGGTGAGGCGATCTCGACGGCTATCGACCTAGTTGATCGACGAAAAGAGGTGTATCGCAGTCAGGGTGTGTCGTACTACCGCCCCTGGATCTTTTTGATCACCGATGGCGAACCGACCGACGAGTGGCGCGAAGCGGCGGCCCGCGTCAGGGCGGGCGAAGAAGCCAAGGCCTTCATGTTCTTCGCGGTCGGCATCGACGGCGCGAATATGACCCGTTTGGCCGAGATCTCGGTGCGCAAGCCGCTGAAGCTCAAGGGCCTGGAGTTCACCAGTTTGTTCAGCTGGCTGAGCAACTCCATGAGTTCTGTGTCTCGTTCGCAACCAGGCGAAGATGTCCCGCTCGTCAATCCCACTGCGCCTGACGGCTGGGCGACTGTCTGAGCTGTGCGACCGTGAGCTCAATGAGCGATTGGCTCGTGTGTGCTGCCTCGGTGCGAGGCACGTCCCATGTACGTGACGACGTGCCCTGCCAGGACGCTCACGGCGCGAGCTTCGTGACCAGTGCAGGGACCGAGGTGCTGGTGTTGGTGGCGTCAGATGGTGCGGGTAGTGCCATCAGAGGTGGCGACGGATCGTCGATGGTCACGAAGCGGATCGTGGACTTGGTGACTGAGCGGGCTGGTGACCTCTCTCGCGCAACGGCTGTGGAGATCCTCCGCGGCGCGGTTGCATCCGCCCGCAAGTCCCTGGCTGAAGCCGCTGACCGCGAAGCGCTTCCGATTCGCCAGTTTGCGTGCACCGCACTCTGCTGCGTTCTTGCCCCAGACTGGTCGGCGTTCGCCCAGATCGGGGACGGGGCTATTGTCACTCCCGAGGATGGGACGGACGAATGGAATTGGATCTTCTGGCCACAGCGCGGAGAGTATGCGAACACGACCTCGTTTCTTACCGATGAGCAGGCGCTCAGTGAGGTCCAACTCGAGTTCCTACCCTACGGTGTTCAGGAGATCGCACTCTTCACGGACGGAATCCAGCACCTCGTTCTCCACTACGAGTCCCAGACGGTGCACGGTCGCTTCTTCGAGCAGATCATGGAGCCCCCACGTCGTGCGGCCGCCCGTGGGGTGAGTTCGGCGCTCAGCCGAAGTCTGGCCACCTACCTGTCGTCACCCAGGATCATCGACAGGGCGGACGACGATCTCACGCTTGTGCTTGCGACCAGGAGCAATCGGGCCGGCGACGCATGACCGAAGTGCTGCACGACGACCACGGGCGGCCGCTAGGTCTCGGCGAGAAGCTTGGGCAGGGCGGTGAAGGGATTGTCTACCGACTCGCCCACGATCCCAACTATGCGGCCAAGATCTACCTCAAGCAGATGCCCTCGGATCGTGTGCGAAAGATCCAATTGCTGGCATCTCTGCCGGTGTCGCACCTTGATCAGTTCCTTGCCCGCCCAAGGAGCATCATCTGGGACGGGAGAAGGATTCCGCGCGGCCTGATCATGCCGATCGTTGACCGCGGCCAAGACATACACAAGCTTTACAACCCCGGCAGCAGAAAGATCACATTTCCCTCGGCAACATGGAAGTTCCTCGTCCACGTCGGCCTGAACATGGCACGCGCCTTCGCGGCCGTTCATCAGCACAGCCTCGTCGTTGGCGACGTCAACGCGAGTTCCGTCTTCGTCCTTTCCGACGGCACCGTTCGCTTGATCGACGTTGACAGCTTCCAAGTGCCGAGCCCTGGCTCGTCGCCGCTGCTGTGCACCGTCGCAGTCCCCATGTTCCTAGCACCAGAACTACACGGAGCGACGCTCGACAAGACCGTCCGAACTCCAGACCACGACTGCTTCGGGCTGGCAGTCATGCTCTTCCAACTCCTCATGCTGGGTCGACACCCCTACTCGGGCAGATTCCTGGGCTCTGGCGACATGCCCCTGGAGAAGGCGGTCGCCGAAGACCGCTTCGCCTACGGGTCTCGCTCCGACGTCCTGCAGATGGCGAAGCCGCCGAACGCGCTCGGACTTGAGATCGTCTCGCCAGAGCTATCCGCCATGTTCGAGGCGGCCTTCGCTCCGAGCGCGCACAGGGGTGCTCGGCCGACCGCCGCGCAGTGGATCGACGCGCTCACCCGGCTGCAATCCGGCCTGGTCCAGTGCGGAAGGTCGAGCAGCCACCAGTACATCAAGGACCTCCACAACTGCCCCTGGTGCCGGTTCGAGCATGATGTAGGAGTCACCCTCTTCGGTGCTACCCCTGCGCCGGGTACCAAGACCAGCGCCCCTGGGCAAGATCGCCTGACCGGTGAGTACAAGCGACTGAGCGATGTTCTCGCCGGCCTTTCGACGCCTTCGCCCCCGTCGGTTCCGACCGTTCGAGCCCACCTCGCACCCGACCCGAAGGCGATCCTGGCCCGGCGAATCCCTTGGCACGGCTGGGTTGCGGCCGGCTCAGGCCTCGCACTGACCGTTGCCGGTGCGGCCTTGCTCGCGGTCGGCGGGCTCCTGCTTGTCCTCCTCGGTGCGGTCATCGCACTATGGGGGCCGGGCTCACGAGCAAGTCTCCGACACCAGTGGGTGTCTGCCTATCGCAAGGCCCGAGTTGACCTTGAGCGTGCGACGAACGAGTACCGATCGACAAGCGCCTACCCCAAAGTTCGCGATGCAAAAGCCGAGGCGCTTGCGCTACAGAAGTCATGGAACTCCATCCCCGACTGGCGGAGGCAGCAGGTTCAGAAGCTCGAAGCACAGAAACAGGCGCTGCAACTCCAGCGACACCTGGAGTCGAAGCTCATCGATACCGCCCGGATCAAGGGAATCGGTCCCAGCCGCGTCGCAACGCTTTCGTCCTTCGGAGTAGATACTGCCAAGGACGTCAGTCTTCGGCGCCTCCAGGGCGTGCCAACCATCGGACCAGTGCTGATCCAACGACTCCTCGACTGGCGACAGTCATGTGAGGCGAGCTTCAGGTATCAACCGAATCAGCCGTTGCCTGTCGCGGCGCTCGCCGCGCTCGACAAGGAGGCGGCAACGAAGCGCAGTGACGTCATCGACAAGCTTCGCCATGCCGTGCGTCGAGTGGAAGCAGCTCGACAAGCGGAGATGGCGGAGGTTTCGTCAGCGGCACAACGACTTGCCGCGGCGCAGTGGCACTTGAAACAGGCCGAACTCAACGTGCGCGAGGCGCTGGGCAAGCTCCCAACCTAGTTCTGGATGGGACACGATCGTTCGCGTCGTCTCTTGCGGCCGACCCCCTTTGATGGCTCTTCGGATCTAGGCGTGGCTTGTAGGGGCGTGCCGTGGCCTAGCGATCAGTCGCCGTCAAAGCGGAGCGTGTAGCCGGGACGGTGGGTGCAGATGCTGGCCAGCGCGGCCAGGCGGTCCAGCCCGCGGGTCTCGATTCCAGTTTGAGCGAGGGGGCGGAGTCGGGCGATGTCGGAGAGAAGCAACGCAGCCTGCTCATGATCGAGTTCAGTGTCCTCGTACGGGTCGAGCCGTGACCACATCTGCCATGGTCCGGCGAGGTCGAGGAGGGTGTCGAAGTCGCCGGCCGCGTCGAATGTCCCACCGTCGGGGTCGGGAACGTCGCGAACGCGCGTGCCCATCTCATCCAGCAGCACGATGTACAGAGCCATGGTCATCCCATCCGAGGGTTCCGGAGAGTGGTTCTGGGCGCGCCGGCCCAACTCGTGGTGTCGAGGCCATCAGGATCGGGAACGACCAAGAACCTGATCATGAGATGGCCCCGACATGCAGCACTGTACGTGCGGCTGCGCGGCGCGGTGGTGCGCGCGTGCTGATGCCCTGCTCCGCGTTCCAGGCTTCCACGTCGTGGAGGTCATCGAGCGACCTGTGGATCGCGTCGCGCGGCTCCGCCGGCTGGAGTTGGTGGTCGAGACCGATGATGAGGCGGCTGGCTGCCCGAGCTGCGGTGTCCTGGCCGTCGGACACGGACGTCGCGAACACTTCGCAGCCGACGCGCCTTGCTTCGGGGTCTCGACCATCATCCGCTGGCGCAAGCGGGTATGGCGCTGTCCGGAGCCGGCCTGCCCGACGGTGACGTTCAGCGAGCAGCATCCGTTCGTGCCGGCGCGGGCGAACCTCACGGCGCGGGCGGTGGTCTGGGCGACCGACGCCCTCGAGCATGACGACACCACCGTCGCCGCCCTCGCGCGCCACCTCGGGGTGGACTGGCACACCTGCTGGGACGCCGTCGAACGCGAAGCTGCCCGCCGTCTGGCGCGTCCTGGGCGGCTGGCTGGGATCCGCGCGCTGGGCGTGGACGAGCACGTCTGGCGGCCCTCGAAGGTCGGCGCCAAGGACCGCGCCGTCACCGGTGTTGTCGACCTAACCCGCGACGAGCATGGCAACCTGCACGCCCGGCTACTCGACGTCGTCGTCGGCCGCTCCGGGACCGCCTACGCCGCCTGGCTGCAGCAGCAGACACGGGAGTTCGTCGACGGGATCGAGCACGCCTCGCTGGACCCGTTTCGGGGCTACGCCAACGCGATCCGCGACGAACTCCCCGACAGCGTCGCCGTTTTGGACGCCTTCCACGTCGTCCGTCTGGGCACCCAGGTCGTCGACGAGGTCCGCCGCCGGGTCCAGCAAGACACTCTGGGCCACCGCGGGTTCAAGGACGACCCGCTCTACCGGATCCGAGGACTGCTGTGCCGCGGCGCCGAGCACCTCAACGACCGCCAGCTCGCCAAGCTCAACAGGTGCCTGCACGCCGGCGACCCCTCCTGGGAGGTCACCATCGCCTGGCACGCCTACCAACAGCTGCGCGCCACCTACCAAGCCTCCGACCCGGCCGCCGGGAGACGCCTCGCGGAAGAGCTGATCGCGACCTTGCCCACGTGCCCGGTCCCCGAAGTCGCACGCCTGGGTAGAACCCTGCGCTCCTGGCAGACCCACGTCCTGGCGCGTTTCGCGACTGCCGAGATCGGCGCCGGCCGCATCTCCAACGGCGGCACCGAAGCCGTCAACCTCCTCATCGAGAAGGTCCGCCGGCTCGCCCACGGCTTCCGCACCTTCGAGCACTACCGACTACGCATTCTGCTCACCGCAGCCGGCACCCGCCGCTACCGACCCCGCCCACGCTTAGATCCGTAGAGCCCCTTTGATCATCACGTTGAGCGTCTGTGTGGACGGATAGGGATCCGTGAAGCGTCCGAAATTACGCTACCGTAAGTAAGGCCGTTGTAACGAAATGTGACCTATGGTGAGTTATGGGCGGGGCGAGACGGCGGAGATCGCGGCTGCGTCGATCTGTCCAATACGCGATCAATCCGCTCGTTCTACTGATTCTGATCTCCGCCTGGCTGGAGCAATCCACGTGGGAGATTATCTCGATCGCATCCGCGCTCGCGCTCGCCTACTTTCTCTTCGCGATGCTTCGCGTCTGCAACGCCAGAAACGTGGACGGCACCTTCTGTGCGAAGGACGCCCATGGGTTCCTGCGTGGGTGTCGCAGCCTCCGGCGGCATCGCATACAGGCGCGGTGGCGCCTGGTGCCCACACGGTGGCGGCCGCGGTCCGTGCAACGGAACTTCGACACGAAGGCGGAGCAGCGCGCACGGGCGGGCACAGGGCCGACAGCAGCATTGACGCCGCCGTCGGGTGCAATGATGTCGACGGCGGCTGGGACCGGCGGTGCGCAGCCCGTCGCGGCGAGCAGTCTCGATCTACTCGCACTCCTGGAGGTCATGTTCTCGGCTGGGTCCTTCGTCGTTTCAGTCGCTGCGCTCGTCTGGGCATAGTCACGCTGAACCGTCCGACTTGTATGGAGCCTGCGGGACGAGGCGTGGTTGATCTAGCGTCTCGTGGTGGTGCCGGCCGGTCTGACTCGTGAACCGTCTGCCGCCTTCGGGTTGGCTCTGACCGGGGTTTGTCGAGCTGGCCGGTGCCATCGCCGTGGCCTGACTCGACAGAGGATTGATCGTCGACCCGGACCTGTAAGTCGGCCTGTCGTCCACGGCTCCCGTGACATCCGTGTCGGGCGGCAGGAGAACCGTAGTGATCTTCATCGGGGTCGATCCGCACAAGCGGACGCATACCGCCAGCGCGGTGGACGCCGCGACCAACGCCGTCGTCGCGACGGTCCAGATCGACGCGTCGCTGGCCGGCTATCGGCAGCTCGTGCGCTGGTCTGCCCGGTTCGAGAAGCGGCGATGGGCCGTGGAGAACGCGCGGGGACTGGGGCGGCACCTGGCGCAATGGCTGGCGGCCCGTGGCGAAGCAGTCGAGGACGTCCCCTCGACCGCTACGGCTCGAGTGCGCGAACTGTCGCGTGGCGGGCGCCGCAAGTACGATGTGATCGACGCAGCGGCGGCGGCCAGTGTCGCCGCCCTGCACGGTGAGGCCAACCCCGTGTTGGTCGAGGACTCCTCCACGGTGCTCGCGATGCTGGACGAGCGCCGCGACAACCTGGTCACGCAGCGAACCAGGCTCGTCAATCAACTGCACGCGCTCCTGCGGGACCTGCTGCCAGGAGGTGCGGGGACGGACCTGACCGCGGCCGGCGCCTCACGCCTGCTGGCCGGGATCCGCCCGGCCGGGCCGGTCGAAGTGACCCGCAAGCAGGTCGCCCGCGAACTCGTGGGCGAGATCCGCGATGCAGACCAGCGGATCACCGCCACGACCAAGCAGATCGCCCTCGTCGTCAACCAGACGGGCAGCCGACTCACCCAGGTCGACGGCATCGGCCCGGTGATCGCCGGTCGGCTTCTCGGCCGAACCCGCCACGCGAGCCGGTTCCCGACCTCGGCCGCGTTCGCCAGCTACGCCGGTGTCGCCCCCGTCGAGGCCGCCTCCGGTGACCGCGCCCGCCACCGCCTGCCGCGCACCGGGGACCGACAGCTCAACCTCGCGCTGCACATCGTCGCGCTCAGCCAGGTCCGGATGCGAAGCAGCGCCGGCCGGGCCTATTACGACACAAAGATCAACGCAGGTAAGCGACACAACGAGGCGATGCGCTGCCTCAAGCGGCGTCTCGCCGACCACGTCTGGCGACTGATGATTCAGGATGAGCGACGCTCCAGGACGGGCCCGGGAGGACAGCCGGGGGCGACTACGAACTCCAGCGCGACTGGCTCAACCCCGAACGCCAGCTCTTCGGAGAAGTCACTTCCCGGACCCGCCAGCGACAAGTCTACGAACCCTCCCAACGCGGCTTGACAAGACACAGAGGAACCCCGGTCTGGTGACTGGTTTGAAGCCACGAGACGGCCGGCTCAGGCGAGCACTCCGACCTGGTAGCCGGCGAGGACCTGGCGTGCTGCGGCGTCCCGTGCGTGTTCCTCGAGGAACTCGCCGCCGTTCCCGCCGCACATCTCGGCGATGCCCTTGCTGCCGCCGGGGTGTCGTGACACCCACTGGGTGAGGTCGTAGACCTTGCCCTCGACGATCGACCAGCAGTTGGACGTCGAGGAGTGGCTGGCGACCTGGGCCCGGGTGTACCGGGTCGTCGGGGCGGCCGCGACGGGAGCGGCAGCCGTCGGGCCGGTCGTTGCTGACCCGGAGGTACCGGCGGCGAGTGGTCCGACGGCGTACTTCGCGAGCGCGGCGGCGGGGCCGGCCTTGGTGGAGTGCTGGGCGCGGAAGGCCGCTGACGCGTCGACCCCGCACATCCCGGTGATCGTGCCGGGGCCGCCGGGATGCGCACCGATCCACGCCGTGAGGTCGTAGACGGTTCCGTCGACGACCGACCAGCAGTCGGTGCGGGAGTTGTGCTTCGCCACGTCGGCCGACGTCGGGCCGCTGCCGCCGGACGCCGCAGGAGCGGGAGACTGACTGCCGGCGGCGGGTGCGGTCGCCGTCCCTCCGCCCGGTGTCGTCGTCGCGGGCGCGCTCGCAGCAGATGGCTCCAGTGCCGCTGTCTTGGACTCCCAGACCGAGACAGCACCGCTGTGCCCGGCGAGCACGGTGAACCAGGTGGTGACGAGGGCGACGGCCACGACGCCGGCGCCGCCGGCCCGGGGCGCCCACGATGGGGCGCTTGCGACCGGGCTGCGCTGCAGCCGCCACCATGCCCCGGACACGGCGAGAGCCAGGACGGCCAGGACAGGGAGGATCTCGCCGTAGCGCTCGTGGTTCTGGGCTACTCCGACCTGGTCGGCGAGCGACTCGCCCGTCTCCTCGGCGACCCACGCCGCTGCGGCCGCGGCGACAAGGCCGAGCACCGACAACCCGGCGAGGCGGGGGCGGAGCCGGGGGACGAGGACGGCGACGACGACGCCGAGCAGCGACAGGGGCAGAAGCACGGTCGCCGCGTGGACGACGAGCGGGTGCAGGGGCAGGCTCATGGGGGCACGGACCTCTCCGGTCTGGACGATCAGGGACCCCTCGGTCCTTGTCCCGGAAGCCTTGCGCGCCGCCCTGAGTCGGTCGTTGGACCGACATTAGAGACTTCTCATTCGGCCCGGCGGAGACGGCGCATTGCTCGAGCACGGAGCCGTCCGGGAACCCCCGGGGCGTCGTCGCGACCGTGCTCGCGCGCGTCGGGCATCCGCCGACCCACGTCGCCCTGGAGCCACCCTCGGGTCCGTTGTCGCATCCCCGCCGCTCTCGCCCCGTCCCGGACAACCGCACCCGCCCGGGGGTGGGCGACCTCCACAGGCCCTGCGCCGCAACGGGTTGTGCTCGTGGACAAGCATGTGCGCTGGGGGCGTCGTCGCGTCCCGACCGCAACGGTCGCCCTGCCTGACCATCGGTCATGAGGTGAGCGCCGACGGGGCGAAGCCCGGCGGTGGATCACCGCACGTGCAGGACGGCCATCCCTGCTGCAACGCCCTTGATCGTCGCCGCATGCGCCGAAAGCGATGGTGCGATGCGCCCTTCCAGCCGCCCGTTGGCCGGATGCAGCTGGTGGATCGACCCACGGAACAGGACTGTGAGACACCCCATCGACGTTCCAGTCCGTACTGCTCCGTACCTGGACCATCGGTTTTCGCGTCCGCAATGACTGTCGTCCGGTTTGAGCGGGTCCTGTTGTGACCACCAAAGTGACCACTTGACCCGAAAACGATGCAATAGGCCAATGATCTACGACAAAAGCGCAGGTCAGGCGTGCCCCCGAGAGGACTCGAACCTCCGACACACGGTTTAGGAAACCGATGCTCTATCCACTGAGCTACGAGGGCGTTGCTGCTCGGGGCTGGCTCAGCGAGCCGGCGGCCGGGCGGCGCACCGGCGGGCCGGCGCGGTGCCAGGTTACCGGACCGGTCGGGGCGTCTGCCCGGGCGTGAGGGTTCGCACGTTCCGGGGACGGCGGGCACCCGGTGGCGGGAGGATCTCGCCGTGAGTGACGGTGTGGCGGTTCTCCGGGAGCGGTTGGGGCTCGTCGCGGCGCAGCGGGTGGCGGCGCGGCGGTCGTTACGGCTGTGGCGCGGGCTGTACTGGGCGGCGGGGATCGGGGCGGTGGGGACGGCGGCCGCGGCGGGGGTCAGCGCGCTCGGCGAGATCCTCACGACCGGATGGGCGGCGGCGTTCGCGGCGATGTCGGCCGTGCTCACCGCGCTCGACAAGTTTCTCAACGCCGGCGACAAGGTGCAGCGGGTGCTGACGCGGCACGCCCGGCTCTCCGTCGTGGAGTACGGGCTCGCGGCGAAGGTCGTGGACGCGCAGTGGCGGCACGAGGCGCTCGACCCGGCGGACGCCGACCAGGTCAAGGCGTTCGCGGACTGGCTCGACGAGTCGGCGCGGGCCGTCGACGCGGAGGTCGTCGCGGTGTTCGAGAAGACGCCCGAGCTCTGAGCCCCCGGACGGCGTGACCGGATCGGTCCGGTACGGGGCCTGTCCGTGCCTGGCCGGCGTCCGGCCCCGCCCCGCAGGCTGGACCCATGAGCAGAGCATTGATCGTCATCGACGTCCAGGACTCCTTCCTCCAGCGTGAGGCGTGGGCCGCCACGAACGCCCGCGACATCGTCGAGCGGGTCGGGCGGCTCGTCGAGCACGCCCGCGGGCAGGGTGACCTCGTCGTCTGGGTGCTGCACAGCGAGCCGGGCTCGGGCGGGCCGTTCGACCCCGCGTCGGGCCACGTCCGGCTCATGAGCGGGCTCGAGCCGCAGGCCGGGGAGCCCGTCCTCACGAAGGTCGTGCACAACGCGTTCACGACGACGAACCTCCAGCACCTGTTGACCCAGAACGCGATCCACGACCTGACGATCTGCGGGATCCGCACCGAGCAGTGCTGCGAGACGACGGCCCGGCTCGCGAGCGACCTCGGGTACCGGGTCACGTTCGTCGCGGACGCGACGGCGACGACACCGATCGAGCACCCCGACGCACCGGCCGGCCGCAGCCTCGCCGAGGTGCTCGCCGACCCGCTGACGCTGCACCCGGACGAGATCGTCCGGCGCACCGTCTACGCGCTCGCCGGGCGGTTCGCGGACGTCGTCACGGTCGACGACGTCGTCGGGGCCGCGACCGCCGCCGGGGACGGCGCACCGTCCCGCGCAGGGATCCCCGCGGCTGCCGTGGCACACTGACCGGATCGTGCGCGTCGTCTTCCTCCTCGTCCCGGACCTGCACCTGCTGGACCTCGCGGGCCCGGCCCAGGTGTTCTCCACGGCCGCCGACCTCGGGCTGGGCTACGAGCTCCACTACCTCGCGGAGCAGCCCGAGGTCTGCACGTTCCAGGGCCTGCCCGTCACCGCGCAGACCCGCTGGCCGCGGCTCACCACGGACGACCTCGTCGTCGTCCCGGGCTGGCGGTCGCCACGCCTGCGCGGCACCGGGCACCTCGACGCGGCCTCCCTCGACCGGCTGCGGCAGCACCACGCGGACGGCGGCACGGTCGCCAGCGTCTGCGCGGGCGCCGACGCGCTCGGCCGGGCGGGACTGCTCGACGGGCGGCGCTGCACGGCCCACCACGACCTCGCGGACGTGCTCGCCCGCCGCTCGCCGGCGGCGCACGTCGTCCACGACGTCCTCTACGTCACCGACGACCGCGTCGTCACGTCCGCGGGCATCGCGAGCGGCATCGACCTCGCGCTGCACCTCGTGGCGACGCGGCACGGTCCCGCGGCGGCGGCGAGGGTCGCCCGCGAGATGGTCGTCTTCGCACGGCGCAACGGCGACGAGCAGCAGGCGAGCGTCATGCTGCGCCACCGCAGCCACCTCAGCGACGCCGTCCACCGGGTGCAGGACGCCCTCGACGCCCGCTTCGCAGAACGCCTCCCGCTCGCCGACCTCGCCCGCGAGGCCGGCGTCAGCGAGCGCACGCTGACCCGGCAGTTCGTCGAGGCGACCGGGCTGACCCCGCTGCGCTACCAGCAGGCCCTGCGGCTCGAACGCGCCGAGCACCTCATCGGGCACGGCACCACGGTCGAGGCCGCGGCCCGGGCCGTCGGGTTCGAGGACGCCCGGATGCTGCGCCGGCTGCGCGCCCGCGATGCCGCCGCGAGCGCGTAGCGGCCGGGGTCAGTTCCCCAGCCGCGACGCGTCCTCGATGTTCTGCAGCCGGACCTGGCCGCGCGCCACCGTGCGGCCCTGCTCGTCGGTGATCTCGACGACCCACAGCTGCTGGAGCCGGCCGCGGTGCACGGGGAGCGCGGTCGCCGTGAGCTTGCCCTCGCGGACGGCGCGCAGGAAGTCCGTCTGGTTGCTCACCCCGACGACGTTGCCCCGGTCGCCGAACCACATCGCGCCCGCGTACGAGGCGGCCGTCTCGATGACCGAGCAGTACACGCCGCCGTGGACGATGCCGTAGGGCTGGTGCAGGTGCGGCTCGACGGTGAACGTCAGCACGACCTTGTCGGGCCCGACCTCGGGGAACTCGAGACCGAGCACACCGTTGAACCCGGCGGTCGGGCTGGGCTGCGACATCGTGGTCCTCTCGGCGACCGGCTGCTGACGTCGCGAGCCTAACGAGCGCGCCCGGAGCGCATACGACGGGACGTCGTGGGGCACGTCACGCCCATGGCCGACCCGAGCGAGACCGCAGGCACGACGTCCGCACCCGTCCCGCCCGCACCCGCGGCAGCGGTCGCGGAGCCGCCGACCGACCCCGTCGAGGGCCGTGACGCGGCGACCGTCCCGCTCGACGGCACCTTCGACGGTGCCCTGGCGGCCGACCTGGACGACGAGGCCGCGGCCGACGCCGGGACGACGGACGCCGCGGCCGCGGACGCCGGGACCGAGGACGCCGGCGAGGCGGGCACCGAACCCTCCGCCTGACCGCACAGGCGCTGCTGGCCACCGCCCGCGCACCTCACAGCACCTGCACAGTCGTGCCCGAGGGCGACCACACGCTGCCACCCCAACCTCGTGCCATGACCGACAAGGACATCTCCCGAGACCAGGACGCGGCTCCCGTTCGCGCCTCCCAGGGATGGCCGGCGCCGCCGGCCCAGCCCTGGGGCGCCCAGCCCGTGGCCGGTGCCCCCGCGACCGCCACGCTCCCCGTCGACCCCGGTGCCGACGCCCCGGTCGAGCCCCCTGCCCCGACGCCCGGGTGGGCGAGGGCGGCCCCGCCGCCCGGCGGACCGGTCAGCTGGATGGAGGCCGACCTCGGTGACGGGTCGGCCCCGCCACCGGCGGCGCCCGCGCGGCGCCGGCCGGGCATGGTCGTCGCCGCGGCGGTCGGGGCCGGGGCGCTGCTGCTCGGCGGCGTCGCCGTCGGGCAGGCCTTCGGCGGGACCTCGGACACGACGTCGCTCACCTCGCAGAGCCAGCAGGGCCAGCCGGGGCAGGGCGGGCCCGGCCAGCTCGGCCAGCAGGGCGGGACGACGCAGCAGGGCAGCGGGCAGGACGGCCAGGACGGGCCTGACGGCGGCCCGCCCGGCATGGACGACGGCACCATGGTCGTCGGCCAGGTCACCGAGGTCAGCGGCTCGACGCTCACGCTCGAGAGCCGGTCCGGCACCGTGACCGTCACGACGACGTCGGCGACGACCGTCGACGGCACCGCGGGCGGCGACCTCTCGGCGCTCGCGACCGGCACCCTCGTGTTCGTCCAGGGCACACAGTCGGACGACGGCACGTGGACGGCGACTGCCGTGAGCACGACACCGGCCGGCGGCATGGCCGGCGGCAGGGGCGGCCCGCCCGGGCAGGACCAGCAGGGCACGACGGACCAGCAGGGCACGACGGACCAGCAGGGCACGACGCAGGGCGGCACGACCCAGCAGGGCACGACCGGGACGACGACGTAACGCCCGCCCGAGGCGGTCGCGGCGCCACCGGCCGCGACCGTCGGTGGCGTGCGGCAGGCTGCCCCCATGTCTGCGACAGCCGGGGCGACAGCCGGGACGCGCGTCTACCTCGAGGTCGGCACGAAGCGGGTCTTCGCCGTCGTGGTCGACCACCCCGGCTGGGCCCGGTCCGGCCGCACGGCCGAGGCGGCGCTCGCGGCGCTCACCGAGTACGAGCCGCGGTACGCACCGGTCGCGCTCCGGGCCGGGCACCCGCTGCCGCGCGGCGCCGGCGACCGGCTCGACGTCGTCGCCGAGGTCCCGGGCACGACGACGACCGACTTCGGCGCGCCCGACCGGGCTCTCGACGCCGACCGTGCTGGCCTGCCGGCCGACGACGCCGCACGGCTCGCCGACCTGCTCGCCGCCTGCTGGGCGACCCTCGACGAC
>JACRAB010000423.1 GCA_016213575.1 Actinomycetota bacterium
CGCCGCTGCGCACGTCCGGCCACCACACTTCTGAGCCGGGCGAGGGAGCCATGACGGACAGACATGTCGTGCGGTTCGAGCCGGTGGGCATCGAGGTCGAGGTCCCCGAGGACCAGACGATCCTGAGGGCCGCCTCCGAGCAGGGGATCATGCTCATGCACGGCTGCAAGGAGGGCCAGTGCGCGGCGTGCAAGTCCTTCGTCCTCGAGGGTGAGGACATCGAGCTCGAGAAGTACTCGACCTTCGCGCTGCCGGACTACGAGAAGGACGAGGGCTTCACGCTCCTGTGCCGGGCGCACGCCTACGAGGACCTCACCATCGAGCTCCTCAACTACGACGAGGAGATGATCCGGTCCGGCCTGCCCATCAAGGAGGCCGTCACCGAGGTGGTCGAGATCGAGAAGGTCACCCACGACCTGCGCCGGCTCGTCCTGAAGCTGGTCGAGCCGACGGACCTCACGTTCTTCCCCGGGCAGTACGTCGACATCGCCGTGCCGGGGACGGAGGCCACCCGGTCGTTCTCGATGGCGAACACCTCCACCCGGGAGGGCGGGCTTCTCGAGTTCGTCATCAAGGTCTACCCGGGCGGGCTCTTCTCCGAGCACCTCGACACCACGCTCCAGGTCGGCGACCGGCTCGACATCACCGGCCCGTTCGGCGTCTTCACCCTGCGCGAGGGCCACAAGGCGGACCTCGTGTTCGTCGGCGGCGGGGCGGGGATGGCGCCGATCCTGTCGCTGCTGCGCTCGATGGCCGAGCGCGGCGACGACCGCAAGGCGACGTTCTACTACGGCGCCCGGACGGCGGCCGACCTCTGCTTCGAGGACGAGCTGCGCGAGATGGAACGCCGGCTGCCCGGGTTCACCTACCGGCCCGCGCTGTCCGAACCCGTTGCGGCGCAGCCGTGGGACGGCGAGGTCGGCATGGTCACCGACATCGTCAAGCGCTACGAGGCAGACCTCTCCGGGGCCCACGCGTACGTGTGCGGGCCGCCGCCGATGGTCGAGGCGGCGATGACGCTGCTCGCGGCCCTCGGCGTGGAGGACAAGCGCATCTACTACGACAAGTTCACGACCACAGGGGAGACCGAGTCGTCCTGACGCCGGTCGCCCGTCGACGCACCGCACCGCGACACGCACGCGAACCGATCGCACCCGCGCACCGCACCGCAACCGCGGAGACACCCGCCTGACCCAGGGATGGACGATGACGACCACACCAGAACGCAGTGTGCCGAAGCCGGTGTTCACGGACGCCGAGGCCGGTGCGAAGGAGTTCCCGGACTCCAACGCGCGGCGCTTCAACTACTACACGCCCGCCAAGCGCAAGCAGACCCACTACGAGGACGTCACCGTCGAGGTCCAGCCGGACCCGCGGCACTACCTCGCGCAGGGCTGGCTCTACGGCTTCGCGGACGGCCGCGGCGGCTACCCCCTGGAGTGGACGGCGCTCAAGGCGTGGGGCTCGGACCGCCCCGTCCCCGAGCGCGGCCCGGGCTCCGGCGGCAAGGGCTACGAGTGGCCGGCCCACGGCTGGCACGAGTTCCGTGACCCGAACGAGGAGTGGGAGCTCAGCTTCTACCGCTACAACGCCAACGTCGAGCGCCAGGTCAACCAGAACATCGACTCGGCCCGGCAGCAGAAGGCGTTCGAGCAGTGGAACCCGAACTGGGTGCGCTTCGTGGAGTCGCACGTCGGCGCGTGGATGCACGTGAACCACGGCCTCGGCCTCTACCTGTTCGCCAACGCGAACCGCCGCGGGCCGACGAACATGCACAACACGGCGATGGCCGTGAACAGCATGCACCGGATCCGGTCGGCGCAGGACCTCGCGCTCTACAACCTCACGCTCAGCGAGGAGATCGCCGGCTTCGACGGCGGCGCCCACCTCGTGGCCTGGAACAGCGACCCGTGCTGGCAGGGCGTGCGCGAGGTCGCCGAGGGGCTCACCGGCATCGACGACTGGTGCGAGGCGATCTTCGCCGCGAACATCGTCTTCGAGCCGCTCGTGGGCGAGCTGTTCCGCAGCCAGCTCGTGCAGCAGGCCGCGCCGCGCAACGGCGACTTCGTCACCCCGACGGTCATGGGGGCCGAGGAGTTCGACTACGCCGAGCGCGACCTCGCGGACTCGGTCGCGCTGTTCGACCTGCTCACCAAGGTCCGTGAGTTCGCCGACCACAACAAGGCGCTCATGAACGGGTGGCTGTCCAACTGGGTGCCGCGGTGCATCGCGGCCGCCCGCAAGCTGCAGCCGCTCTGGTCGCAGCCGGACGCCAAGCCGCCGCGCTTCGAGGACGGTCTCGACCGGGCCAAGAGCCGCTTCGCCGCCATCCTCACCGACCTCGGTCTGGACATCCCGAAGGAGCTGACCCAGTGAGCCAGTTCACCACCGCCCCCAGCCCGTTCAAGTCCGACAGCTCGCCGTCGAACCGTTGCGGCGTCACGTTGATGAACAACCAGATCGGCGCGGTCGTCGCGGAGGTGATGGCGGGCCACGAGGGTGTGGACGTCATCCACCTGCCGTCGATGATCCGGGTCGACGCGACGCGCCGGATGGACTTCGTCTACGACGAGATCTCCGAGGCGCTCGGCGAGGAGCCGGGCTTCTTCGACGCGGCGCAGTTCGAGGAGAACATGTCGACGCACTACGGCCGGATGATCCACGAGGACGACCGGACGATCATGTTCGCCAACCCCGAGGACGCGATCGAGTACATCGGCGAGATGCCGACGGTGCGCTGATCCCGTTCTGCCGCAGCACCACGGCACCTGCATCACCGCACCTGTGCACCACAGCACGAAGCATCACAGCACCCGAAGGACCTGACGCCCTGTCGCGGGGCGCCGGCGCCGGCCGGCGTCCCGCGACAGGGACCGCCTGGAGCCTTGCACCTGAGTCACCTCAGGCACCCTGAGCACTTTCAGACACCCCTGAGCCACTTCAGACAACGACGTCCAGGAGGACCAGATGGCCAAGGAACTGCGTTTCGGTGCCGACGCCCGCGAGCGGCTGCTCGCCGGGGTCGACCAGCTCGCGGAGGCGGTCAAGTCGACGCTCGGCCCCAAGGGCCGCAACGTCATCCTCGAGAAGATCACCGGCTCCCCCGTCGTGACGAACGACGGCGTGACGATCGCCCGGGAGATCCACCTCAAGGACCAGTTCGAGAACATGGGCGCGCAGCTCGTCAAGGAAGCCGCCATCAAGACGAACGACATCGTCGGTGACGGCACGACGACCGCGACCGTCATCGCGCAGGCGATCGTCCACGAGGGCATGAAGGTCATCGGCGACGGTGCGAACCCGGTGCTCGTCAAGCGCGGCGTCGACCTCGCGGTCGCCCGGCTCGTCAAGCACCTGCAGGGCGTCGCCCACCCGGTCGTCACCGAGGACGACTTCGCCCGGGTCGCCGCGATCTCCGCCAACGACGACGAGTACGTCGGCGCGGTCATCGCCAAGGCGCTGCACACCGTCGGCGACGGCGGCATCGTCACCGTCGAGGAGTCGCCCGAGCACGGCATGAGCGTCGAGTTCGTCGAGGGCTTCACGTTCAACAACGGCTACATGTCGCCGTACATGGTGACGAACCCCGCGAGCCTCGAGGCCGTCCTCCACGACCCGTACATCCTGCTCTGCAGCGAGAAGATCTCGAAGATCGCGCAGCTCATGCCGATCCTCGACAAGGTCATGCGCGACCCGCGCCCGCTCGTGATCCTCGCGGAGAAGATCGAGGGCGCGGCGCTGAGCATGCTCGTGCACAACCACGTCAACGGGCTCTTCCAGTGCGTCGCGATCACCGCCCCCGGGTTCGGCGACCGCCGGCTGCACAAGCTCGAGGACATCGCCGCGGTCACCGGCGGCGCCGTGTTCAGCAAGCACTCCGGGTTCGCGCTGGAGACGATGACGATCGAGCAGCTCGGCCGGGCGTCCGTCGTCCGGGTCAACGCCGACGAGACGTGCATCATCGACGGCGCCGGCTCGAAGGACGAGATCGACTTCCGGGTCACCCAGCTGCGCGCCGAGCTCGGCCGCGCGACGTTCGGCGTGGACGAGGACGTGCTCACCGAGCGGATCGGCTCGCTGTCGGGCAAGGTCGCGGTGATCCGCGTCGGCGCCCCGACCAACGCCGAGCTGCAGGAGCTGCAGCACCGCGTCGAGGACGCGCTGTCGGCGACCCGGGCCGCGATGGCCGAGGGCATCGTCGCCGGCGGCGGCTCGGCCATGCTCCACGCGGCGCCGGCCCTCGACGACCTCGAGGTCAACGAGGACTACGCGATCGGTGTCGGCATCGTCCGGCGCGCGCTGACCCAGCCGGCGTACCTCATCGCGAGCAACGCGGGCTACGACGGCGACGAGGTCGTCGCGCGGGTGTCGACGATGGAGGTCGACGGCGGCTTCGACGCCCTCCACGGCGTGTACGGCGACATGGTGACGATGGGCATCGTCGACCCGCTGCGGGTCGCCCGCTCGGCCCTGCAGAACGGTGCCTCCGTCGCCGGCCTGCTGCTCACCACGAACACGCTCATCGCCGAGGAGCAGACCCCGTGGGGCGGCAGCCGCGCCCTCATGACGGAGTACGGCGAGCTCGACGAGGGTCTGCACCAGCCCTCGCCGGACGCGAGCACCCCGCAGTCCCTCGGCCTCGGTCCGTCGGTGGGATAGCCGTGTCCGCGCGGGACGACCGGGCGGGGACGCTGCTCTTCGGCACCCTGGTCGGCGGCTATCTCACGGCCTTGGTGGTGGCAGGCGTCCACGGCGAGCTCCTCGCGGGGCTCGTCGTGGGTGCAGGTCTCGTCGTGCGGGTGGCGGCCCGCCGGCGGCACCGGCAGGACGCGGTCTGATGCTGGACCCGAGGCAGACCAGACGCCCTGCCCCGGTGGAGGAGGACGGCGTCCCGCTGGTGGACGCCGTCGCACCGGCCCAGGGACCACCGGCGCCGCCGCCCGGGGTCGCCGTGGTCCGCGGCCTGCGCCGGCTCTGCGGACCCGGCGTCGTCGTCGCGGTTGCCTACGTCGACCCCGGCAACTTCGCGACGAACACCGAGGCGGGCGCCAGTCTCGGCGTCCGGCTGCTCTGGGTGGTCGTCGTCGCGAGCGCGGCGGCGATGCTCGTGCAGTACCTCGCCGCCAAGGCCGGGTCGGTGACGGGCCGGTCCCTGCCCGAGCTCTGCCGGGACCGCTACCCCAAGGGGGTCAACCGTTTCCTCTGGGTGCAGGCCGAGATCGTCAGCATGGCGACGGACGTCGCCGAGGTGCTCGGCGCCGCGGTGGCGCTGTCACTGCTGTTCGGCCTGCCGCTGCCGGTCGGCGGCCTGCTCGCCGGTGCCTTCGGCGTCGGCCTGCTGGCCCTGCGCCCGCAGGGCCGGCGCCGGTTCGAGGCCGCGGTCGCTGCGCTGCTGCTCGTCGTCCTCGCCTGCTACGTCTACCAGGTGCTCACGGTCGGGGCCTTCGCCGGCGCCGCAGCGGGGCTGCAGCCGTCGCTCGCCGGCCAGGGCGCGGCCCTGCTCGCGGCCGGCATCGTCGGCGCGACGGTCATGCCGCACGCGATCTACGTGCACTCCTCGCTCGCGTCGACCCACCGGATCCCGTTGCGGACGCACCGGTTCGACATCGTCGCCTCGCTGTCGGCGGCGGCCTTCGTCAACGTCTCGATCCTCCTCGTCGCGGCGACCGTGCTCAGCGGCGGCCGCCTCGGCGAGGCGACCGACACCCTCACCGCGGCCTACGAGGGCTTCGGTGCGGTCGGCGCCGGGATGGCCGCGGCGTTCGCGCTGGCACTGCTCGTCGCCGGGCTGGCGGCGTCCGGGGTCGGCACGCTCGCGGGCGACATCGTCATGGCCGGCTTCGTCCGCCGCCGGATCCCGCTCGTCACCCGGCGGCTGCTGACGCTCGGCCCCGCGATGCTCGTGCTCTGCCTGCAGGGCTCGACGACCCAGGCGCTCGTGCTGAGCCAGGTCGTGCTCTCGTTCGGCGTACCGTTCGCCCTGCTGCCGCTCGTCCACATCACCGCGGACCGGGCGCTCATGGGCCGGCAGGTCAACCGCCGGCTGACGACGGTGCTCGCCGTCGTCATCACGCTGCTCGTCTGCGCCCTGAACGTCGCGGTCATCTCCGCGCTGTTCACCGGCTGAGCGGGCGAGGCCGACATGTCGGGAGACCACTCCCGCGCGCCGCCGGCGCGCGGCGGACCTCGCGACCAGGGCACCGGAGTCGCGGCCGGTGCCCTGGTGGCAGGTCTCGCAGGCTTCTGTCCTATCAGCGGGGCGGTACCCCGCCGAGGCGCCGGGTCAGCTCGGCGGCGGTGGCGCGGACGGCGGTCACGAGCGCGTCGTGGTCGGCGACCGGCCGGGCGGAGGGGGCGCCCGGGTCGGTCGGGTAGGTGACCGCGACCCCGGCGACCGGGTGGCCGGTGTGGTCGTGCACGGCGGCGGCGACCGACGCGAGACCGGCGCCCACCTCGCCGTCCTCGACGGCGTGCCCGCGGCGGCGGACCTCGGCGAGCACCCGGCGCAGGTCGGGCAGGCCGGAGGGGCCGATGCCGGTGCGGTCGACGAACGCCGACCGGTCGGGGAACAGCGCGCGGACCTGGGCGGCCGGGAGGTCGGCGAGCATCGCGCGTCCGGACGCCGTGAGGTGCGCGGGGAGCCGGACGCCGACGTCCGTGACGAGCGGCGGGCGGCCGGCGGCGCGGTCCTCGACGACGTACAGCACCTCGCGGCCGTGCAGCACGGCCAGGTGCGCGGACTCGCCCACCCGGTCGACGAGGCGGGCGAGGACCGGCCGGGCGAGGCGCGCGAGCGGCGCCTGCCGCGCGTAGGCGCTGCCCAGCTCGAAGGCGGCGACGCCGAGGCCGTAGCGCCGCTCCTCCGGCAGGTGCACGACGAACCCGTTCTCCACGAGCACGTTGAGCAGGTGGTACGCCGTCGAGCGCGGCAGCCCGGCCTCGCGTGCGACCGCGGCCGCGGGCACCGGGCCGGCCTGCCGGGACAGGTACCGCAGGACGGCGAGCGTCTGCTCGGCCGCCGGCACCCGGCTCGTCACCGCGCCTCCCGGGGACCGGCGGCAGGTCCGACGAGCTCGGCGAGGACGGCGTCCACGGTCTGCTCGACGTACGGCGCCGGCCGGCTCGTGAGCGGCCGGAGCTGGCCGAAGACCTCCATGACCGTCACCCCGTGGATGCGGACGAAGCCGTCCACACCGAGCGCGATCGCCTCGACGGGCAGCGTGTAGCCGCGCCGCCGGGCGAGCGCGGCGAGCTCGGACGCCGTCCCGCGGTCCAGCCGGGAGGCCCTGTGCCGCAACGACTCCGCATCGAGCCGGTGCTGCGCGTGGAGCTGCTCGACGAGCCCGACGACGAGGTCGCCCACCCGGGCGCCGGGCCCGATCGTCTCCGGCGGCGCCGCGTACCCCGGCACCGGGGCGCCGTAGAGCAGGCCGAACCGGGCCGGGTTCGCGACCGCCCACGCCCGGTACTCCAGGAGTGCGGCCCGGACGGCGGCGAGCGGGTCCCGGTGCCGGCCGGCCGCGGCCTGGACGGCGTCGGCGTGGGCGTCGAAGGCCGCGACGACGAGGTCGGTGAGCAGGTCGTCCCGGCCCGGGAAGTAGCGGTAGAGCGCGGACGGCGCCAGCCCGACCCGGCGGGCGACGGCCCGCAGTGACAGGGCGGCGGCGCCCTGCCCCTCGAGCTCGGCGCCCGCGGCCGCGCGGATCGCGCCGAGCACCTCCTCGCGGCGCCGGGTGCGCAGCGTCGACCGCTGCGGCTGCGGCTGCGGCTGTGGCTCGGCCTCGGTCACGTCCCCCAGCCTATCCGGGACGAGAACATCGTTCACAACGAGAGCAGCGCTCTTGCTTTATGGGCCATCATGTGTGAACACTGTTCTCGACAAGAGCACTGCTCACACTTGGAGGACCTCATGACCACGACGACCCCGCTCCCGGCCGCCACCACCGCCACGGCGCCCCTGCGTCGGTGGCCCGCGACCGGGCTGCTGCTCACGGCGTCCGGGGTGCTGGCCACGGTCGGTGCGACGATCCTGTCCGTCGCGTTCGGCTGGCCGGCCGTGCTCGACGAGCCGGGGACGACCGTGCTGCCGCTGTTCACGGCTTCCGAGACCGCGATCCGGGCCGGGTTCTACCTCATGCTCGTGAGCAGCCTCGTGCTCGTCCCGGCCGCGTTCGGCCTCGAGGCGGCCCTGACCCGCGCGACCCCCGGCACCCGGGCCATGACCGTGTTCGGCGTCGCCGGTGCGCTCTTCCAGATCCTCGGCTGGGTGCGCTGGCCGATCACCGTCCCCTACCTCGCAGACGCCTACGCGCAGGCCGCGGACGACACGGCGCGGCAGGCCGTCGCGGCGTCGTTCGACGTCCTCAACCGGTACGGCGGCGGCGCGCTGGGCGAGCACCTCGGCTGGCTGTTCCAGGGCGTGTGGGCGGTCTTCGTCGGGGTCGTCGTCGCGCGGGCGCTGGGCGTCCCGCGCTGGTTCGGCGCCCTCGGGCTCGGCCTCGCCGCGGTGTGGGCGGTCCTCGTGCCCGGTGCGGCCGTGCTGCGCTCCGAGGCGATGAACACGATCGGCCAGCCGGTCTACACCGCCTGGTACGTGTGGCTCCTCGCGCTCGGCGTGCTCCTCGTCGTCCGCCGGGTCGGGCCCGCGGGACCCGCGACCGCGTGAACCTGCGCCCTCGGGGCACCCGGCCTAGCGTGCGACTCACCCGGCCGACGGACCGAGTCGCCGCCCCCGCGCGGCACGAAGGAGTGCGTCATGAGCGAGACCGAGCCCGAGGGCCCCGCGGACGGCGGAGCGGCCGGCGTCCCCGGTCAGCACGACGGCGGCGCCGACGGTGGCGCCGACGGTGGCGCCGGCACGACCGGTGACGGTGGTGCGGACGGTGGTGCGGACGGCGGTGCGGACGGCGGTGCCGACGGCGGTGCCGACGGCGGTGCCGACGGCGGTGCCGACGGTGGTGCCGATGGCGGTGCGGACGGCGGTGCGGACGGCGGCGCGGACGGCGGCGCGGACGGTGGTGCCGACGGTGGTGCCGACGGCGGGGCCGACGGCGGTGCCGACGGCGGCGCGGACAGTGGCGCAGGTCGCTGACCTCGGCGTCGCGACGGGCGGGGCGGACGGGCCGGTAACGGCGCCCGACCGCCCCGCCCTGCGGCGCTGCACGAGCCTCGAGCCGGACCGCTTCGCCGCCGAGGTCTGGGGCCGGACCGCCTCGCTGAGCCGCCGCGAGGACCTGCCCACCGGCTTCGGCGACCTCTTCTCCCTCGACGCCGTCGACGAGCTCGTGAGCACGCACGGTCTGCGGACGCCGTTCCTGCGGGTCGCGAAGGACGGCCGGACGCTGCCGGCGGCCCGCTTCACCCGCGGCGGCGGGGTCGGCGCGACGATCACCGACCAGGTCGCCGACGACGCGCTCGCCCGGCTCTTCGCCGACGGCTGCACGATCGTCCTCCAGGGCCTGCACCGGATCTGGGCCCCGGTCGTCGACCTGGCCCAGGCCCTGATGGCCGACCTCGGCCACCCCGTGCAGGTCAACGCGTACGTGACCCCGCCGCCGTCGCCGGGCTGCGGCGCGCACTACGACGTCCACGACGTCTTCGTCCTCCAGGTCGCCGGCGTGTAGCCCTGGACG
>JACRAB010000427.1 GCA_016213575.1 Actinomycetota bacterium
CTCGTCCGGGCGCACGACGAGGGCCGCGTCGTCCGGCACCTGCTCCGCGTGGAGCTCACGGCGCTGAGGACCGCCCTCGCCGAAGCCGCGACCGGCCTCGCGACCGCGACCAAGGAGCGCGACGCCGCACGGAAGGCGCTCAAGCGGGCGCGGCAGGCGGCGGCCGTCGCTGCCGCGGCGGCGGAGAAGGCCGCGGCCAAGGCGCCCGCCGCCACCGAGACCGACGTCGCCGAGGCTCCGGCACCGGTCGCCGAGGTGGTCGTCGAGGTCGTCGAGGCCGCTGAGGTCGTCGAAGCCACCGAGCCCGTCGCGGCTGCCGAGGCCGTCGAGCCCGCCGAGGCCGTCACGCCGGAGCACGCGGTTCCGGCGACCCCCACGACCACGAAGACCGCTGCCGCCCGCCGGACGACGACCCGCCGGACGACCACGGCGAAGACCACGTCGACGACCCCGCGGACCCCGCGGACCCGCCGACCGGCGGCCTCCCCCGCGACCGCCGCCCCGACCACCGCTCAGCCCGAGTAGCCCGAGCGCTCGACGTCCGCACCGCCCGCGACGGCCCTCCGCCGCCGTCGCGGGTGGTGGCACGCGCGTACAGACGCGCGTCCCGGCCCCTGCGTTGTCCCGCCGACCCATGAAAAGGGTCACGCGCCTCCGGACGACACCGGCCGCAACCCTTCGGCCCTCCGCCGCGTGAGTGGTGCATCACGGTCGCAGCAGCGGCCGGACCACACGACAGGTCCCGCTCGGGGGACCTCACGCAGGGGGAGATCCCATGTCGCACAACACCTCCGGCCCGCAGCGGGGCATCGTCTGCCGGTTCCGCTCGATGCCGCGCAGCCTCGGGTTCGCGCTGCTCGCCGTCCCCGTGACGGCTGCCGCCGTCGGCACCTTCGGGGTGCTGCCGGCGAACGCGCACGACACCCGGACCCAGCCGGTGTCGCAGCGCTCGTCGGCCCCGACCGGCGCGCCCGACCACGCCTCGACGGCGCCCTCCCGCCCGCAGGCCCCGGGCGCGACGTCCGCCGGGCACCGGACGAAGGACGACGACGACAAGGGCACGCACGACCGCCGCAAGCACGGCAAGGACAGGGACAAGGACGACAAGGGCAAGCACCACCAGAAGTACACGGCCGAGGAGGCGCTCGGGGCGTTCTTCGACGCCGGCTACCTCTACGAGGACGCCGTGGCCCTCAAGCGCGCCTGGCACAGCAAGGCCGACGTGAGCGACGTCAAGGTGCGCGCGGGCCGCAAGCTCCTCGCCGGCCGCGACCTGCCCGTCGACCCGAGCGGCACCCCGGCGACGCAGGAGGAACTCGCCGAGCGCGCGGCGATCGACGCCTTCCTCGACGCCGGGTTCGACTCCTACGACGCCGACCTGCTCGCCCGGCTGTGGGGCCAGGGGGACGACGCCCTCAAGGCGAAGGTGCTGGCCGGGAACAAGCTCCTCGCCGGCGGCGAGGTGCCCATCGAGCACGGCCAGACCGCCTGGACCGTCTCGCAGGACGCGGCGCTCGCCACCTACTTCAACAACGGGTACGACTACGACGACGCGCTCGTGCTCGCGGAGATCTGGTCCGGCGTCGAGGACCTGGTCGACGTCAAGGCCAACGCCGGCCACAAGATCCTCGACGGGCTGCCGCTGCCCGGCGGCGTCCTCCCGTTCGACGGCGACCAGGTCGACGCCGGTCAGCAGGCGGCGCTCGACGCGTTCTTCGCCGCCGGCTACGACTACGACGACGCGGTCGCGCTGGCACGGATCTGGGGCGGCATCGACCCGTTCGACGCGAAGGTCATGGCCGGCGACAAGCTCATCGCCGGCATCGACCTGCCCGTCGCGGCCTGAGCGCGAGGGTCGACGTGACGATCGTGACGACGGTCCGCACGGGCGGCGACGTCGACCCGGCCTCCCCGCGGTCCGGTGGCGCGGGCCACCGGGCCGCGGGGGGCGCCCGCCTCGCGCTGCGCACCGGGTTCGAGCTCGAGCTCCTCGCGCCCCGCGGGGCGAGCCGGGCCGACCTCGCGGCCGAGGTCGCCGCCCGCTGCGGCGGCACCGTCCGGCGCTTCTTCCACACCGACTCCGAGCCCTCCCTCGTCCCGGGCATGGGGTGGTTCATCCACCTCACGCCGGGGTTCGAGGTGCTCGGGCCGGACGGCGCACCGCGCTGCCGGCTCGTCGACGACATCACGCTGCGGGCCGACCTCGACCGCCGGGCCGCGCCCCGGCCCGGGTGGTACCGGGTGCTCGGCGACGAGCCGCGGCTCATGCGGCTCGTCCACCGGCTCGCGGACCCGCAGGCACCGCGGGAGTCGGTGCTCGACCCGCTCGCGGCGGTCTTCGGGGTCGCGCCGCGGCTCGCCGGGGACGTCGTCGTCGTGGACGACCCGGCCGGCGCGACGGTCGCCATGGCGGCACCGATGCCCGGCGAGCGGGAGCGGGCCTGCGAGGTCGTCACGCCGCCGCTCACCGCCGACCACGCCGCCCACCTCGACGCGCTCCTGGCACCGGCCCGCGACCTCGGCTTCACCGTCCCCGTCGAGGCCGCCGTCCACCTGCACGTCGACGCCGCACCGCTGCGGGCCCCGGCGACGTTCGCCAACCTCGTCCGCCTGTTCTCGGCGTGGCGGGAGCCGCTGCGGACGGCGCTGCGCACGAACCCCGCCTGCACCCGGCTCGCCCCGCTGCCGGACGCCGTCGTCGCGTACGCCGCCGGCCCGCTCGCACCCGACTGGGAGACGCTGCGCGCCGCCGTCGCACCGATGGGGCTGAAGAAGTACGCGGACGTCAACCTCACGAGCCTCGTCACGCCGCGCGCGGACAAGGACACCGTCGAGATCCGCTGCCTGCCGGGGATGCTCGGCACCGAGGAGGTGGTGGCGGCCGCGGCGCTCGTCGAGCGCCTCCTCGCCCGCTGCCGCGACCCGCGGCCGATCGGGACGCCGCGGCCCGGCGCCCGGATCGAGGACGTGCTCCACGTGTGAGGCATTCACGGGTTCCACCGTGGACGCCAACACCGAATGGCACAATGCCTGCGACCCGCCCGGAGCGGCCGCACGCCAAGGGACCAGTTCATGATGCAGCGCCACCGTCGACGCCCGCTCTCCCGTCTCGCCGTCGGGGCGGTGGCCGCGCTCGTCACCGCGCTCGCCGCCACCGGCACGGGGGCCGGGCTCGCCGCGCCGGCCCGGGCCGCGGGAGCGGTCGTGCTGAGCACCCCGAAGAGCCTCGGCGGCTGGGGCGTCACGGGCCTGGACCTCACGACGTCCCCGCTCGCCGACTTCAAGAGCAACGTCACCGCGCTCGCCGAGTGGAACGGCCGGATCTACGTCGGCGGCATGTTCACGACGGTCGCCAACAAGGGCGTCGCCAGGGCGTCCCAGCCGTTCCTCGCGGCGTTCGACCGCGCGACGGGGGCCTGGGTCACGACGTTCCGCCCGACCCTCGACGGCGGCGTCTGGGACCTCGCCGTCACGCCCAAGGGCCAGCTCCTCGTCGCCGGCTACTTCGGCCGCGTCAACGACGCCGCCCACCCGGCGCTCGTCGCGCTGAACCCCTCGACCGGCGCCGTCGACAGCACGTGGAAGGCCACGCCGAGCCGGACGACGGGCCGGGTCGGCATCCGGACGATGGACCTGCAGGGCGGCTGGGTCTACGTCGGCGGCAACGTCACCGCGGTGACGGGCGGGACCGGCACCGACGTCGCGACGGTGAAGGGCAAGAACCTGTTCCGGGTCAAGGTGTCCAACGGCCGGCCGAGCGCCGCCTTCCGGCCGTCGCTGTCGACGAGCCCGTGGCAGGTGGACGCCTCCCCCGCCGGCGACCGGGTCTACGCCGCGGGCAAGTTCGGCACCGTGAACGGCGTCCCGAAGCGGATCCTCGCGGTGCTGTCCGCCACCGACGGCAGCCTCGTCCCCGGCGTGGCCGACGTCCGGCCCAGCTACGAGACGAGCGGCGGCGCCTACTCCGAGGCCGTCCTGGAGACCGCCGACCGGCAGTTCGTCATCGCCACGCCGACCGAGCACAGCCTGCAGCAGCTCGGCCGGGCGACCCTCGACCGGCGCGCGGCGCACTACACCGGCGCGCCGCCCGGCGACTGGATCGCCGGCGGCGGGGACTTCCAGGCGCTCGCGGAGAAGAACGGCGTCGTCTACGCGGCGTGCCACTGCTGGAAGCAGGACTTCAGGAACGCGTGGACGACGTGGGTGCCCGGGCTCGCCCCGACGAGCTGGTCGCGGTACAGCCGGATCCAGGGCATCGGGGCCTACGACGCGGTCACGTTCGCCAAGCTCGACACCTTCACCCCGAGCCTGTTCGGCCAGTACGGCGACGGCACGTGGCAGCTCTTCGTCGACTCGGCCGGGTGCCTGTGGGCCGGGGGCGACATCACGCACACCGGCGGCGGCACGTGGCTCGGGGGCTTCGCGAAGTTCTGCACGACGTGACGACGGCCGGCCGGCCGCACGACTGACCGCGACCGGTCGACCACGATTCTGGGGGTTCCCTCCGACCCGCACCGAATGTCACGATCTGCCGTGCCGCCGGTCGACGACGACCGTGCGTCACCGGGGGAGGGTGCTCGATGCGTGGTCGGCTGCACAGGTGGGGCTCGCGCCGCAGGGGGCTGCGCGCCGCGGCCGGCCTGCTCGTCGCCGCGGTCGTGGCCGCGGGCACCGCCACCGGGGCCGCCGCCCCGGCCAGCGCGGCCCCCGCGGTCATGCTGAGCACCCCGAAGAGCCTGGGCGGCTGGGGCGTCACCGGCCTCGACGTCACGACGTCCCCGCTCGCCGACTTCAAGAGCAACGTCACCGCGCTCGCGGAGTGGAACGGCCGGATCTACGTCGGCGGCATGTTCACCGCCGTCGCGCGGAACGGCGCGCGGCAGGCCGCCCAGCCGTACCTCGCGGCGTTCGACCGCGCGACGGGCGCCTGGGTCACGACGTTCCGGCCCAAGCTCGACGGCGGCGTCTGGGACCTCGCCGTGACCCCGAAGGGCCAGCTCCTCGTCGCCGGCTACTTCGGCACCGTCAACGGGGCGACGCATCGCGCCCTCGTCGCGCTGAACCCCTCGACCGGTGCCGTCGACACCACGTGGAAGGCGACGCTCACCCGGACGACGGGCCGGGTCGGCGTCCGCACCATGCACCTGCAGGGCAGCTGGGTCTACCTCGGCGGCAACGTCAACACGGTCTCCGGCGGCACCGGCACCGACACCGGCACCGTCCGGGGCAAGAACCTCTTCAAGGTCAAGGTGTCCAACGGGCGGCCGAGCGCGGGCTTCCACCCGAACATGTCGACGGCGCCGTGGCAGGTGTTCGCCTCGCCGAAGGGCGACCGGGTCTACGCCGCGGGCCGGTTCGGCACGGTGAACGGCACGGCCAAGGAGGTGCTCGCCGTCCTCTCCCCGACGACGGGCGCACTCGTGAGCGGCGTCGCGAAGGTCACGCCGACGTTCGACTGCCGGCCGGCCTGCACGAAGGCGCCGTACTCCGAGGCGGTCTACGAGACGAAGAACGGCGCCTACGTCATCGCGACGCCGACCGAGCACGGCCTGCACCAGCTGACCCGCTCGACGCTGGCCCGCCGGTACGGGCACTACACCGGCGGCGACCCCGGCTCGACGGTGAAGGCCGGCGGCGACTACCAGGCCATCGCCGAGGCGAACGGGGTCGTGTACGCCGCCTGCCACTGCTTCCGGCAGGACTACAGCGGCGCCTACCGGACGACGACGCCGGGCCTCGCGCCGACGTCCTGGTCGCGGTACAGCCGGATCAACGGCATCGGCGCCTACGACGCGACGACGTTCGCCAAGCTCGACGCCTTCAGCCCCGCGGTCTACGGGCAGTACGGGGACGGCGTGTGGCAGCTCTTCGTCGACTCCGCCGGCTGCCTGTGGGCGGGCGGGGACATCGTCAAGACGGCGTCCAACGCGTGGCTCGGCGGCTTCGCGAAGTTCTGCCGCACCTGACCGGCGACGCTCCCGGCCGGCCCGGCCCGGGTTACGGCGTGCGGTGACGCGGTGGCGCGACGTACGGTCAGGAGGTGACGACGCCATCCCCCGACTCCCCCGCCCCGACGGCCGCCGGCCACCTCCCGCACGTCGCCCCCGTGCCGCCCGCCGGGCTGCCCGCGACGGCCGGTGAGCTGCGCGCCTCCGGGCACGTGCTCCGCACGGTCAAGGCCGAGCTGCGCGAGAACCTCCTGCAGCGGATCGCGGCGGGCGGCGACCGCTTCCCGGGCGTCGTCGGCTTCGACGAGACCGTGCTCCCCGACCTCGAGCGTGCACTGCTCGCCGGGCACGACCTCGTGCTCCTCGGCGAGCGCGGCCAGGGCAAGACCCGGCTCATCCGCAGCCTCGTCGGGCTGCTCGACGAGTGGACGCCGGTGATCTCCGGCGCCGAGCTCCACGAGCACCCCTTCGACCCGATCACGCCGGCCTCCCGGGCCCGCGTCGCCGAGCTCGGCGACGACCTGCCGGTGGCCTGGCTGCACCGCAGCGAGCGGTACGCCGAGAAGCTCGCCACGCCGGACACCTCCGTCGGCGACCTCATCGGCGACGTCGACCCGATCAAGGTCGCGCAGGGGCGCACGCTCGGCGACCCGGAGACGATCCACTTCGGGCTCGTCCCTCGCACCCACCGCGGGATCTTCGCGGTCAACGAGCTGCCGGACCTCGCCGAGCGGATCCAGGTCTCGCTGCTCAACGTGCTCGAGGAGCGCGACGTCCAGGTGCGCGGGTACGTGCTGCGGCTGCCGCTCGACCTGCTGCTCGTCGCGTCGGCCAACCCCGAGGACTACACGAACCGGGGCCGGATCATCACCCAGCTCAAGGACCGCTTCGGCGCCGAGATCCGCACCCACTACCCGCTCGACCTCGACCTCGAGGTCGAGCTCGTCCGGCAGGAGGCCGCGCTCGCGGCGACGGTCCCCGACCACCTGCTCGAGGTGCTCGCCCGGTTCACCCGCGCGGTCCGGGAGTCCCCGGCGGTCGACCAGCGGTCCGGCATCTCCGCCCGCTTCTCCATCGCCGCCGCGGAGACCGTCGCGGCCGCGGCCCTGCGCCGGGCCGCCCTGCTCGGCGAGCCGACGTCCGGCCCGGACGGCCCGGTCGCCCGGATCGGCGACACCGAGTCGGTCACCGGCACGCTGCGCGGCAAGGTCGAGTTCGAGGCGGACGGCGAGGGCCGCGAGGTCGAGGTGCTCGACCACCTGCTGCGCCGCGCGACCGCCGAGACCTGGCGCGCCCGGCTCGGCGGTCTCGACCTCACCGGGTTCGTCGCGGTCGCCGCCGAGGGCGCCGGGGTCGCCGCGGGCGAGGCCGTGTCGTCGAAGGACCTGCTCGGGCAGGTCGGCACGGTGCCGGGCCTGTCCGCGGTGCTCGCCCGGCTCGGTCACGACGAGGTGCCCACGGCCGCCGAGGCCGCGAGCGCCGTCGAGTTCGTGCTCGAGGGCCTGCACCTGACCCGGCGGGTCGCCAAGGAGGTCGACGACGACGGTCGCGTCGTCTACGGCGGCCGCGACGACGGCGAGCCCACCGAGGGCCGCCGACGGTGAGCGACGCCGCCTCGGGCCGCGGCCCGAACAGGCATCACCGCCGGCACCGCTACGGGCCGTGGCGCGGCGGGCCGGACCCGCTCGCGCCGCCGTTCGACGTCCGGGAGGCGCTCGACGCCCTCGGCGAGGACGTCCGCGCCGGCGGGAGCATCCGGGACGCCCTGCGCGACCCGCTGCGCCGCGGGCTGCCCGGCGAGACCGGCCGCCCCGACCTGCCCGGGCTCGACGAGCTGCGCGCCCGGGCCGCCCGGATGCGCCGCGACGCGTCCCGGCGCGGCCGGCTCGACGGTGCGGTGACCTCGGCGCAGGCCAAGCTCGACCAGGCGCTCGCCGCCGAGCGCGAGGAGCTCGCCGGCCGCGACGGCGACGAGGCCCGGTTCGCCGAGGCGAGGCTCGACAACCTGCCCCGGTCCGCGGCGCGCGCCGTGAGCGACCTGTCCGACTACGCGTGGGCCTCGAAGGACGCCGAGCGGATCTACCGGGAGATCCTCGACGACCTGCGCGGCGACGTCCTCGACCAGCAGTTCCGCGGGATGCGCGACGCCCTGCGGGGCATGCAGCCCGGCGCGGACGACGCGCAGCGGCAGGCCGCGAACCAGGCTGTCAAGGACATGCTCTCCGACCTCAACGGACTGCTCGCGAAGCACGCCCGCGGCGAGGACACGACGCAGGCCTTCGCCGAGTTCATGGACAAGCACGGCGCGCTGTTCCCGGAGGACCCGAAGAACGTCGACGAGCTCATCGACGCCCTGGCCCGGCAGGCCGCGGCGGCGCAGCGGCTCATGGCCTCGCTGACCCCGCAGCAGCGCGAGGAGCTCCAGGGCCTCATGGCCGCGGCGCTCGGCGACCCCGACCTCGCGGCACAGATGGCCGCGCTCAACGACAACCTCCGGGCGCTGCGCCCGGACCTGTCGTGGGAGCGCGGCGAGCGGATGCGGGGCGAGAACGCCCTCGGCTACGTCGAGGCCGCCGACGCCCTCGCCGAGCTCGCCGACCTCGACGACCTGCTCGACTCCCTCGGCCAGCAGCACCCGGGCGCCACGCTCGACGACGTCGACGTGGAGCAGGTCGAGCGGGCGCTGGGCGCCGGTGCCGCGCAGGACGTGCGCCGGCTCCAGCAGCTCGAGCGCGAGCTCGAGCGGCAGGGCTGGCTCGTCCGGGACTCCGGCGGGCTGACCCTCTCCCCCAAGGCGCTGCGCCGGCTCGGCCAGACCGCGCTGCGGCAGGTCTTCGAGCACCTCAAGGACGGCGGCCGCGGCGAGCACGACCTGCGCGACGCCGGGGCGTCCGGCGAGGCGACGGGTGCCTCCCGCGCCTGGCAGTTCGGCGACGAGCAGCCGCTGGACGTCGTCCGCACCGTCGGGAACGCCGTCCGGCGGTCGGTCGCGACGACGGGGCCGCGGGTCCCCGGGGCCCGGGCGCCCCGCGGCGTCCGGCTCGAGGTCGACGACTTCGAGGTCGTCGAGACGGAGCGCCGGGCGGGTGCCGCGGTGGCGCTGTGCGTCGACCTGTCGTACTCGATGATCTCCGAGGGCCGCTGGGGCCCGATGAAGCAGACGGCGCTCGCGCTCGCGCACCTCGTCGCGACCCGCTTCCCGCAGGACGCCCGCCAGATCATCGGCTTCGGCCGGCCCGCCTCGGCGCTGTCGGTCGAGCAGCTCGCGGGCGTCGAGCCGGACTACGTGCAGGGCACGAACCTCCAGCACGCCCTGAAGATCGCCGGCCGGCACCTGCGCCGGCACCCGGACGGCGAGCCCGTCGTCCTCGTCGTCACCGACGGCGAGCCGACCGCGCACCTCGACCCGGACGGCGACGCGGTCTTCATGTGGCCGCCGCTGCCGGAGACGATCCGGGCGACGGTCGCCGAGGTCGACGCGCTGACCCGGTACGGCGCGGCGATCAACCTCTTCAGGCTCGGGGAGGACCCGGGGCTGCGCCGGTTCGTCGACGCGGTCGCCCGGCGCAACGGCGGCCGGGTGTTCACGCCCGGGCTCGACCGGCTCGGGCAGTACGTCGTCAGCGACTACCTCAAAACACGCAAAGGCCGTCGAGGCTGACCCCGAATCCCGGATTCACTCACTCGGCGTGACTGGCTCTACCGGACGGGTGACGTTTGCAGCAATGCGTGAAAAGCGCGACTGACGTCCACCTATCCTGATTTTCGAGTCGGGGCGACGAGATCGGAGATCTGGTGAGCGACATCCGGGAGCGCCCGTTCGACGACGTCTTCGACGGGTTCGGCGGGACCGCCTCCCACGAGGTCGCGGCCGGCGGGCAGCCCCCGCGGGGCCGTCGCGGCAAGCGCGGGCGGACGAGCCGCTACCCCCGGTGGGTCAAGGTCGTCGCGATCCTCGGCACCGCGGCGCTCGTCGTCGGCGTGGGCTTCAAGATCGCCGTCCGGGAGTGGCAGCAGTCCCTCGACAAGAACATCGAGCGCTTCGGCGACCCGTTCCAGGCGATCCCCAAGACGGACCGCGCGACCGTCGACCCGGTCGCGGGCGACGCGTCGAACATCCTGCTCCTCGGCTCGGACAGCCGGGTCTCGGCGGGCAACCCCGAGGACTGGAAGGCCGGCGCCCAGCGCACGGACGCGATCATGATCCTGCACCTCACCGCGGACCGGAAGACGGCGTCGGTGACGTCGATCCCCCGCGACAGCTGGGTCGAGATCCCCGGCCACGGCAAGAACAAGATCAACTCCGCGTTCAGCTTCGGCGGCCCCACGCTGATGGTCCGGACCATCGAGTCCCTCACCGGGGTCCGCATCGACCACGTCGTCGTCATCGACTTCACCGGCTTCAAGCAGATCACCGACGCGCTCGGCGGCGTCCGGATCTGCGTGCCGAAGACCGTCAGCGACAAGATCGGCACCGTGAAGTCCGGCTGCCAGACGATGGGCGGCGAGGAGGCCCTGCAGTACGTCCGGCAGCGCAAGACCCTCGCCGGCGGCGACTTCGACCGGGTGCGCCGCCAGCAGAACTGGATCCGCGCCGTCCTCAAGAAGCTCTCGGCCCGCGGCACGCTCGCGAACCCGCTCAAGCTCAACAGCGCCCTCGACGCGCTGACCTCCGCGACGGCGTCCGACAACGCCTTCACGATCGACGAGATGAGCGAGATCGCGCTCGACTACCAGGGCGCGGACATCTCCGACGTCGCGTTCTTCACGGCGCCGCTGGCGAGCCCGTCGACCGGCAAGGAGGGCTCCCAGTCCGTCGTGTACCTCGACGACGTCCAGGGGAAGATCCTCTGGGAGGCCGTCCGCAAGGACAGGGTCGACGAGTACATCGCGACCTACAAGCCGCGGGTGCTCGGCCAGAAGGTCAACTGACCCGGCGCCACGGACCGCCCCTCAGAGGTAGTTCACCCTCGACATGCACGGTGATCTCCCTCTGAGGGACCTGTCGGCGGCGCCGGTCAGCTCGCGAAGAACCCGAGCAGGTCGTGCCGGGTCAGCACGCCGACCGGCTTGCCGTCCTCGACGACCATGACCGCGTCGACGTCCTCGAGCGCGTGCCGGGCGACGTCGACCGGCTCACCGGCGCCGACGAGCGGCAGCGCGGCGGCCATGTGCTTCTCCACGGGGTCGGCGAGCGCGGCCCGCCCGGAGAAGACGGCGTCGAGCAGCTCGCGCTCGCTCACCGAGCCCGCGACCTCGCCCGTCATGACCGGCGGCTCGGCCTTGACGACCGGCATCTGCGAGACGTTGTACTCGCGCAGGATCTCGATGGCGTCGCGGACCGTCTCGGTCGGGTGCGTGTGCACGAGGTCCGGCAGCCGGCCCGACTTGCCGCGCAGGACCTGCCCGATGCTCGTCGCGCCGTCCGCCTCGACGAACCCGTAGGACGCCATCCAGCGGTCGTTGAAGATCTTCGAGAGGTAGCCGCGGCCGCCGTCCGGCAGCAGGACGACGACGACGTCGTCCGGGCCCAGCCGGCGGGCGACCTCGAGCGCCGCGACGACGGCCATGCCGCACGAGCCGCCGACGAGCAGGCCCTCCTCGCGGGCGAGACGGCGGGTCATCTCGAACGACGCCGCGTCGGAGACCGCGACGATCTCGTCCGGGACCGCCGGGTCGTACGCGGTCGGCCAGAAGTCCTCGCCGACGCCCTCGACGAGGTACGGCCGGCCGGTGCCGCCGGAGTACACCGAGCCCTCCGGGTCGGCGCCGATGACCTGCACCGGGCCGCCCGGGCGGCCGGCGGAGGCCTCCTTGAGGTAGCGCCCGGTGCCGGTGATCGTGCCGCCGGTGCCGACGCCCGCGACGAAGTGCGTGACCCGGCCGGCGGTGTCGCGCCAGATCTCCGGGCCGGTCGTCGCGTAGTGGCTCGCCGGCCCCTCGGGGTTGGAGTACTGGTCGGGCTTCCAGGCGCCCTCGATCTCGCGGACGAGCCGGTCGCTCACCGAGTAGTACGAGTCCGGGTGCTCGGGCGCGACCGCGGTCGGGCACACGACGACCTCGGCGCCGTACGCCTTGAGCACGTTGCGCTTGTCCTCGCTGACCTTGTCGGGGCAGACGAAGACGCACTTGTAGCCGCGCTGCTGGGCGACGAGCGCGAGCCCCACTCCGGTGTTGCCGGACGTCGGTTCGACGATCGTGCCGCCCGGCTTGAGCCGGCCGTCGGCCTCGGCGGCCTCGATCATCCGCACGGCGATCCGGTCCTTCACCGAGCCGCCCGGGTTGAGGTACTCGACCTTCGCGAGCACGAGCGGCGCGAGCCCCTCGGTGACCCGGCCGAGCCGGACGAGCGGCGTGTCGCCCATGAGGTCGACGACGGTGTCCGCGTAGGTCATGCCCTCGAAGGGGCCCGTGTGCTGCATCTGCTCTCGTCCCACGGAAGCATCCTCGCACCCGTCGGTGACGTCGTCCCGTCACGGGAGTGTCACGGCGGGGCGACGGGTCAGCCGCCGACGTGCGAGCAGCGGTCCCCGGTCGTCGTGGGCCAGCGGACGAGGCCGCGGCCGGGCATGTCGAGCCACAGGTCGTGCATCCCGGCGACGATGCCGGTGGGCTGCTCGCCGAGGAGCCGGGCGACGACCCAGCCGGCGGCGGCGCCGGTGACGTCCCGGGTCGTGCCGAGCGGGAGCAGGCTGCGGGTCTCCTGGATCGCCTCGTGCTGGCCGGCCCGCAGGACGACGCGCACGCCCGGGGCGACGGCGTGCGCGGCGACCGCGACCGCGATGTTGTCGATGTCGTCCGAGGCGACCGCCGCGAGCGCCCGGGCCCGGCCCAGGCAGACGCGCTCGAGGACCTCGCGGTCCTCGCCGTCGCCGATGACGACGGGGATGTGCAGCGCCCGGGCCCGGCGCACCGACGGCGCGGAGGCGTACTTCTCGACGGCGACGACGGGCAGGCCGAGCCCGCGCAGCTCCTGGCACAGCCGCAGGCCGACCTGGCCGAGCCCGACGACGACGACGTGCCCGCGCCGCGGCAGCGCCCTGCGGCCGACGAGACCGACGAGCCGGTCGCCGAGCAGCCGCTCGACGAGACCGGCCGTGAACGACGCCGTGAGGACGACGGTCACGAGGATCGCCAGCGCGGACAGGACGAGGTAGGTCGTGCTCTCCTCCGGCGGCGCCGCCGGCCCGACCGTCGCGACGACGCGGGCGGCGTCGAAGAAGGCCTCGGGCGCATGCCGGTGGAAGCCCAGGACGAGCGCCGCGAAGTCCCCGACGAGCACCGCGAGGAGACCGGCGAGGCCCGCGAGGAGGATCCGGCTGCCCGGGTCGTGCGGGCGCAGCTGGCCGGACAGCCGCCCGAGCAGGGTGCGCCGGCGGTCCGCGGCGTCCGGGCGCCACGGCCGGGTCACGAGGCCGTCGCCGTCGCGGACGACGACCGTGCCCGGCGCGCTCGCCGAGACGATGCCCGCACCCAGGCAGGGGCCGGCGAGCGAGGGCGCGACGAGGTTGCCCGGCGTCGACAGCGCCAGCCAGGGCACGAGCCGGGTCAGCTGGGTCGCCACGGTGCGGTCGAAGACGCTCGAGACGACCGGGACATCGGGGGCCAGGTGCGCCGCCGCGAGCGTGTAGCGCAGCGCGACGTGGTCGTCGTGGAAGAGCACCGCGAGCCCGGCGGCGCGGCCGGCGCCGTCGTCCGCCGGCTCACCGGGCTGCGCGCCGTCCCGGACGCCGAGCGCCTCGGCGAGCCGGCCGTCGTCCGGCGCGGGCAGGTGCCGCACGACCCGGCCGCGCTCGACGAGCGCCGCGCAGACCGACCGCGCCAGCCCGCCGTCCCCGAGGACGACGAGCGGGCGGTCGTCGGCGGCTGCTGCGCCGGCACCGGGGTCCATGGTCATGATGTGGGGCAGGCTAGTGGGCGCACCCCGCCGGGCAGAACGGCTTCGTGCCCCTGACCCCGGTCAGAGCGTCGGGTCGTCGAGGTAGTCGCGGACGGCGGCGAGGTGCTCGCGGGTCAGGCCGACGCTCTCGTCGGGGGCCAGGCAGAGCCCCCGGGCGTTCGCGCGGAACCACTCCAGGGCCTCCGGGTACAGCCGGAGGTCGTCGTCGGTCCACACGATGCGGCGGGCCGGGTCGACGGCGTGGATGAGCCGGACGACGTCGAGCTTCCACCAGACGCCCGTCAGCGGGTCGACCGCGGTCGCGCGGCCGCCGAGCCGGGCGTGGCTCTCGGGCTGCTCGGCCGGCTGCTGCTCCGGGCCCGGCTCGTCGTCGGACCCGTCCTCGAACGTGCCCGCCACCGGCAGCTCGGGCAGCCCGAGGACGACGCGCAGGTCGTCGTTGACGGCGTGCCCCCACGTCGTGAGCCAGCAGACCTCGGCGAGCCCCTCGGTGTGCAGCCGGGCCACGGTCGAGGTCACCGTCGGGGAGAACCGGATCGGGTACGGGCGACCGTCGACGGTCGCCCGGCCGGTGCTCCAGTCGCCCCAGACGTCGGGGTCCGGCTGCGCGGAGATCGCGTTGACGACGCCGTCCACGTCGAGGAACCACAAGGGCGGCAGGTCGTCGCTCATGATCGCATCATCGCCGACGCCGGCCGGTCGGCGCACCCGGCCCGGCGCGGGTCAGCCGCGACTGGCGAGCGCCCGGAGCAGGAAGGCGACGTTCGCGGGGCGCTCGGCGAGACGGCGCATGAAGTAGCCGTACCAGTCGGTGCCGTACGGCAGGTAGACGCGGACCCGGTAGCCGTCGTCCGCGAGGCGGCGCTGCTCGTCGGGGCGCACCCCGTAGAGCATCTGGAACTCGTAGTCGTCCCGGCCCCGGCCGTGCCGCTCGGCGAGCGTCGCGGCGATCGCGACGAGCCGCGGGTCGTGCGAGGCGACCATCGGGTAGCCCTGGCCGGCCATGAGGGTCTCCAGGCAGCGCACGTACGAGCGGTCGACGTCCGCCTTCGCCTGGAAGGCGACCGACTCCGGCTCCTTGTACGCGCCCTTGACGAGGCGCACCCGGGAGCCGACGCCGGACAGGTCGCGGCAGTCCGCCTCGGTGCGGCGCAGCATGGTCTGGAGCACGCAGCCGACCCAGGCGAAG
>JACRAB010000070.1 GCA_016213575.1 Actinomycetota bacterium
CGACGAGCACGGCATCGCCGGGTTCGTCGCCCGCCGCAACCCCGCCCACGACACCACGGACGGGAGCACGCGCGAGGGCACCAGCGGCGCAACTGGTGGGGTGGACCGGCATGGCCCGAAGTACCTGAACAGCAGCGACACCCCCGTCTACCGCAAGGGCAATCACCTGTACGGGATGACCGACGTCGCGCAGGCCCTCGCCGCGGGGGGCGTCCCCGTCCTGGTCGAGGGCCCGATCGACGCGATCGCCGTCACCTTGGCCGGGGACGGCCGCTACGTCGGCGTCGCCACCCTGGGCACCGCACTCACTGAGACCCAGGCCGACCTCCTGACCCCCCATCTCACCCCGCGCTCGAGCGCGCCGGGCAGCGGCGCCGTCGTCGGCACCGACCCCGACCCCGCCGGCCGCAAGGCAGCCGCCCGCGCCTACTGGCTGCTCGCCGCCCGCGGCGGCGCCCCCGCCCAGCTGCAGCTACCCGACGGCCTCGACCCGGCCGCCCTCTACACCCGCGACCCGGACCGGTTGCGGCGCCACCTCGAGCAGCCCACCGACCTCGCCGCGGCCCTCGTCGAGGACGTCCTGGCCGCCTGGGCCCCGCGACTGGCCGACCCGAACGACGTCGCCGGTCGCGTCGGCGCCGCCCGGGACGCGATCGCGGTCCTGGCCGCGGTCCCGCCGCTCGCCGTCCTCGAGCCCGCCACCCGGCTCGCGCAGACCCTCGACCTGATGCCCTCGACCATCTACGCCGACCTCGCGGACGCCGTCCACACCTGGAACCTCGACCCCCGGGCCGAGGCCCGACGACGAGTCCAGACGTCTACCACCACCGGTATCGCTGCTGGACGCGACACCGGACGCGCAGTCAGCGCCGCAGTCGGCCCGCGGCCGGCCGCGGTGCCCGGGGCAGAGGCCCCTCGGCTGGAGCCGCCGCCACCTCCGCCCCCAGGCGCTCGGGGCGGACGAATCCCAGCAGCCCGCCGCTGAGCGGCACCATCCTGTCATCCGTACCACAAGGGGGGTACAGTTTCGTGACGGCCGACTACAACTTCACCGTCGCCGGGCTGCGGCGAGTTCTTTCCCGGGACCTGTCACCGGCTGCCGTGTGGCAGGTGCTCGGGTCAGACCGCCGGGTGATCCGGCGGGCCGACCCGTACGTCCTCGTCATCGGCATCAGCGACACCGGGGACTACCTCGCGGTCCTCGTACAGCCCGCAGGGGAGGACGACGGCGAGGACCTGGGTTGGGACGTCGTCGACGCCCGACCCCTGGACGAGCAAGAGCGCGAGGCCTTCAACAAGATCACCGGGAGGACACCGTGACCGAGCGACCCACCACCCCGCTGGACAGCGACCTGACCGGCCACATCCTCGACGCCGCCGGCGACGTGTCCGGCGAGATGGCCGCCCCGGCGATGCCCAAGCCGGCATCGAAGACCCCGACCGTCTCCACGTCCCTACGCCTCAAGGTCGATGTCTTCGCCGAACTCCAGGCCGCCGCGCAGACACGGGGGATCGGCCACCTCGTGCTGGCCCAGCAACTCATCGAGGCCGGCCTCGCGCAGCTACGCGAGGACGACGCGATGGTCCCGCTGGCCGACGTCCGGCTCCTGCTCGCGCAACTAGCGCGCCGCACCACACCAGCCGCCTGACCGATAGCAACCCGCGACAGCCGACCAGCAGCGACCCGACCAGTAGCCGCCTGAGCAGCAAAGGGGCCGGCGCAACGGTGCTCCCGGCGAGACGGGGGGTAACGCCAGGAGCACCGCGTCCAGTCTGAGCCAGGAGGCAGCCGGACGAGAAGCGGGTGCGGACAAGGCGGTCGAGCATTTCCCTTGTGGCCGGTTGCCGACGCCCTCAAGGACGAGGCCGCCAGGGCGTGCGGGGCCGGACAACGGATGCACGCTTACCTGGCCGGAGAGTACGTCGGGGCCGTCTGCGGCCCACCGATCGACGACCTCGAACGTGACCGCCAGCACCTTCGCATGCGACCACGAGCGGACGGATAGGTACGAGGCTGGCCGATCGTCCAAGGTCTGGTGCCGACGACCGGAGCCGGCTTGCCTCTCGGCTGCCGTCAGCGGTGCCGTCCCCTCAGAGCCGGTGTTTGGGCTAGGGCGTGTCTTGTGGATCGTGATGGCCGGGTCGGCCAGGGTGTGGGTCGTGACTGATCGCGACGTTCTGACGCACGAGATGTGGGCTCGGCTGGAGCCGCTGCTGCCAGAGCGGAGGCCGCAACGTGGCGGTCGGTGGCGCGATCATCGCGAGGTGCTCGAGGCGATCATCTGGCGGTTCCGGACCGGGTCTCCCTGGCGCGACCTGCCCGAGGAGATGCCGCCGTGGGAAACGGTTTGGGGCCGGTTCGACCGGTGGTCGAAGGACGGCACCTGGGACCGCATCCTGCGTGAGCTGCAGGGCCAGGCACACGCGGTCGGCGAGCTGGAGTGGACGGTCAGTGTCGACTCCACGATCGCGCGTGCCCATCAGCACGCCGCGGGTGCCCGGCGATCGAGCGTGACCAAGCCAGGGCCTACCACAGGGGGCAGGATCGAGTTACAAGAATCTGCCGCCGCAGCCACCTCCCGAGCCTGAAGACCACGCGCTGGGCCGATCCCGTGGCGGGTGGACGACCAAGGCGCACGCCGCCGTGGACGGCAGAGGGCGTCCGCTCGTGATCCGGCTGACCGGCGGTCAGGCCGGCGACAACCCGCAGCTGCTCCCGGTCCTGGACGCCATCAGCGTGCCGACCGGTCACCGGCCCAGGTCACGGCCGGACGCAGTGGTCGCCGACAAGGCGTACTCGCACCCCTCGACCCGACAGGTACTGCGCCGCAGGGGAATCCGCGCTGTCATCCCCGAGCGACGAGACCAGCACCAGCACCGAGCAGCCAAAGGCTCCCGCGGCGGCAGGCCACCCGCGTTCGACGCCCACGCCTACCGCGGCCGCAACGTCGTCGAGCGCTGCTTCAACCGGCTCAAGCAGTGGCGAGGCATCGCCTCCCGTTACGACAAGACCGCCCGCAACTACCGCGCCGGCATTACCGTCGCCGCCATCGTCCTGTTCTGGCTCACTTGATCCGCAAGACAGGCCCTAGGTGCACGCAGAGCCGGTCCCGGCCCTGGGGCAAGGGCGGGACCGGCTCCGTGTGAACGGCCTCTAAGGGCCGCCCTGGGCGCTCCGTCCGTCCGAGGGGAGCGATCGGACGTCGCGCTTAACTGCTCTCCGTGGCCGTCGGCCAACGGAGAGACGTTCGCTGGGTTGGGACAGGATGAGGGGGGCGCTCGATGAGGCCGGCGCCCCCCTCATCCAGGGTCACGACACGATGAAGTCCGTCGCGTTCACGTTGCCGGACGTGACGCCGGCGAGGCGGATGGTTCCTCCGTTCGCTCCGTTGACGGTGATCAGGGTGTCGGCCCCGGCGGCGGCGATCGTGACCCTGCCGCCGAAGTTGACGCTCGTGACGCCGACGCCGCGCAGGTCGATGAGGTCCTGCCCACCCGCCGGTGCTGCGTCGAAGCCGTTGACGACGTCGGCGCCGAACGCTGCCGTGTACCGGAGCTGGTCCAGTCCGGCGCCGCCGGTGATGGTGTCGGCCCCGGCACCGCCCTCGATGACGTCGTCACCGTTCTGGCCCTGGAGCGTGTCCGCACCGGCGCCGCCGTCGATGACGTCGTTGCCGTTTTGGCCCTGGATCGCATCGTTGGCGGCGCCGCCGATGATCACGTCGGCCGCGGCCGACCCGGTGAGGTTGTCCGCCCCGCCGCCGCCGTTGATCGACTCGATCCCGACGAGGGTTACGGCGCCGAAGTTCAGCGTCTCGGCCGCTCCCGACCCGGTGATCCGGACGTTGGCGAAGCCGTTGGCGGTGATGGTCTCGACGTTGGTCACCGCGGTGAGCCCGATGTCGGTGCCCGGCGCGGTCGCCTCGATCGTGTCGGCGTCCGCACCGCCGTTCACCGTGTCGAAGCCTTCGAGGGCCCCGGTGAACCGGATCAGGTCGGTGCCGGCACCGGTGTTGATGGTGTCGTTGCCGGCGTCACCGGAGACCTGGTCGTTCCCGGCGCCGGTGGTGAGGTTGTCGGCTCCCGGCCCGCCGGAGTACACGTCGTCCCCGGCCGTGCCGCCGAGGGTGTTGGCTCCGGCGTTGTTGTCGCCGATCCCCGGGAAGAGGTCACCGACGACGCCCGTGGGCGACGAGGTGCGGGTCTCCTGCGTCCCGTGGTTGTCGACGAAGGTCACGACGACCTGCAGCCGACGACCGACCTGTGCCTGGACCGGGGTGAAGGTCAGGTTCGTCGCCCCGGCGATGTTCGTGAACACCGTGCCTGCCGCGTTGGAGAACTGCCACTGCGTGGAGAACGTGGTGCCCACGAGACCGTCGGCGTCGGCGATGAGCGCCGTGGTCGCGGTGACCGCGGAGCCCTCCGTCGGCGTGGCGTCGTCGACCGCCGGCAGGCCGGTGGCTGCGGTGTTGACCACCCCGATGCCTCTCAGGTCGACCGTGCTCGGGGAGCCCGCAGCGTTGTGGGTGATGCTCAGCGTGGCCGTCTTGGCCCCGGCCGTCGTCGTCCGGAAGGCGACGCTGACGGTGCAGGTGGCGCCGGGGACGACCGTCGTGCAGCCGTTGGTCACGGTGAACAGCCCCGCGTCGGTTCCGGCCACGGTGGCTCCGGTGACCGTGAGGTTGCCGTTGCCGGTGTTCGTGATGTTGACCGGGCGGGTGAACGGCGCCGCGACGGTGCTGCGGGTGCCGAAGTCCAGGGCCGTCGTCGAGAGGCTCGCCACCGGCGTGCCGACCGCGACGGTCTGGTCGAGGAACTCCAGCCGCTCGACGTTGCGGACGATGTCGACCCCGCACCCCGGAGCTGCCGTCGGGCAGTCGTTGGGGACCCGGACCCGGGTGGCGTCCGGGGCGTTGTGGTCGACGATGATCCGCGGGTCGTCCGCGTCGCCGCGCAGGTCGGTGATCGTGAACTCCGCCCGGTTGCCGGCGAACCGCGCCGTGTCGAGGTCGGTCCCCGCCGGGGCGGTGACGATCTCGCGGACGGCCACGATCTGGCCCGGGTTGACGAGCCCGGCGAACACCGCCTGC
>JACRAB010000430.1 GCA_016213575.1 Actinomycetota bacterium
CCGCCGCCGGGCACTCCGGGCTCCCGGGTCTCGCTGTCGCTGACGGGCCTGACGGGGCCGCGGTCGTGCCGGCTCGTCGCCCTGCGGGGCGACGGCGCGACGCAGGTGCTCGCGACCTGGCGGGTCCCGGCGTCCGGGTTCGGGACCTCCGGGCAGCCGGACCCCTTCACGCTCGCGGTCACGGCGGCGGTCCCGGTCGCGGACCTCACCGGCCTGCGGGTCGAGTCGGTCGACGCGGCGGGCGGCAGCAGCGTGCTGGTCCGGCTCCGGCTCTGAGCGGGAAGCCTGCGGCCTGTCAGCGCCGGGCGGCAGGATCGGACCGTGACCGCCGTGCCGCCCGCCGTGCCGCCGTGGCTCGTCCTGCTCAACGGGCTGCCGGGCAGCGGCAAGTCGACGCTCGCCCGGCGCTGGGCCGCGGCGCACCCGCCGGCCGTCGTCGTCGACGTGGACGTCGTCCGCGCCGGTCTCGAACACCCCGACCCGGCGGACGTAGCCCCGGGCCAGCTCGCCCGCGAGGTAGCCGGCGAGCGGGCCCGCGGGCTGCTGCTGGCGGGTCGCGACGTCCTCGTGCCGCAGTTCCTCGCACGGACGCCGTTCCTGGAGACCCTGGCCGCGCTCGCGGCGGGCACCGGCGCCCGGTTCGTCGAGGTCTGCCTCGACGTCGACCTGCCCGTCGCCGCGGCCCGGATCGCCGCCCGGGCCGTTCGCGCCGAACGGCCCGAGCACGTCCTCGCCGCCGAACTGCTGGCCCGGGCCGGCGGCCCGCAGGCGTTGCTGGACAAGCACTCCCGGATGCTGGACCTCGTCCGGTCCCGGCCCGGCACGCACGTCGTCCGCACCGTGGACGGCGACCCGGACGCCGGGTACCGGGTGCTGCTGGCGGTGCTGGCGCGCTGACCCGCGCCGCCTGCGGATAGCCTTGCGGCCGTGCCGGTCTGGGTGTCCCTGCTGCGTGCCGTGAACCTCGGCGCCCGCAACCAGGTGAACATGCCGCGACTGCGGGAGGCGCTGTCCGCCAACGGGTTCCGCGACGTCCGCAGCTACGTCCAGAGCGGCAACCTCATGACGTCGTCCGGCCACCGTTCGCCGGAGCGGGTCGCCGCGGCGGTCCGGGCCGTCGTCCGGGAGCACTTCGGTGTCGACACCCCCGTGGTCGTCCGGTCGCCCGCCGACCTGAGGGCGGTGCACGGCTGGTGCCCGTTCCCGGAGGCCGCCGCCGCCCCGACACGGGTCCACGTCGTCCACCTCACGGCCGAGCCGGACCCGGAGCGGCTGGCGGCGTTGCTCGCGGTCGACTGGGGGGAGGACGGGATCGCCGCCCGGGGCCGCGAGATCGTCGTCCGGTACGCGTCGTCGATCGAGCGGAGCAGGCTCCAGCACGCGGTCGTGCTCAGGCGGCTCGGCGTCGACGGCACGGCCCGGAACTGGCGCACCCTCACCGCTCTCGTCGACCTCACGCGCGGCTGAGACGGCCCCACGTCGACAGGCGCCGTGAGGCGGATCGCGGCGTACTCTCGACGTAGGGCGACGAGGCCCCGGAGTGCCTCGTCGGCCACGGGGAGGCCCCGATGGACCTGCGGCAGCGCGTCGTCCTTCTTCGCGCCCATCTCGTCGTCGCCCGGGCCGAGCGCCGCTGGCGCCGCGAGCTCGCGCGCAGCCTGGGCGCCTACACGACGCAGCGCGAGCGGGACGACCTGCTCGCGGCCTTCGACCGGTTCCCGGACGCGGAGACCCGGGTCTACCGGGAGGTCGTCGCCCGTCAGGCCTCCCCGGCGTGGCCGGTCCGCTGGCCCGCGACCGGCCGGAACCTCGCCGGTCCGCGCGCCTGACCCGGCTACCGGGGATCCGGCGGGCCGGTCCGCTCGAGGACCGCGCCGATGCGCTCCGCGAGGGCGTCCCGCTCCGCCTCGGTGACGTGCCCGGCCGGGTCCCCGCCGTGGTACCCGAAAACGTGCGGACCCTTGAGGTCGTCGGGGATGTCGGCCGCCCGCGGCACGACGTGGAAGTGCAGGTGCGCGAACCCCTCCGCCTCGGAGAACTGCATGACGTACGTCTTGACGCAGCCGACCGTCTCCCGCAGGGCGATCGACAGCGTCCGGAGCAGCTCGCCGAGCTCGGCGGCCTCGTCCGCGGTGAGGTCGGCGATCGTCGTCACGTGCCGTTCGGGGACGACGACGAGCCAGCCGGGCAGCGACGTCTGGAAGTCGTGGACGACGCGCCAGCGCGACGTGCGGACGATGCGCTGCCAGCGCGGCAGCTCCGCCGCCGCGGTGCGGACGCAGACGTAGCAGCCGGGGTCGAGCACGCGGTCCGCGGTGGTCGGTGCGGTCGGGGCGGTCGGGGCGGCATCGTCGGTCATCCGTGAAGTCTCTCCCGGCGCGCCCGGGACGGTGCCGCTGCGCGCATGCTGTGCTCTGCCCGCAGCAGCGAGCCAGGGCGCCGGCTGCGATCGATGCAGCGATCGATGTGTGGGTTCCGGGGTGATGACCCCGCGAAGCGCACATCGATGCCTGCATTGATCGTGGCGACGCGTCGGCGTGCGACGGGACGTCTACGGTCGGGGGACCGGGTGCCCCGGGGCCGCGGCCCCGTGTCGGTCGAGGAGGAGGTGCACGCGTGGACCCGCTGGAGGCCGACCTCCGCGAGCGTGCCGCCGCAGCGGTCCGGCACGTCGAACCCGGCGCCACGGCGCAGGCGCTCGCCGTCCTCGGGTCCGGGTTGGACCACACCGCCTTCCGGCACGGCGACCTCGTCGTCCGGGTCGGCGCGGTCCCGGCCCGGGAGCCGGCCCTGCTCGTGCTGCTCCGCGAGCGGCTCGGCTGGCCGGTACCCGTGCCGAGGCACGCCGAGGAGGGCGCCGTGGTGCTCGACCTCCTCCCCGGTGAGCCGCTGCTCGGCCGGCCGCCGCCGTCCGGTCTCGCGGCCCGGCTCGCCGACCTGCTCACGCTCCTGCACACGGCGGACGGCGGGCTGCGCGACGAGCTCGACGCGCTGCTGCCCGACGACGACACGGAGCCGGGGGAGTGGCTCGACGGTCTCGACGGCCCCGCGGACCTGCTCGCGGTCGTGCGGCGCGACGTCCCACAGCCCGCTCCGGTGCGGGTGCCCGCGCACAACGACCTCGGGGCCGAGCACCTGCTCGTCGAGGGCGGCCGGCTGACCGGCGTCCTCGACTGGTCCGACGCAGCGCTCGCCGATCCCGCCGTCGACGTGGCCCGGCTCCTGCGGGACCTCGGCCCGGAGTTCGTCGCCGGGCTCGTGGCTCGCTACCGCGGACCGGTCGACCCGGGGTTCGACGAGCGCGTGCTGTTCTACGCGCGGTGCGCGGCCCTGGAGGATCTCGCGTTCGGCGAGGAGACCGGGCGGCGGGAGTACGTCGACAACGCGGTGCGGGCCGCGGGGTGGCTGTTCCCCACGTGACCGGGAGTCGGCAGCCGTCGCCGCGCCGGGAGCCGTGTGAGTGCCCCGTCCTCGTCGGGTTGCCCTTCACGACGCGGACGGCCGAGTCCACCGCATCATCGGGAAGGAGCGGTGTCCGTGGCGGTTCCTGTCCACCTGGACACCCGGTTCCCCTGCGGGCGGGCGGGTGACGGGAATCGCACCCGCATGACCAGCTTGGAAGGCGCTCCGGGCGGTCATGCGGTCCTGCGTGCTCGTCGGAAGGCGTTGCTGTGCAAGCGGTTCGATTCCACGAGTGACCGTGGCTGCCCGTCCGTCCCCCGGCGATCGGGCATGCAATGGGCACGACCCGAGTCCGCGCAGACGCTCGGAGACCAAGTCGTGCTGTGCGAGGGTGGTGCTCGTGGCTGAGCTTCATGACGTCGTGTTCGACTGCGGGCATCCGGCGTCTCTGGCGCGCTTCTGGGCCGCCGCGCTGGACGGCTTCGACGTGGCTCCGTATGACGAGGCCGAACTGGCCCGTCTGCGTGAGAACGGCATCTTCGCCCCTGAGGACGACCCCACCGTGCTCGTGGAGGCACCCGGCGTCCGGCCGCGGTTCTTCTTCCAACTCGTAGCCGAGGGCAAGACGGTCAAGAACCGCGTGCACCTCGATCTGCGCTGTGACTCGTTGAGCGCCGAGGTCGAGCGATTGACGGCGCTGGGTGCGACGATCGCCGGCGAGTTCGATGGCCACCTCGTGCTTCTGGACCCCGAGGGGAACGAGTTCTGTCTGATGGGCCACAGGTAGGGCAGGCACGCGAGCAGCGAGCGTGTCCGGGCGATCGCCGGGGCGCTCAACGAGCTGCTCACGAGCCACCAGGACGCCGGCTTCGGGCACACCATCGGGCACGTAGCGGGCACGCGGACCGCGGTCGAGGCTTCAGGGGAGAAGGTCGGCGACGGAGATGTGCCGTCTGACCTGGTCTGATGTGATGGAGCGGGTGACGGGATCCGTCGCTCCGCGGGCCCGCTCGTTCCTCGCGAGCCCGCTGAGCTCCTCCCGATTCCCGGCAGCGCTCCTGGTCTGAAGGCCGTCGAGGGAGCCCCGAAAAGCGTGGGGCTCC
>JACRAB010000431.1 GCA_016213575.1 Actinomycetota bacterium
CGAGGCGGTACCCGAAGGAGTGCAGCGTCGTGATGACCGGCGCCTCGACGCCGGCCGTCGCGGCCGCCTCGTGGAGCTTCTGCCGCAGCGTCGTCAGCGTGACGTTGAGCGACTTCTGCGCCGAGCGCCCCGGGTCCGGCCCGAGCGGCGGTCCGACGGACAGGTGGTCGGCGCCGAGGGCGACGAGGCCGCGGCAGCGGTCGACGACGTCCTGCGCGGCACCGGCGATGCCGAGCGACAGCATCCGGTCGTCGACGAGGGCGGCGGCGTCCTCGCCGCGCTGGGCCAGCCGCGCCGCCGGGAGGAAGTCGCCCGGGGCGAGCCCGGCGGCGGCGAGCAACGTCGGCGAGATCGACGGGCCGTAGTAGGCGAGCTTGTTCGCCAGCGCCGCGCGGCCGGCGGCGGCGTCCTGCGCCACGGAGACCCAGAAGCAGGCCGGCAGGTCGAAGGCCGCCCGGCTGCGGCCCGCCGCCGCGATGCCGTCCTCGACCTGGCGGCGGGCGACTGCGAAGTGCTCCGGCGGGTAGAGCAGGGGCAGAGCGCCATCCGCGCACTCACCGGCCATGTGCAGCATCCGCGGCCCCATCGCCCCGACGTAGACCGGCACGGGTCGTCCGACGGGCATGCCGAGCGGCCGTTTCGCGGCGGCCCAGCCGGGCAGCCCGGCCGGGTCGACGTCCTCGTGCCCGAGCAGCAGGCGCAGGACGTGGACGGCCTGCCGCGTCGTCCCGAGCGGGGCCGGGCGGGCGAGCCCCGCCCAGCCGAGGAACTCCTCCGAGCCGGCGCCGAGCCCGAGGCTGAACCGGCCGCCGCTCAGCTCCTGCAGGGTCGCCGCCGCCATCGCGACCTCGACGACGTTCACCGAGTACGGGTTCATCACCGCGATCCCGAGCCCGAGCGTCGTGGTCCGCACCGCGAGCGCGCCGACCAGCACGGGGGCGCTGCGCAGGAACAGGTCGTTCGACACCCACAGCTGGTCGAAGCCGAGGTCCTCGGCGGTGCGGGCGAGCAGCACGAGGTCGTCGGGGGCGACGTCGTTGTTGAGCCGCAGGGAGAACCTCATCCGGACGCCGTCCCCGCGGCCGGACCGGTGCCGGGCCCGACGTAGGCCTCGGCCTCCACCTCGACGAGGAAGCCGTCGCCGACGAGCCCGGCGACGTAGTACGTGCTGTTCGCCGGCGGCGCGGCGCCGAAGACCTCGCCGTGGGCCCGGGTCGCGGCCTCCCAGTCGGCGTCCGGGGCGAGCAGGACCCGGGTGCGGACGACGTCCTCCCGAGTGCCGCCGAGCGCCTCGACGGCGGCGAGGACGACGCCGAGGCAGTGCCGCGCCTGGCCGTAGGTGTCCCCGGGGAACAGGGCGGCGCCGTCCGGCCCGTGCGCGGTCGTGCCGCTCACCGCCACGAGCGGGCCGCGGCGGACCGCCCGGCTGTACCCGCCGACGTCCTGCCACCCCGTGCCGTCCCGTAACCGTTGCGTTCCGGCACTCGTCACGGCCGGCCCGCTCATGCGTCGGCCCGGGCGGCCGGCGCGGCCCGCACGACGCAGGCCACCTGACGGCCGGCGACGGTCTCCGGGCGCGGGTCGGTCGTGCGGCAGCTGTCCTCGACGATCGGGCACCGCGGGTGGAACCGGCAGCCGGACGGCGGGTCCGCCGGGTCGGGGACGTCACCCGGCAGGTCCGCGGGGAGCACGCCGCCGCCGTCCGGCCGCGGGATCGCCGCGACGAGGGCCTGCGTGTACGGGTGCTGCGGGCGGGACCAGACCTGCTCGGTCGTGCCGACCTCGACGACCCGGCCCAGGTACATGACGGCGACCCGGTCGGCGACCTGCCGCACGACGGACAGGTCGTGCGAGACGAGGAGCAGCCCGATGCCGCTGTCGCGGACGAGCCCGGAGAGCAGGTTCGCGACCGTCGCCTGCGCGGAGGCGTCGAGGGCGCTGATCGGCTCGTCGGCGACGAAGCACAGCGGGTCGGCGGCGAGGGTGCGCGCGATGGCGATCCGCTGCAGCTGGCCGCCGCTGAACTCGTGCGGGTAGGCACCGGTCGCGGACGCCGGCAGCCCGACCCGCTCGAGCAGGGCCGCCGCGCGGGTGCGGCCCTCCGCACGGCTGCCGCCGCCGAGGGTCACGCCGTCGGCGACGAGGTCCCCGACGGTGCGCCGCGGGTTGAGCGAGGAGTACGGGTCCTGGAACACCATCTGGAGCCGGCGCAGCCGGCCCGGGCGGGCACCCCGGCCGATCGTCGTCACCGGCTCGCCGAGGAAGCGGGCCGAGCCGGCGGCGAGCGGCTCGAGGCCGACGGCGGCCCGCCCGAGCGAGGACTTGCCGCAGCCGGACTCCCCGACGAGCCCGACGACCTCGCCGGCGGCCACGGTGAGGTCCACGCCGTCGACCGCGCGTACCCGTGCCCCGCGGCGGCCGTACTCGACGGCCACGCCGGTCAGCTCGAGCAGCGTCGGCTCCGCGGCGGGCACGGGGGTGGCGCCGGTCATGCGGGAGCCCCCTCGGGCACGGGCGCGGCGCCGTCCCGGGGCAGCGGGTCCGGCGGGCAGGCCAGCAGGTGCCCTGCCGCGACCGGCACCGGCTCGGGGCGGTCGGTGGCGCAGGCCGGGACGGCGAAGGCGCACCGCGGGTGGAACGGGCAGCCGGCCGGTACGTCGCCGAGCGACGGCGGGCTGCCCGGGATCGGCCGCAGCGCGACCCGGGCCGGGTCGTCGGCGGCCTCGGGGTGCGGCAGCGCGTCGAGCAGCCCGCGGGTGTACGGGTGCCGCGGGGTGGCGAGCACCTGCGCGCGGGGGCCGCTCTCGGCGAGCCGCCCCGCGTACATCACCGCGACCCGGTCGGCGACCGCCGACATCACCCCGAGGTCGTGGGTGATGACGAGCACCGCGAGCCCGCGCTCGCGGCGCAGCCGGTCGAGCAGCCGAAGGATCCCGGCCTGGACGGTGACGTCGAGCGCCGTCGTCGGCTCGTCGGCGAGCAGCAGCCGGGGCCGGGCGGCGAGCGCCACGGCGATGGCGATCCGCTGCCGCATACCACCGGAGAACTGCCCCGGGTAGGCGCCGAGCGCCCGCTCGGGGTCAGGGATCCGGACCGTCGCGAGCAGCTCGACGGCCTCCGCCCTGGCCGCGCTCTTCGAGAGCCCGAGGTGGTGGCGCATGTGCTCGGTGACCTGGGTGCCGACCGGCAGGATCGGGTGCAGCGCCGTCGAGGGGTCCTGCGACACCATGGCGATCTGCCGGCCGCGCAGGTCCCGCAGCTGCCGGCGGCCCAGCGTGAGCAGCTCACGCCCGTCGAACCGGGCCGAGCCGCTGGTCCGGGCGCCGTGCGGCAGCAGGCCGAGCAGCGTCATCGCCGTCATCGTCTTGCCGCTGCCGCTCTCCCCCGCGATGCCGACGATCTCGCCCTCGGCGACGTCGAAGGACAGCCCGTCGACGGCGGGCCGCAGCCCGCGCCGGGTCGGCAGCTCGACGCGCAGGTCCTCGACCCGCAGCAGCGGTTCCACGGCGCTCACTCGCGCAGCGCCCGGGCCGTGCGCGGGTCGAGCACGTCGCGCAAGGTGTCCCCGACGAAGTTGAACGCCAGGACGACCGTGAGGATCGCCAGGCCGGGGAACAGGCCGACCCACCAGCGGTCGAAGTTCTGCGACCCCGCCGCCACCATCGCGCCCCACTCCGGGGTCGGCGGCTGCGCCCCGAGCCCGAGGAACGACAGACCGGACAGCAGCAGGACGGCGTTGCCGATGTCCAGCGCCGACATGACGAGGACCGGGCCGGCGATGTTCGGCCGGACGTCGACGAAGAGCGTCCGCAGCCCGGAGGCGCCGAGCAGCCGGGAGGAGACGACGTACTGCGAGGTGCGCGCGGCGAGGACGAGGCTGCGCACGAGGCGTGCGTAGCCGGGCCAGGACACGATGACGACGGCGATGACGGCGTTGCGCAGCTGCGGACCGAGCGCCGCGGCGATCGCGAGCGCGAGGATGATGCCGGGGAAGGCGAAGACGAGGTCGGCCAGCCGCATCGCGACGGAGTCGACCCAGCGCCCGAAGAACCCGGCGACCGCCCCGACCACGGAGCCGATGAGGGTCGACGCCGCGACGAGGACGAAGGCGAGCGGGAGCGAGATCCGGGCGCCGTGGACCACCCGGGACAGGACGTCGCGGCCGAGCTCGTCGGTCCCGAACCAGTGCGCCCCCGAGGGGGCCTGGAGGATCGCGGCGTCCTGGGCGAGCGGGTCGCTGGGGGCCGCCCAGGGCGCGAGAACGGCCAGGACGAGCCAGCCGACGATGATCGTCAGGCCGACGAGCGCGAGCGGGGATCGCCACGGCGCGCGGGCGGCCCGGGCGACGTCCGGGGTCGTCACCGTGGCGGCCTGCACGGAACCGGCGCTCACGACAGCCGGATCCGCGGGTCGATGACGCCGTAGAGCAGGTCGACGAGCAGGTTGATCGCGATGTAGACCGCCGCGACGACGACGCTCACGCCCATGATCGCCGGCAGGTCGAGGTTCTTGGCGCTCGTGTACGCGTACTGCCCCAGGCCGGGCCAGGAGTAGATCGTCTCGACGAGAACGGTGCCGGAGAGCAGGCTGCCGAACGCGAGGCCGGCCACCGTGATGATCGAGATGAGCGCCGGGCGCAGCACGTGCCGGACGACGACGACCCGCTCCGGCAGCCCCTTGGCCCGGGCGGCGCGGACGTAGTCGTTGCCGAGGATCTCGAGCATCGAGGCCCGGGTGAAGCGCAGGAGCATCCCGACGGTGTAGGTGGCCAGCACCAGCCCGGGCAGGACGAGGTGCTCCAGCGCGGAGCCGAGGACGCCCCACTGGCCCGCCAGGGCGGCGTCCACGGTGAACATGCCCGTGGTGCGCGGCGGGGGCGTGAGCGCCGGGCCGAGCCGGCCGCCGCCGGGCAGCCAGCCGAGCTTGTAGAAGAAGACGAAGAACGCCAGCAGCGCGATCCAGAACGTCGGCATGGAGACGCCGGCGAGGCTCACGACGCGCAGCACCTGGTCCGGCCAGCGGTCGCGGAAGACCGCGGCGACGACGCCGAGGGTGACGCCGACGAGCAGCGAGAGCACGATGGCGAACAGCGCGAGCTCGAACGTCGCCGGGATGTACTCGGCGAGGTCGGCCTTGACGGTGCGGTGGCTCTGCTGCGACTCCCCGAGGTCACCGCGGACGAGCTTGCCGAGGTAGACCGCGTACTGGACCGGCAGCGGCTTGTCGAGGCCGTACTGCGCCCGGAACGCCGCGACGGCGGCCGGGTCCTCGACGGCCCGGTTGCCGAGGTTCGCGGCGGCCGGGTCGCCCGGGACGAGCTGGGTGAGCACGAACGAGACGAGCGTGATCCCCACGCACAGGAACGCACCGGCGACGAGCCGCTTGGCGAGGAAGCGCCACAGGTCCCGGCGGGACGCCCGCGTGCGCGGGCGTCCCACCGGGACCGGGAGGGCACTGTCGGCAGAGCTCACTGTCGGTACGGGTCCTGCCTAGCCGAGCTCGCTGAGCGTCGCGAGCCAGACCGCGTTCGACTGCACGTTCTTCACCGACTGGCCGGCGACGACGATCTGCGCCGGCTGCAGGAGCGGCATGAACGGGCTCGACGTGTTGAGCTCGGTCTGGATCTGCTCGTAGAGCTTGACCCGCTCGGCGTCGTCGACCGTCGTCGCGGCCTTCTCGCCGAGCGCCTCGAGCGCCGGGTTCGCGCCCTTGACGTAGCCGGCGCGCTTGCCGACGAGCTGGTCGGGGAGGAAGACGAGGTAGTCGCCCGGGTCCGGGTAGTCCGGGCCCCAGAACCACAGACCCATCTGCTCCTTGCCGTCGCGGTACTCGGCGAGCGCGGTCTGCACCGACGAGCCCTTGAGGTTCACCGTGATGCCGACCTCCTTGAGGTTGGCCTGCACCCGGGCGGCGAGGTCGCCGAAGGCGATGCCGTTGGACGCGAAGTCGCTCGGGTAGCCGATGTCGACCGTCGGGTTGCTGATGCCCGACCTCGCCAGCGCCGCCTTGGCCCGGGCGACGTCCCGCTTGACGCCGGACCCGGCGGGCAGGCTGCCGAGGAACATCGTCGGGATGACGCCGGCGGCCTGAGTGGAGCCGGTGCCGGCGAGCGCCACGAGCCCGTCGTAGTCGATCCCGTAGCGGACGGCCTCCTGGAAGTCCTTGTTCGCCGTCGTCGCGGAGATCTTGGGGTCGTTGTTCGTGAAGAGGAAGAAGACGTTCGGCGAGGCGCCGTTGACGACCTGCACGTCCTTCATCCCCTCGGCCTGGGTCGGCGAGAGGTCGAGCGCGATCTGGGACTCGCCCTTGGTGACGTTGAGCTTCTGGACGTTCGCGGCGACGTTGCGCAGCACGACCTTGGAGTAGGCCGGCTTCGTGCCCCAGTACTTCGCGTTCGCCTCGAGGACGACCTGGGTCGTCGTGCTGAAGCTGCTCAGCGTGTAGGGCCCGCTGCCCTGCGACGCCGTGTTGAGCGCCGTCTCGGCCTTGTCGTTCTTGTCGGCTCCCTCGGCGTCCGTGCCGCCCGAGGCCTTGACGGCCGTGGAGTTGAGGATGCCGAGCGCCGGGTTCGGCACGATGAACGGGATCGACGGGTTCGGCTTCTCGCTCGTCAGCACGACCGTCGAGGCGTCCGGCGCCGTCACCGTGATGCCGGCCATGAGGAACGACGGGTTGCCCGCGATCGCCTTGACCCGGTTGAGGGAGAACACGACGTCGGCCGAGGTGACCGGGGTGCCGTCGGAGAAGACGGCGTCGCTGCGCAGCTTGAACGTGTAGGTCGTGCCGTCCGGGGACGCCGTGTAGGACTCGGCGAGGTCCGGCACCGGCTTCTTGACGTCGCCGCCGGTGAAGGTGAGGAGCGTCGAGTAGAGGGCGCGGTCGATGAGCAGGCCCGTCGTCTCGAACATCCGGCCCGGGTCGACCGTCTTGAGGTTGAAGGTCGTGTCGACGACGAGGGTCTGGTTCGCGGGCGCGGCGGCCGAGCCGGTGCCGGAGGCCGGGGTGCCGGCCGAGCTCCCGCCTCCGCACGCGGCGAGCGCCATGAGCGCCACCAGCGACGCCGAGCCGACGACGAACGAGCGTTTGCGCATGCTGCCCTCACTTCCGAGGTGGTCGACGGGCCGTCCGCCCGCGGGGCGTCGCCAGTACAAACGATTACGCAGCCCGGCGACTGCGCCACGGTCGCAGCACCGCCACCGGTCGTCAAGCAAGATCCGCTCCGCGGGGCGCCTTGTATCCCAACCGCAACATCACCGTCTCCCCGCCGTCACCGGGGCGGCGGCGGACCGCACGAGGCCCGCACCGTGAGGTGGGTGCCCACCCGGAACTCCCCCGGCCGGGTCGTCCCGGGCCGGGCACCGGTGATCCGCTCGAGCAGGAGCCGGGCCGCGAGCTCGCCCATCTCCGCCGGGTTGATGTCGACGACCGTGACCGCGGGGTGCCACCAGCGCATGATCTCGGCGTCCTCGTAGCAGACGACGCTGAGCCGCCCCGGCACGTCGACGCCCGCCTCGTGGAGCGCGGGGAGCGCCCCGAACGCCGCCTCGTGGTTCGTCACGAGCAGCGCGGTCGGGCGCCGCCGGGCCGGCAGCGCGAGCAGCCGGCCCACCGCGTCACGCCCGTGGGCGGGGGTGAAGGGGCCGGGCAGGACGAGCTCGGACGCCTCGGTGATCCCGGCGTCCTGCAGCCCGAGCCGGTAGCCGGCGAGCCGCTCCCGGCCCGACGTCACCGTCTGCGGGCCGCACACGACGGCGATCCGCCGGTGCCCGAGACCCACGAGGTGCGCGGTGGCGTCCCGCGCACCGGAGAGGTCGTCGACGAGCACGCAGTCGCCCGCGGGCCGGTCGGGCCGCCGGGCCAGGTGGACGGCGGGCAGCGCGAGCCGGCGCAGCTCGTCGATGGCCGGTGCGTCGGCGCCGACGACGACGACCCCCTCGGCGCTGTGGTCGGCGAGCATCCGCAGCGCCTCGAGCTCCTGCGCCGCGTCGCCCCCCGTCACGGACAGCACCATCTGGTAGCCCCGCTCCGCGAGGCGCTGCTGCACGACCTCGGCGATGACGTGGAAGCTCACGTTGACGAGGTTCGTCACGACGAGCCCGACGAACCGGGACCGGGAGGTGCGCAGCGCGCGGGCGCTCGCGTTGGGCCGGTAGCCCAGCCGGTCCGCGGCCTCGCGGACCCGGCGCACGGTGTCCGCGCTCACCCGGGGCGAGCCGTTGAGCGCCCGGGAGGCGGTCGCCACCGACACCCCGCACGCGGCCGCGACGTCGCGCAGGTCGACGGCCACGGCTCTCCCTCCTCGCGCTTCCGGCGACGATAGTTGCGCAAACGATTGTCCAGGTCGAGTCTTGGGGACCATGCAGCAGCTCGACGACCTCGCGGACCGGTTCTGGCGGTGGCGCGCCGTGCAGCAGCCGCGCGGCCGGGACGACATCCCCCGGCTCGACCGCCCGGCGGGCTGGCTGCCCGAGGTCGGCGCGGACGCCGTCGTGCGGCACCGCGCGGCCCGCGACGGCTTCGCCGCCGAGCTCGCGGACCTCGCCCCGGCGCTCGCCGGGGCCACGGTCGCCGACCGGGTCGACCACCGGCTGCTCCGCTCGGCCGTCGCCCGGCTCACGTGGGAGCTCGACGTGCTCGAGGTCTGGGCGCAGCCGCGGTTCTACGTCGACCAGGCGATCGGCCCGGTCTTCGACACCCTGCTGCGCCCCGGTGCCGACGCGGCGCGCGCCGTGGAGGTGCTCCGCCTGCTGCGGGCCGCGCCCGGCACGCTCGCCACCGGTCTGGAGATGGTCGAGGGCCGGTGCGTCGCACCGTTCACGCGGTCGGCCGTCGACGAGCTCGTGGACGTCGAGGGCCGGGTCGTCGCGAGCGCGCGGGCGCTCGTCGCGGCCGTCCCCGACCTCCCGGCCGGAATCGCCGAGGACCTGCTCGCCGCGGCCGCGGAGGCCGGGCGCGCGCTGGTCGCCTTCCGGGACGCCCTCGCGGCCTGGCTGCCCGGCCTGCCGGACGCCGAACCCGTCGGGCGCGAGCCCTACGCCTGGTTCCTCCGCGAGGTCGCCTGCGTGCCGTGGTCACCGGAGCGCGTCCGGGACGTCGGCCGTCTGGAGTACGACCGGGCGCGGGCCTTCGAGCTCGTCGCGCGCAACCGCGCCGCCGCCGTCCCGCTGCCCGCCCTGCCCGCCGACGCCGCCGCCCAGGCCGCGACCGAGGCCCGTGGGAGGGCGCAGGTC
>JACRAB010000432.1 GCA_016213575.1 Actinomycetota bacterium
GGGGCCGCGACCGGCCGCCGGACGGTCGTCGAGGACGACTACGACGCCGAGTTCCGCTACGACCGCCGCCCGGTGGGCGCCCTCGCGGCGCTGGCCCCCGAGCACGTCGTGTACCTCGGCTCGACGAGCAAGACCCTCTCGCCCGGGCTGCACCTCGGCTGGCTCGTGGCCCCGGCCGGGCTCGCCGACGACCTCGCGGCGGCCCGCCGCCGGCTCGGGTCGCTCGCCCCGACGCCCGACCAGCACGCCCTGGCCCGGCTCATCGGCTCGGGCGCCTACGACCGCCACCTGCGCCGGATGCGACGGTCCTACCAGCGCCGCCGGACGGCGATGCTCGCCGGCCTGTCGGCGTCCGTGCCGGGCGCAGCGTCGCCGAGCATGGACGCCGGGCTGCACGTCCTGTGGCTGCTGCCGGACGGGGCCGACGAGGCCGCGGTCCTCTCGGCGGCGCGCGACCGGGGCCTGGGGGTCCTGGGCCTGTCCCAGTGCCGGGTCGCACCGGGGCCGGGCGGGCTCGTCGTCGGGTACGGGAACGTCCCCGGGCACCGGGCGGCAGAGGTCGCCGCCGACCTCGGCGCGGCGGTCCGGGCCGGTCGACGCCCGTAGGCGAACATGGGCTCACCACGCATCGAACGACCACGTCAAGGGACAGTTTGTCCTACTGCATAACGATTCGGTCTCCGCCAAAGATTTTGGCGACATTTGCGGAACTCCGCCGCAAGAACCCCCACCGTCAGCGGGACGAGTCCCACCTTTTGTCCCTAGAGTCGCCCCCAAGCCGAGGACGACCTCCTCGGCGTTCGTGTGCCGCGCGCCTCGGGGGCGCCGGCGGATCTCTGGAGGATATGTGCGCCGACCACTCGTCGGACTTGTCGGGCTCGCCCTGGCCTGCACCGGATCGCTGTACGGCGGTAGCCCCGCCGCGGCGAGCCCGGCGCAGGCCGTCTCGGGCGGCCCCGGATCGGTCTCCAACGGCACGGTCCACGACCTGCCCAACCCGCTCGAGGACAAGCGCCGCGCGCTGCGCCAGCAGGCGCTCACCGGGGTCATCTCGGGCGACGCGACCGCCGTCACCAAGAACGGCAGCACCGTCGTCGACCTCGGCCCCGGCGCGACGGCGACGGCCGCCGACGCCGGCTCGCGCAGCCGGTCGGCGTCGAACAACCGCAACCGGACCCACAACTACGTCGAGCTCGGCCGGGAGAAGACGGACAAGATCTTCGTCATCCTCGCCGAGTTCGGCAACGAGCGGGACCCCGCGTACCCCGACCAGGACACCGACCCGGACACCCCGGGCCCGACGGTGTTCGACGGCCCGCTGAACAACGCGATCCCGAAGCCGGGGCCGAACGACAACTCGACCGTCTGGCAGCCGGACTACAACCAGGCGTACTACCAGAACCTGTACTTCGGCACCGGCAAGGGCGTCGAGTCGGTCAAGACGTACTACGAGCGCCAGTCCTCGGGGCGCTACTCGGTCGACGGCACCGTGAGCGACTGGGTCAAGGTCCGCTACAACGAGGCCCGCTACGGCCGCAGCGACGGCTTCCCGTGCGCGAGCAACGTCTGCTCGAACACGTGGGACCTCGTCCGCGACGCGGCGAACCAGTGGGTCGCCGACCAGAAGGCCGCGGGGCGCACGGACGCGCAGATCACGACCGACCTCGCCGCGTACGACCAGTGGGACCGCTACGACGTCGACGGCGACGGCAACTTCGACGAGCCGGACGGCTACATCGACCACTTCCAGATCGTCCACGCCGGCGGCGACCAGGCCGACGGCGACCCGTTCCAGGGCGAGGACGCCATCTGGAGCCACCGCTGGTACGCGTTCCAGGGCGGCATCGGCTCCGAGGGGCCGGCGGGCGCGCCGCTCGGCGGCACCCAGGTCGGCGACACCGGCATCTGGATCGGCGACTACACGATCCAGCCCGAGAACGGCGGCCTGTCGGTCTTCGTCCACGAGTACGGCCACGACCTCGGCCTGCCGGACCACTACGACACGGCCGGCGGCCCGGACAACGGCGTCGACTGGTGGACCCTCATGGCGCAGAGCCGCGCCTGGGCGCCCGGCGACCAGGGCATCGGCACCCGCGCCGCCGACCTGTCCGCGTGGGACAAGCTCCAGCTCGGCTGGTTCGACTACCGCGTCGTCGCGGCCGGCACCAAGAAGACGCTGAACCTCGGCCCGCACGAGTACAACACCAAGGACCCGCAGGGCGTCGTCGTCACGCTGCCCGACAAGTCCGTGACCAGGGACCTGGTCCCGCCGAAGACCGGTGCCGCCTCCTGGTGGTCCGGCGCCGGTGACGACCTGGACAACACCCTGACCCGCAGCGTCGCGCTGCCGGCCGGCTCGGCCACGCTGCGCTTCGCGGCCAACTGGGACATCGAGGACTGCGGCCCCGACCCGTGCGACTACGCGTACGTCGAGGTCGACGACGGCACCGGCTTCAAGGCCGTCGCGGGCAGCATCACGAAGCCCGCCGAGAACAACGGCATCGACGGCACGAGCAACGGCTGGGTCGACGCGACGTTCGACCTGTCGGCGTACGCCGGCAAGACCGTGGGTCTGCGGCTGCGCTACTCGACCGACGGCGCCGTCGGCGGGATCGGCTTCTTCGCCGACGACATCACCATCACGTCGGGCACGACGACCGTCTTCACGGACGGCGCCGAGTCCGGTGCGAACGGGTGGACGGCGGACGGCTTCAGCGCCGTCGGTGCCACGACGACGCAGCAGTTCGCGCACTTCTACATCGCGTCGTACCGCGCCTACACCTCGTACGACACGTACCTGAAGACGGGTCCGTACAACTTCGGGTTCGCGAACAAGTACCCCGACAAGGTGGAGCACTTCCCGTACGGCAACGGCCTGCTCGTGTCGTACTGGGACACCTCGTTCGGGGACAACAACAAGAGCGAGCACCCCGGTGAGGGCCTCATCCTCCCCGTGGACTCGCACCCGAAGCCGCTGCTGCGCAACGACGGCACGCCGTGGCGCGGTCGCGTCCAGGTCTACGACGCGCCGTTCTCGACGCACCGCACCGACGGGCTGACGCTCCACCTCAACAGCGTCACGAACAGGATCCCGAGCCAGAAGGCGCAGCCGGTCTTCGACGACGCCCGCACCTACTGGTACGCCTCGGCCCCCACCGCCGGGGTCAAGGTGCCGGCGGCGGGTGTCCGGATCACGGTGCTCAAGCAGAACAAGACGACGATGACCATCCAGGTCTCGAAGTCGAAGGGCTGACGACCGCACCACCGCAGGACAGCAGGACCAGCACGACAGCAGGACCAGCACGTCACGGCCGGGCCGGGAGCACTCGCTCCCGGCCCGGTCCGGCGTCCGGTGCCCCGGCGCGGGCCCGGCGCCGTGCCCGCGCCCCGCGGACCGCGACGGCGCACCACGCGCCGAGCGCGGACCCGAGCGCGTTGAGCAGCAGGTCGTCCACGTCGAAGACGCGGCCGAGCCCGAGCTGGACGACCTCGATGACGACGGACACCGCCGTCCCGGCGACCGTCCCGGCGAGCAGGCCGCGGCGCAGGGCCGGCACGGCGAGCGCACCGGCCGGCGCGAACGCGAGGACGTTGCCGACGAGGTTGACGACGAGCAGGCCGGGGTCCGGGTTGTGGGCCTGCCCGACGATGCCGCGCAACGGCACGAGGTTGACCCCGGCCCGGTCGTCCGAGCCGCCGGTGAGCCCGAGCACGAGCATCGCCCCGACCCCGGCGGCGAGGAGCACCCGGGCGGCGACGACCCCGGCGTCCGCGCCGCGGCGCCACGCGACGGCGCCCGCGGCGCCGAGGACGACGAGGGCCGTCCCGAGGACGGCGAGCGCGAGCGGGGCGTCGACGTAGCGCCAGATGTGCACGCCCGGGACGCTACGCGCGGGCCGGCCGTGACGGTCGGCCGGCGCGGGCTCCCCCACGGTTCCTCCGCAGGACCTGCACGCCGCCTCCTCAGCGGGCGCGCGCCGCCGCCGCGTCGAGACCGCTGCCGAGCCCGGACGGCGTGCCGTCGTCGATCTCGACGGTCACCGGCCAGGCGGCGTGGCCCGCGAGCCGCGCCCACCGGACGACCCGTTTGCGCCGCACCCGCTGCGCCTGCGCCACCGCCTCGTTGTGGAACCGCCGGGCCAGCTCGACCCGCTCGCAGGCCTGCCGGAGCACCGCGAGGGCCTCCCGGGCGGTCGCGTCCCGGGCCAGCGCCGCCACGTGCCCGGCGTCGTCGAGGGCCGCCTCCAGCGCCCGCGTGAGGTCGCTCTCGGCCTCCTCGAGGTCCGGCCCGGAGACGCCCTGCTCGCCCGCCTCGAGGGCGGTCGCCGCGGCGTCCGCGAGGAGCAGCCCGGTCGCGGGATCGAGGAAGGGCGCGAGCTCGAGCGCCGCGACGCAGCGCCGCACGAGCTGGGCGTCGAGGGCCGCGCGCGAGGACTCGACCTTGTGGTGCAGGCGGTCGAGCCGGGCCGCCGAGTACGACAGGTACCAGCCCAGCACGAGGAGCAGGGCGAGCACGAGCGGCAGCCAGCCGGCCGCGCCCACGAGCCAGTCACGCGTCACGCCGGCCCTCCCGCCACCGGGTCAGCAGCCCGCGTGAGACCGGGTCCTCGCCGACCCGGTCGGTGCCGATCCGCACCGTCTCGTAGACCGACAGCACCTGCTCGGCGACCCGCGACCAGTCGTAGCGGCGGACGGCGAGCGACGCCCGGTCGGCGACCGCGCGCCGTCCCGGCTCGTCGGCGAGCGTCGCGAGCAGCGCCGTCGCGAGCGCGGACGCGTCACCGGCCCGGAACAGGACGCCGAGGTCACCGTCGTCGAGCACCCGGCGGAACGCCCCGAGGTCGCTCGCGACGACCGGCGCACCCGCGCTCATCGCCTCGACGAGGACGATCCCGAAGCTCTCGCCACCGGTGTGCGGGGCGACGTACGCGTCGACCGAGCGCAGCAGCCGGGCCTTCGCGTCGTCGTCGAGGGGGCCGAGCATCTCGACCGCCACCGCGTGCGGCCCGAGGCCCGCGATGAGGTCTTCGGCGTCCCCGCGGCCGAGCACGAGCACGCGCAGCCCGGGGTGCACGGCCCGCAGCGCCGGGACGGCCTCGAGGAGCACCGGCAGCCCCTTGCGCGGCTCGTCGGTGCGGCCGAGGAACGCCAGCGTCGGGCGGTCCGGGGTGCCGGTCCACAGCGGGTCGGTCGGCGCCGCGGCGAACCGGTCGACGAAGACCCCGTTCGGGATGACGACGGCGTCGCCGCCGAGGTGCTCGACGACGGTGCGGCGGGCGTCCTCGCTCACCGCGATCCGCGCGGAGATCTTCTCCAGGCTCGGCCGGACGAGCGGCTGGGCGACCTGCATCGCGCGCGAGCGCAGGTTGGCGGTGTGGAAGGTCGCGACGATCGGGCCGGTGGCGATCCACAGCGCGAGCAGCGACAGCGACGGGGCGACCGGCTCGTGGATGTGGAGGACGTCGAAGTCGCCCTCGTCGAGCCAGCGACGCACCCGGCCGGCGCTCACGGGCCCGAACTGCAGCCGCGCGACCGAGCCGTTGTACTTCACGGGGACCGCGCGGCCCGCGGCCTCGACGTACGCCGGGACCGGGGTGTCGTCGTCCGCCGGGGCGAGGACGCTCACCGCGTGACCGCCCTGGAGCAGGTGCTCGGCGAGGTCGCGGACGTGGAACTGCACCCCGCCCGGCACGTCGAACGAGTACGGGCAGACGATCCCGATCCGCATCCCGGGCCCCGTCGTCCCGCGGGTCAGCCGGCGCGGCGCGGCCGCTCGGGGCCGCCCGTCGCGCCCGCGCCGCCGGGCGTCTCCGGGACGATGTCGGACACGTAGTCCGCGACGAAGACCCGCTGCAGCATGTGCCAGTCCTCCGGGTGCGCGGCGATCCCGGCGGCGAGCGCGTCGGCGCAGGCCTGCGTCATCGCCTGCACCTTCGTCGCGCGCTGGCCGGTCGACGGGGCGACCACCTCGGGGTGGAAGTGGATGACCGTCCCCCAGCGGGCCGGGGCACCGGCCCGCTTGAGCCGCTCGTACCGGATCGACACCGGGAACAGCGCCGCGTCGGCGACGAGGGCCAGGGACGCCGGCCCGGCCGCCATCCGGGCCGTGTCGCCGAAGATCTGCACCGGGACGCCGGACGCGGTGAGGTCGCGGTCGGCGAGCAGCGGGACGAAGCCGCCGGTGCGCAGCCGCCGCACGAGCGTGCCGAAGACCTCGCCGCCGCCGTCGTGCGGGAGGACCTCCATCCCGAGCTCCTTGCGGAACTCGAGGAACCGCTCGTAGAGCTCCTCGGGCCGCAGCCGCTCGGCGACCGTCGTCACCCGGGCCATCGCGAGCGTCGACCAGGCACCGGCGTGGTCCCAGTTGCCGCTGTGCGACAGCGCCATGACGACGCCGCGGCCGGCCGCGAGCGCCTCTCGGACCGGTCCGTCGCCCTCGGCGCGGCAGGTCGCGAGGATCCGGTCGCTCGACCAGTCCGGCAGCCGGAAGGCGTCGCACCAGTACCGCATGTACGAGTGCATCCCCTTGCGGGACACCGTCTTGATCTTCATCGGGCTGGCGCCCGGGAGGACCCGCTCGAGGTTCTTCTCGAGCTGCCGGACGCCTGCGCCCTGGCGCATCCAGGTGAACTCGGCGAGCACGGAGAAGACGAGGTAGGCGCTGCGCTCGGGGAGCGAGCGGACGAGGCGCCAGCCCGCGGAGTAGGCCCAGAGGACCAGGCGCTCACGCATCGGCGGGCCCCGCCGTCCCGGCCGCGGCGGCCTGCTCGCGCAGCCGGGCGAGGGCCTGGGTCCGGACGGTGAGCATCCGCTGGACGACGGTCACGAGGCTCGCGACGGCGAGCACCGCGAGGACGACGAGGAGGACGACCTCGGGCAGGCCGTAGCCGGTCTTCCAGTACAGGCCGACGAGGCCGGTCGTCAGGAGCACGGTGACGAGCCGGTCGGCCCGCTCGGCGATCCCGACGCTCGCGGTCATCCCGAGGCCCTCGGCGCGGGCCCGGGCGTACGAGACGACGCTGCCGAGCACGAGGCAGGCCAGGGCCAGCGCGGCCATGACGGTGTCCCGGCCGCGGGAGCCGCCGGCGTAGTAGAGGACGAGCCCGCCGAAGACGGCGGCGTCGCCGACCCGGTCGAGGGTGGAGTCGAGGAAGGCGCCCCAGGCGCTCGACCGGTTCATCGAGCGCGCCATGATGCCGTCGACCGTGTCCGAGAACACGAACGCGGTGATGACGAGGGTGCCCCAGAGGAACTCGCCCCGCGGGTAGAAGGCCAGCGCCCCGAAGCAGACGCCGAGCGTCCCGACGAGCGTGACGACGTCCGGGCTGATCCCGACGCCGAGGAGCACCCGCGCGACGGGAGTCAGCAGGCGGGTGAAGAGCGCTCGTGCGAAGCGGTTGAGCATGGCAGGAAGCACTCTATCCGGGGTGCGCCGACGAAGGTCCCCCTTGCTCTGCGCGACGGGACGGGTACAGGTTTGTCAGCACACGAAGCGCACCGCTTCGTTGCGGGGGGACGTCGGACGAGGAGGTCTCATGGCGGGCAACGTCAGGCCACGCGGTACGGAAGCGTTCGAGCAGGTCACGCCGGACCGGATACGGAACGTCGTGCTCATCGGCCACGCCGCGGCGGGCAAGACGACGCTCGTGGAGGCCCTTCTCGCGGGCACCGGCGCCGTGTCCCGCGCCGGCCGGGTGGACGACGGCAGCACGGTCTGCGACCACGAGGACATCGAGCACAAGCTCGGGAGGTCGGTCTCCCTGGCGGTCGCCTCGGTGGCCGTCGAGGGGGTGACGGGGACCGTCAAGGTCAACTTCGTCGACACCCCCGGGCACGCCGACTTCGTCGGTGAGGTCCGGGCAGGTCTGAGGGCGGCGGATGCCGCCCTCTTCGTCGTCTCGGCCGTGGACGGCGTCGACGGCATCACCCGCATGCTCTGGGAGGAGTGCGCCTCGGTCGGGATGCCCCGGGCCGTCGTCGTCACCCACCTGGACCAGCAGCGCGGCGACTTCGACGAGTCGCTCGCGATCTGCCAGCGGGTCTTCGGCGAGGGCGTCCAGCCGCTCTACCTGCCGCTGCTCGGGGACGACGAGATGCCGGCCGGGCTCATCGGCCTGCTGTCGCAGAAGATCTTCGACTCCTCGTCCGGCACCCGCGTCGAGCGCGAGGCGGACCCGCAGCACATCGAGCTCATCGAGACCCTGCGGCAGTCCCTCATCGAGGGGATCATCCAGGAGTCCGAGGACGACACCCTGCTCGACCGCTGGCTCGGCGGCGAGGAGGTCGGCTTCGACACCCTCGTCGAGGACCTGGAGAAGGCCGTCGCCCGCGGGTCGTTCCACCCCGTGCTGCCGGTCGACGCGCTGACCGGTCTCGGCGTCCCCGAGCTCGTCGAGGTGATCCTGCGCGGGTTCCCGTCGCCGCTGGAGCACCCGCTGCCGACCGTGACGACGCCCGACGGCTCGCCGCGCGAGGCCGTCGAGTGCGACCCGGACGGGCCGCTCGTCGCCGAGGTCGTCAAGACGACGACGGACTCGTTCGTCGGCCGGGTGAGCGTCGTCCGGATCTTCTCGGGCACGCTCGCGCAGGACATGACCGTCCACGTCTCGGGGCACTTCGCGCAGTTCGCGGGCTCCGACCGCGGGCACCCGGACCACGACGTCGACGAGCGGGTGGGGGCCGTCTCGACGATCCTCGGCGGTGCCCTGGCGCCGGTCACCCGCGGCGTCGCCGGCGACATCGTCGCCGTCGCCCGGCTGGGCCGCGCCGAGACCGGTGACACGCTGTCGGCGCCGTCCGCGCCCGCGCTCATGGAGCCGTGGGTCATGCCGGAGCCGCTGCTGCCGACCGCGGTCACGGCCCGCACGAGCGCCGACGAGGACAAGCTCTCGCAGGGCCTGGGCCGGCTCGTCGCCGAGGACCCGACCGTGCGCGTCGAGGTCAACCCCGACACCCGCCAGATGGTCGTGTGGTCGATGGGCGAGGCCCACCTCGAGGTGCTCCTGGACCGGCTGCGGAGCAAGTACAACACCGAGGTCGACACCCAGTCGGTCAAGGTGGCCCTGCGCGAGACCTTCGCCAAGCCGGCGTCCGGCCACGGCCGGCACGTCAAGCAGTCCGGCGGGCACGGCCAGTTCGCCGTCGCGGACGTCGAGGTCGAGCCGCTCCCCGAGGGCTCGGGCTTCGAGTTCGTCGACAAGGTCGTCGGTGGCGCCGTCCCTCGCCAGTTCATCGCGAGCGTCGAGAAGGGCGTGCGCGCGCAGATGGAGCGCGGCGTCGGGGCCGGCTACCCGATGGTCGACCTGCGGGTCACCCTGGTCGGCGGCAAGGCGCACAGCGTCGACTCCTCGGACGCCGCGTTCCAGATGGCCGGCTCGCTCGCCCTCAAGGAGGCCGCGGCCGCCGCCGGCGTCGCCCTGCTCGAGCCGATCGACGACGTCCGCGTCGTCGTCGACGACGAGTACGTCGGCACCGTCATGAGCGACATGTCGACCCGGCGCGGCCGGGTCACCGGGACGACCTCCGTCGGCAACGGCCGCAGCGAGGTCGCGGGCGAGGTCCCGGCCATCGAGCTCACCCGGTACGCGATCGACCTGCGCAGCCTCGCGCACGGCACCGGCGCCTTCACGCGCGAGTACGTGAAGCACGCCCTCATGCCGCAGCACCAGGTCGAGAAGGTGCTCGCCGCGTCCGCGGGCTGACCGTCGTACGGACGAGGTGCTCAGGCACCCGCCCCGCACATCAGGAGGGTCCCCGCGGGGCCGCCGGGTGTACGGGACGGGTGCTGGGGTCGTCGGCGAGCCGGCCGACTGATAACTGATATGTTGGCTCCATGGATGGCTGGGAGCTCCGCGAACGTCGCCGTGCGGCGGGGCTGACGCTGCGCGAGGTGGCCCGGGCCGCCGGCACCGCCGAGTCGAACGTCGCCGCGTACGAGCGCGGCACCAAGGTCGCGCGCAGCGCCACCGTCGAGCGGATCCTCACCGCCGTCGACGCCGGGGCGGACAGCCCCGTGCACCGGCAGACCCTGCTCACGGTCCCCGCGGCCGCGTCGGAGCTGCGCCGCGGCCTGCGGGCGGGGTGGACGACGGCAGAGCTGCTGCGGCTGGTCCGCGAGCTGCGGTCGAACTTCGGTCACCTGCGCGACGACGCCGACCGGGCGGTCTACTTCGCCCGACCCGCCACGACCGGGGACCAGCGCTGGGACGCGATGCTGGCAGCCAACGCCGAGGATCTCTCGCTGCGCGCAGGGCTCCCCGCGCCGCCATGGTCGGCCGGCCACGCCCTGCCGACGTTCTGGTTCGTCGGGTCGTCGCCGTCGCTGCGGGCCTACGCCTTCGCCCGGTCCCCCATCTCGATGCAGGTCCGTGGCGTCATGGTCGACCCGGGCGACCTGGCGGCGGTGTGAGCCCCGACCGGAGCGACGGCCCGTTCCTCGACGCCGACCGGATCCGCGCCCTGCTCGTCGAGCTCGGCGCGGGCCTGGACCGGCGCGGGCTCGAGGCGCGGATCTTCCTCGTCGGCGGGGCGGCGATGGCGCTCGCCTTCAGCCGCGACCGCGTCACCCGCGACCTCGACGGCGTCTTCGAGCCGAAGCAGGAGATCTACGACGAGGCGGCGCGGGTGGCGGCGGCGCACCGGCTGCCCGCGGACTGGATCAACGACGCCGTCAAGGGCCTCCTGCCCGACCGCGAACCCCCGGTCGAGGGCGTCGGCAGCTTCTCGGCGCCGGGGATCCGTGTCGGCGTGGCCTCGGCCGAGTACCTCTTCGCCATGAAGGCGATGGCCGCCCGGCAGGAGACCGACGGCGAGGACCTGCGAAGGCTGGCCGCAGCACTGCGCATCACGTCCCTGGACGATGCGCTCGCGCTCGTGGAGCGCTTCTACGGCCCGGCACGGCTGGGTCCGAAGACGCAGCTCATCCTCGAGGACCTGCTCGCCGAGCCGTCACGCTGACGGGCTGTCGGCGTCCGGCTCAGTCCGTCGGCCAGGCCGCGGCCAGCCGCTCGCGGGTGTCGCCCAGCAGCTCGGGGAGCGCCTTCGTCTGCCCGATGATCGGCAGGAAGTTCGAGTCGCCGCCCCAGCGCGGGACGACGTGCTGGTGGAGGTGGGCGGCGATGCCGGCGCCCGCGACGGGGCCCTGGTTCATCCCGATGTTGAAGCCGTGGCAGCCGGAGATCTCGGTGAGCACCCGCATCGCGGTCTTCGTCAGCGCGGCGACCTCGGCGGTCTCGTCGACGTCGAGGTCGGGGTACATCGCGACGTGCCGGTAGGGGCAGACCATGACGTGACCGGTGTTGTACGGGTAGAGGTTCATGACGACGAACGCGTGCCGGCCGCGGGCCACGATCAGCCCGGTGGCGTCGTCCCGCCCGGGGGCACGGCAGAACGGGCACTGCGGCCCGGCGTCGCCGTTCTCCGGCTTGTCCTCGCCCTGCAGGTACGCCATGCGGTGCGGCGTCCAGAGGCGCTCGAACCCGTCGGCGGCCCCGGCCAGCTCCCACGACGGCTCGACGGTCACGGGCACGATCCTAGGCCGAAGCCCCGGCCCGGATCCGGCAGGTCAGGCGGCGCGCTCCGGCTCGTGCGGCTCCTGCTGCGACGGCTGCTGCGACGGCGAGGGCATCGCGCACGCGGCGGTGCCGCCGGGCAGCCGGTACCGGTTGCGGGCGACGGCCCGGTAGAGCACGCCTGCGACGGTGTTGAGGCCGGGCACGAGCAGGACGGCGCCGAGCGGCTTCCACCACGGGGCACCGGCGAGCAGCAGGTGCGCGACGGCGTCCTGGGCCGCGTGCACCCGCCCCCGGGAGTCGACGAACTGCAGGGCCTCCATGCACTCGGCCATGGTCAGCCCGAACGCGTCGAGGTCGAGGTCGTACGACGCGGCGACCGTGCCGCCGGCCGGCATGACGAACCGGCGGGCGACCCCGGCCGACCGCGTGCAGAACCCGCAGTCGCCGTCGTAGACGAGGACGGGAGGCGCCGGGCGGGTCGCGGAGGTGGTCACGTGACCATCGTCCCCCGCTGCCCCGTTCCGGGCACCTGCGGCGGGCTGTCTGCTCGGACACACGTCCGGGCGGGCCCGCCGCAGGGCCGGCGTCGTCAGACCTGCGCGCGCGTCCGGATCGCCTCGACGACCCGGGCCACCGCGTCGTCGACCTTGATGCCGTTGTCCTGCGTCCCGTCGCGGAACCGGAAGGAGACCGCGTCGTTCGCGGCGTCCTCGGCCCCGGCGATGAGCAGGAACGGCACCTTGGCCTTCGTCTGGGTGCGGATCTTCTTCGGGAAGCGGTCGTCCGAGGCGTCCAGCTCCACGCGCACCCCGGCGGCCCGGAGCTTGGCCCGGACGCCCTCGAGGTAGGCGACGTTGTCCTCGCTCACCGGGATGAGCACGACCTGGACCGGCGCGAGCCACGGGGGGAACGCGCCCGCGTAGTGCTCGGTGAGGACGCCGAAGAACCGCTCGATCGAGCCGAACTTCGCCGAGTGGATCATCACCGGCTGCTTGCGCGTGCCGTCCGCGGCCGTGTACTCGAGACCGAACCGGGCGGGCTGGTTGAAGTCGAGCTGGATCGTCGACATCTGCCAGGTGCGGCCGATCGCGTCCCGGGCCTGGACGGAGATCTTCGGGCCGTAGAAGGCCGCGCCGCCGGGGTCGGCGACGAGCTCCAGCCCGCTCTCGACGGCGACCTGACGGAGCACCTCGGTCGCGCTCTCCCACTGCTCGTCGGAGCCGATGAACTTGTCCGAGTCACCCCGGGTCGAGAGCTCGAGGTAGTAGTCGTCGAGGCCGAAGTCGCGCAGCAGGGACAGCACGAAGTTCAGCAGGTGCCGGATCTCCTGCGGCGCCTGCTCGTCCGTCACGTAGCTGTGCGAGTCGTCCTGGGTCAGGCCGCGCACCCGGGTCAGGCCCTGGATGACGCCGGACTTCTCGTACCGGTAGACGGTGCCGAACTCGAAGAACCGCAGCGGCAGCTCGCGGTAGGACCGCCCGCGCGACCTGAAGATCAGGTTGTGCATCGGGCAGTTCATCGCCTTGAGGTAGTACTGGCTGTTCTCCAGCTCCATCGGCGGGAACATCGTGTCGGCGTAGTACGGCAGGTGGCCGGACGTCTCGAACAGGTGCGCCTTCGAGATGTGGGGCGTGCCGACGTAGTCGAAGCCCTCCTCGATGTGCCGGCGGCGGACGTAGTCCTCCATCTCCCGCTTGACGACGCCGCCCTTGGGGTGGAACACCGGCAGGCCGGAGCCGATCTCGTCGGGGAACGAGAAGAGGTCGAGCTCGGCTCCGAGCTTGCGGTGGTCGCGGCGCTCGGCCTCGGCGAGCCGGTCGAGGTACGCCTTGAGCTCGTCCTTCGTCGCCCACGCGGTGCCGTAGACGCGCTGCAGCTGCGGGTTCTTCTCGCTCCCCCGCCAGTACGCGGCGGCGGAGCGCATGAGCTGCCAGCCGTTGGCGAGCAGCCGGGTCGTCGGCACGTGCGGGCCGCGGCACAGGTCCTTCCACGCCACCGAGCCGTCGCGGCGCAGGTTGTCGTAGATCGTCAGCTCGCCGGCACCGACCTCGACGGACGCCCCCTCGGCGGCCTCGTCGTCCGAGGAGCCGCCCTTGAGGCCGATGAGCTCGAGCTTGTACGGCTCCTTCGCGAGCTCCGCGCGCGCCTCCTCGTCGGTGACGACGCGGCGCCGGAAGCCCTGCCCCTCCTTGACGATGCGCTGCATCGTCTTCTCGAGGGTCTTCAGGTCCTCGGGCGTGAACGGCTTCTCGACGTCGAAGTCGTAGTAGAAGCCGTCGCGGATCGGCGGGCCGATGCCGAGGCGGGCCTGCGGGTCGATCTCCTGCACGGCCTGCGCGAGCACGTGCGCGCACGAGTGCCGCAGGACGGCGAGACCCTCGTCCGACGTCACCGGCACCGGCTCGACGACGTCCCCCTCGGCGAGCTCGTGGGCGAGGTCGCGCAGGACGCCGTTGACCCGGGCGACGACGATGCTCCGGTCGTCCGCGAAGAGGTCGGCGGCCGTCGTGCCCGTCGTCACCTGTCGCGCCTGTTCCTCCTCGGCGGACCGGACGACGATCGACAGCTCGGACACGGATCTCTCCTTCGTCGGGCGCGCGCGGGTGCGGCGCCGCGGACGGACCCGGACGGGTCCCGGCACGAGCGTACCGACGCCGTGGCAGGACCTTCGCGCGCATTACCGGCGCGGCGACGTCCCGCTCGGGGACACCCCCGCGATCAGGGCACGAGGACGGCGGCGTCGCCGGCCTGCACCTCTCCCGGGACGACGACCTGCGCGTAGACACCGAGGCAGTGCCCCGGCTTGCGCTCGACCTCGACGACGGCGTCGCCGATCCGCATCCGGCGCCCGATCCAGTCCTCCTCGCGACCTGCTGCGCCGGCCTCGTCGCGGACGTCGACGACGAAGTTCGAGCGCGGCTCGTCGAGGCTGCACGCGCAGTCGGCGACCTCGTGCTCGCCGCGCTCGGCGGCCTCGAGGGCCTGCACCGAGACGATGTGGACCGGCGCGTCGAGGGTGCGCGAGGGGTCGACGGGCGTGACGTGGACCCAGCGGCCGAGGTACTCGGTGAGCGCGGCCCCCGCCGCCTCCGCGCCGAGCCCGGGCGCCGCGCCGGGGACGTCGAGGCGGACCGCGCTGTCGGTGTCCAGCCAGGCGCTCACCGAGCGCAGCCGGGGCTCCGCGTCCGCGGTCAGCAGCACACCCGCCTCGTCGACGACGGCGTGCCGACGGTCCCCGACGACGCCGGCGCCGTCGAGGCGGACCGTGCGCGCGGCGGCGGCGTCCATCCCCTTGACCGGGAAGACCCGGACGGCGCGGACGAGGGCGACGGTCGGGTTCCCGGCACCGTCGGCGGGCGACTCCAGCGTGACCATGTCGTCACTGTATGCCCGGCTGCCCGCAGGGGCGGGGACGACGCGGGCGTGCGCCGGGGCCGGTGACGGACGACGTGGCGGGCGCACCGTGACATCACCCAGTGTCACCTGCCCTGCGTGCCCGGATCGTTACTGCCCGCTCAATTCGGACGCGACACACCCGCACGGCCTTGACAGTGCGTGATGAATCACGGAATGGTCACCGCCCATTGGATCTCGGGGCTCATCCGAACGGAGGACGTGCGGCATCGGGCGAACGACCGGCACGACGAGCGGCCCCGCCGCGCACCGTCCGGCAGCCCCACGCGTCGCACCGTCCCGCCCGTCGGGTGGCCACCGGGTACGTGACCGATGAGCGAACGAGTGAGGACGCACTTCGTGGGTCGACACGCACTCCGGCGGGGGCCGGGCGCGCAGCAGGTGCTCACCCCAGGAGCCGGGCCCGTCCCGGACGACCGGACCCTCCCCGCCCAGCACTCCCCCTCCCCGCGCAGGCCGGAACCGGAGACCGCTCCGGGCCGGACGCCGCTGCGCAGCGACGAGGACGTCTCCCCCTGGCCCCCCGGCGCGGACGCCCCGGTCCGGCACAGCACGACCGGCGCCGGCCCCGGACGCCGCGGCGTCGTCGCGGCGCTCGGCTCGGTCGCCGCGCTCGGCGCCGGCGCGCTGGCCGTCGGCCCGTCGGGGGCAGGTGACGTCGTCCGCGGCGTCGCCGGCAGCCTCGGGCTCGGCCTGGACGACGCCGCCCCGACCGCGGCCGCACGGATCGCCGACACCGGCTCCACCGCACCGCTCGCCGTCGGCACGGCCCCGTCGAGCACGAAGCCCGCCGTCGAGTACCAGGGGTCGACGGGCGGCAAGGCGCCGACGATGACGACCGTCGCGGCGGTCACGCAGAAGCCGACGATGCTCGTGCTCGACCCGGCGCTCCACGTCGCGCGCCGGGCCACCTGGGGCCCGACCCCGACGACCGTCGCGGCGATCAAGAAGGCCGGCCCCAAGGCCTGGATCGAGAGCCAGCTCGCGCCGTCGAAGATCACGGACACCCGCGTCGACGCCCTCCTGGCGAAGCTCGACACCCTGAACAAGACGCCGGCGCAGCTCAAGGCGATGAACAAGGCGCGCGAGAAGGAGGACTACTTCTACGCGCACACCCAGCTCGAGACCGCCGCGGTGATCCGGGCGGCCTGGAGCAAGCGCCAGCTCTTCGAGGTCATGGTCGACTTCTGGCACAGCCGGCTCCACGTGCCCGCCCACTTCGACAAGTCGCGCGACACGCTGAACCACTACGACCGGCTCGTCATCCGCAAGCACGCGCTCGGCACGTTCGAGGCGATGCTGTGGGCGATGGTCACCCACCCGGCGATGATCCTCTACCTGGACAACCAGCAGAACACGAAGTTCGGCGGCAACCAGAACCTCGGCCGTGAGCTCCTCGAGCTGCACACGCTCGGCGTCGACGCCGGCTACACGCAGACCGACGTCCAGAACGCCGCCAAGCTGCTCACCGGGCTCTCGGTGAACCCGGACACGCTGACCATGGTCTTCCGCCCGGAGCAGCACTTCGTGGGCAAGGTCAAGGTGTTCGGCACGACGTACGCGAACGCCACCGCGGCGGGCGGCCTGACGACGCTGCGCAGCCTCGTCAAGAAGCTCGCCAACCACCCGAAGACGGCCGAGTACCTCGCGGCCGACCTCGTGCGCCGGTTCGTCTCCGACGCCCCGCCGCGGGCGCTCGTCGCCCGGCTGGCGAAGACCTACCTCGCGAACGCGACGTCGATCAAACCCGTTCTGCGCCAGCTCTTCGCCTCGCCCGAGTTCCAGGCGAGCGTCGGCCAGAAGTACCGCCGTCCGCTCGAGAGCACCGTCGCGACGATGCGGGCGCTGAGCCTGCAGCCCTCGACGAACACGACCGAGCTCATGACGTCCCTGCGGAACCTGCGCTGGGGGCTGGACCAGATGGGCCAGGCCCCGCTCGGGCACACGGCACCGGACGGCTACGCCGACTTCGCGCAGCCGTGGCTGTCGACCGTCGGCACGCTGTCGCGCTGGAACATGCAGATGGCGCTAGCCGGCGGCTGGAACAAGGGCTTCACCAAGCCGAACGCCGCCGGCTGGATCGGGGACGCGGTGACGTACGGCGTCGCCGTCGACCGGATCGCCAAGCGGGTGCTCTTCCAGAAGCCGACCGCCGCCCAGAAGGCCGCGATCCTCGCGTTCCTCGGGCACACGTCGACGACGAAGATCCCCGCCTGGGCGAAGACCGGCAACGGCGACTACAACCTGCGCGTCCGCGCGGTCGCCCTCCTGCTCGGCGCACCGCAGCACCAGCTGCGCTGACCCCGCCGGCGCGGCCCGCGGGCCGCGCCGGCCTCCCCGGCTCCCGCACCGACCGCGACATCACGCGAAGGACGGACACCCCCTGATGGACACCGGCTTCCTCGACCGGCTCCCGAGCGACACCCCCGGCCACGACGAGCGCCCCGACGGGTTCCACGACGGCTGCGACTGCGGCACGCAGGCCCCCGCCGACGACCCGTGGCGCAAGGGGTTCACCCGGCGCCGGCTCTTCCAGGGCTCGACGGCGATGGTCGCCGCTCTCGGCCTGCAGACCGTGTCGACCCGCTACGCCTACGCCGCGGCGACCGACACCGACACGATCGTCGTCATCAACGCGCGCGGCGGGATGGACGGCATCAACGTCGTCGTCCCCGTCACCGAGCAGCGCTACTACGCGCTGCGGCGCAACATCGCCGTCCCCGAGGGCGCGGCGCTGCCGCTGGCCTCCGGGTTCGGCCTGCACCCGGCGATGCCCAAGCTGCACAAGCGGTTCCAGGCCGGGCAGTTCGCCCCGGTCGTCGCCGTCGGCACCCCGGACCGGACGCTCTCGCACTTCGAGGCGATGGACACCCTCGAGCGCGGGACGGCGACCGGCAACAACGCGTCCGGCTGGATGAACCGGGTGCTCACCGCACGCAGCCAGACCGGGGTGTTCTCGGCCGTCCAGTTCGGCAACCAGCTCCCGCTGTCGCTGACCGGCCCGGCACCCGCGCTCGCGATGGGCGGCATCCAGTCGTTCGGCCTCGCCGGGTACGACGACGTCCGCGCCAAGGCCGCGACCGCGTTCGCGGCGCTCTACAAGGGCGTCGACCACCCGATGGCGACGCAGGCGAGCCGCACCCTGAAGGCCGTCAGCACGGTGGACACGATGCGCGCCACCGCCTACACGCCGGCGAACGGCGCCGTCTACCCCGACGGCGGCCTCGGCAACACCCTCGAGGACCTCGCCCGGATCATCAAGGCGAAGGTCGGCCTGTCGCTCGCGACGATCGACATCGGCGGCTGGGACATGCACACGAACGAGGGTCGTGTCGACGGCGGCGACCTGCGCAACCACCTCGTGGAGCTCGACAACGCGCTCGACGCCTTCGCCACCGACCTCGGGGACGGCTTCGGCGACGTCACCGTCGTCGTCCTCTCGGAGTTCGGGCGCACGGTGCGCGAGAACGGCACGGTCGGCACCGACCACGGGCACGGTCAGACCATGTGGGTGCTCGGCGGCGCGGTGAACGGCGGCCGGGTCTACGGCACGTGGCCGGGCCTCACCGACGCCGCGATGTTCACGAACGGCAGCCTCGCCGCGACGACGGACTACCGCGACGTGCTCGGCGACGTCCTCTCCGCACGCGGCGGCGTCTCGTCGTTCGCCAAGGTCTTCCCCGACCACACACCCTCGCCGCTCGGGATCGTCAAGGCGCGGGCCTGACAGCACCCGGCGGTGCGACGAGGCCTGTACCGCCGGGCAGGAGACGCCGCCTCGCGCCGTGCGCCCCCACGGCGCGGGGCGGCGCCTCACGTCCGGGGCGGGTCAGCCGTGGACGACCCCCGGTCGCCCCGCGGCGACGACGTACGTCGCCGTCGTCCGCACCGGTGACGACCGCGTCGTCACCGAGTCCACCGTGCGGGCACGGACCTGCCACCGGTCTCGGTCGACGTCCATGAGCAGGTACCCGCGGCGCGAGCCGTCGAAGTACCGGGTCCACGGGTTGAGCGTCGCGAGGCTCGCCCGCACCTCGGCCTCCCCGACGAAGTGGCTCGAGATCGCGGGCGCCACGAGCTCGGTCGCCACGACCGGGGCGTACGGGTCGTCCGGGTCCACGACGAGGTCGTTGAACCACGTCGAGTGCACGTCCGCGGAGAGCACGACCGGGTTGGCGATCCGGTCCGTGACGAGCCGCTGCAGGATCCGGGTGCGCTGCGGGGCGTAGCCGTCCCACTGGTCGACGCTCGACACGTAGGGCAGCGCCAGCCCGGCGAACGACGCGGGCCACCGGGTGCGCATCATCATCGTCTGCTGCGCGACGACGTTCCAGCGGGCCCCGCTCGTGACGAGCCGGTCCCGCAGCCACGCCTCCTGGGCCGCACCGGTGAGGCTCCCCGCGGTGTTCGCCCGGCCGACCGCCTCGGCGGCGTAGTCCCCGGGGAGCCCGCCGGGCTGCTCGGTGCGGTACTGCCGGGTGTCGAGCAGGGTGAGCCGCAGGAGCGTGCCGAAGTCGGCGCCGCGGTAGACCCGGTAGGCCGGTGTGCCGAGCACCGGCCGGGGCCGCAGCGGCAGGTGCTCCCAGTAGGCCTGGTAGGCGGCGGCGCGCTGGGTCGCGAACACCGCGGGGGGCTGCAACCGGGCGCCGGTGTCGGCGACGTCGTCGACGAGGGCGGCGTAGTTGTTCTCGACCTCGTGGTCGTCCCAGACCGCCATCCAGGGCGCCGCCGCGTGGGCCGCCTGCAGGGCGGGGTCGAGCTTGTACTGGGCGTGCCGGGCCCGGTAGTCGGTGAGGGTGCGGAGCTGGTTGAGACCGGGGACCTGCGGGGCGCGGTGCCGGCGCCCGGGCAGCGCGCCGCCCGGGTCGGACTCGTAGAGGTAGTCCCCGAGGTGGACGACGAGGTCGAGGTCCTCGGCGGCCATCGCCGTGTAGGCCGGCCAGTACCCGTGCTGGAAGTTCTGGCAGCTCGCCACGGCGAACCGCACGCGCGCCGGGCTCGCACCCGCCACTGGGGTCGTCCGCGTGCGACCCGCCGGCGAGAGGTACGGCGCCGCCCGGAACCGGTACCAGTAGTCGGTGGCCGGGCTCAGGCCGTTGACGTCGACGTGCACCGAGTGCGCGTAGCGCCGCCGTGCCAGGGCGGTCCCCCGCCGCACGACCGTGCGGAACGACCGGTCCCGCGCCACCTCCCACCCGACCTCGACGTCGGCGTCCCCCATGGAGGCGGCCGAGAACGGGTCCTGCACGAGCCGGGTCCACAGGACGACGGCCCTCGGCAGCGGGTCCCCGGAGGCGACCCCGAGGGCGAACGGGTACCGGTGCACCGCCCGGGCGTGCGCCGGGCGGACGTCGACGGCGGTGAGGGTCGCGGCGGCCGAGACGGCCGCCGCCGAGCGGAGGACCGTGCGCCGGCTCGGCGCGCGGTCCGGGGACGACCGATCATGATCCACTTGCACTGTCCTGAGCCTGTCAGGCGCACGGACGTGACGCACCTGGCCTCGCCGGGCGGCGGGAGACCGTGACCGATGTCACGCTCTGACGATACCTGGTGTACCCAGAGCGACGGCGAAGGTAGCGGTCGTGCGCACCGGGGACGTCCGGCTCGTCACCGAGTCCACCGTCCGGGCCCGGACCAGCCACCGGTCCCGGTCGACGTCCATGAGCAGGTAGCCGTGCCGCACGCCGTCGAAGTACCGCGCCCACGGGTTGAGCGACCGCAGCGTGCGCCGCACCTCGGGCTCCCCGACGAAGCGGCTCGAGATCGCCGGCGCCACGAGCTCGGAGGCCACCACCCGGGCGTGCGGGTCGTCCGGGTCGACGACGAGGTCGTTGAACCACGTCGAGTGCACGTCCGCGGAGAGCACGACCGGGTTCGCGACGCCGTCCGACACGAACCGGCGCAGCAGCCGGGTGCGCTGCGCCGCGTAGCCGTCCCTCTGGTAGAGGTTCGACAGGAACGGCAGGTCGAGCGTCCCGTGCGAGGCGGGCCACCGGGTCCGGGCCATGACGGTCTGCTGGGCGACGACGTTCCAGGCCGCGGCGCTCGTCGCCAGCCGCCCGACGAGCCAGCGCTCCTGCGCGGCGCCGGTCAGGGTGGCGGTCGTGCTGCGGCGGCCGGCGCTCTCGCGGCCCATGTCGTGGGCGTAGCCGCCCGGCTGGTCGGTCCGGTACTGCCGGGTGTCCAGCACGTTGAGGCGCAGGAGGGTGCCGAAGTCGGCGCCGCGGTAGACCCGGTAGGCCGGGGTGCCGAACGAGGGCCGGGGCCGCAGCGGGAGGTGCTCCCAGTACGCCTGGTACCCGGCGGCCCGCTGCGTCGCGAAGGCGGCCCTGGTCTGGTGCCGGGCGCCGGTGTCCCCGAGCTCGTCGACGAGGTCGGCGTAGTTGTTCTCGACCTCGTGGTCGTCCCAGACGGCGATCCAGGGCGCCGCGGCGTGGGCGGCCTGCAGGGCCGGGTCGAGCTTGTACTGGGCGTGCCGCGCGCGGTAGTCCCCGAGCGTCCGCAGCTGGTTGAGGCCCGGCGTCCGCGGGGTGGTGTGCCGGCGACCGGGCAGCGAGCTCTTGGGGTCGGTCTCGTAGATGTAGTCGCCCAGGTGCAGCACGAGATCGAGGTCCTCGGCGGCGAGCGCCGTGTACGCGGGCCAGTACCCCTGCTGGAGGTTCTGGCAGCTCGCGACCGCGAAGCGGACCCGGGCCGGCCGGCTGCCGGCGGCGGGCGTGGTCCGCGTGCGCCCCGCGGGCGAGAGGTACGCGCCGGCCCGGAACCGGTACCAGTAGTCGGTGGCCGGGCGCAGGCCCGTGACGTCGACGTGCACCGAGTGCGCGTAGCGGCGCCGGGCCAGGGCGGTCCCGCGTCGCACGACGCTGCGGAACGACCGGTCCGCCGCCACCTCCCAGCGCACCTCGACGTCGGCGTCCCCCATCGAGGCGGCGGAGAACGGGTCACGGACGAGCCGGGTCCACAGGACGACGGCGGTCGGCAGCGGGTCGCCCGAGGCGACCCCGAGCGCGAACGGGTCCTGCCGGACGGCGAGCGCGTGCGCGGGGCGGACGTCGACGACGGACAGGGCGGCCCCGGCGAGCGCCGCCGCGGCGACCCCGCCGGTACGCAGGACGGTCCGGCGGTCGGGAGGCGTCGGTGCTGCGATCCGGGGCTGTGCGATGTCGGACATGTCGGCAGCACAGCAGCGGCCGGGGGTGCATCGCGGTGACGCCGGGTGAACGACGCACACCCGGTCGGTGATGGTCCGGTGCGCCGCCGGGCTGCGTGAACGGGGCCCCGCTCCCCCGCGAACACCGCCCGCTCGAGGTGACCTGCGGGCGTCCCGCGGCCGACGGGCGGACGTCGGTGCCCGGCGGGCTACGGGCCGGTGCGCCGCGCGACGAGCGCGAACTTGCGGACCCGCCCGCTGCGCAGCCAGTCGCCCCAGAGCCGGTGCGACGCGACGAGGTCGTCGACGACCCGGTCCCCGACCTGGGCGGCGATCCGGTCCCGGTCGGCGGCGAAGGCCGCGGTGAGGGCGTCCACGACCTCGAGGTGCAGCGCGCTGTGCTCCGCCTGCCAGGTGACCTCGAACCCGGCGCGCTCGAGGCCCGCGAGCAGGTCGGGCAGCGGCACGAGGTGCACGGTGTCGGCGTCCGGCATGACCTGCTGCTCGGCCGCGGTGAGCGGCTCGCCCTCCTCGACCGTGAGCGCGAACCGGCCGCCGCGCGGCAGCGCCGCGGCGACGGCGCGCAGCAGGGGCTCCTTGTCGGGGAAGGCGAGGACGGTCTCGAGGAGCAGGACGACGTCGAACTCTCCGGCCGGCAGCGGCGGCACGCTGCCGGCCTCGAACCGGCACGACAGGCCGGCCGCCCGTGCCTGCTCCCGCGCCACCGCGAGCGCGTCCTCGCTGCGGTCGACGCCCAGGTAGTCGCCGCCGAGGGTGCGGGTCACGAGCCGGCCCGGTCCGGCGACGCCGCAGCACAGGTCGAGCACCCGGGTCCCGGTGCCGATCCCGGCGCGTGCGGCGAGATCGACGATCTCGCTCGCCCGCATGAAGCTCTCCTGCCCGGCGAACTCCCCCGCCGGGAACGCCGCGACGCGGGCGTCCTCGAGCGCGTCCGCGTACCGGGCCCGGTCGTCCTGGCCGGCCGGCACCGGCCGCACGCTGCTCACGCGCCGCCGCCGGGGGTGAACGCGGTGAGGAACTGGTCCCGGAACTCGTGCATGCCCTCGACCGGGGCGCGCGGTCCCGGGCGCAGACCGGCGTCCCAGCCCCAGCCGGACACCGCGTCGAGGACGGCCGGGTCCTTGGCGACGATCGTCACCGGGACGTCGCGGCTCGCCCCGACCCCGGAGACGAGCGGCAGCGGCTGGTGGTCGCCGAGGAACACCATGACGGTGTCGTCGGTGCCGTAGCGCTCCAGGTACGACACGAGCGTCGAGAGCGTGTACTGCACCGACCGGCCGTACTCGGTGCGGACCCGGCCCTGGTCCGGCCAGACCTCGCTCTGCAGGTGGCCCTGCTGCCGGATCGGCTCGAAGACGGTGCCGTCGCCGAGCGCCGTCCAGTCGACGACCTCCGGCAGCGGCGCCCAGGGCGCGTGGCTCGAGGTGAGGGCGATCTCGGCCATGAGGGGCTTGCGGTCCCGCGTCCCGAGCGTCGACGTCTGCAACGTCTCCAGGACGTACTGGTCGGGCATCGGCGACCAGCCGAAGTTCGGGCCCCGATAGCCGAAGGTCGGCTTGTCGAGGACGGTGCCGTAGCCGTAGAGGTCCTTCTCCGGCCAGGCGCCCTGCACCGACGGCAGCACCGCCGCCGTCTGCCAGCCGGCCTTCGCGAACGCCCGGGGCAGGGTGAACCGGTCGCTCGCGAGCAGCCGCCGGTAGCGCTGCGGGTTGTCGACCTCGGTGCCGGAGAGCAGCGTCGAGTGCGCGAGCCAGCTCGCCCCGCCGAACGTGGACGACGTGAGCCAGGCGCTGCGCGCCTGGAAGCCCGCGGCCGCCAGGCTCGCGGTGCCGTCGTCGAGGACCCGGTCGACGCCGGGCGCGATGGTCGGGTCCTCGAGCGCGACCCGGCCGTAGCTCTCGACGATGGTCACGAGGACGTCCTTGCCGCGCAGCCCGGCGAGCAGCCGGTCGGCCGGGACGTCGCGGAACCGGTCGGTGCGCAGCTCGACGGCGTAGTCGTCGAGGTCGTGCAACGTGCGGTCGACCTGCTGGGCGCGGGTGACGACGAGCCCGGCCGAGCCGCCCGCGGCGAATGGCGCCTCGGGGGACGTCCCGACGCCGAGCACCGCCGCGGCGAGCCAGACGACGGCGAGCGCCGCGACGACGCGCTCGGACGCGGCGCGGTGCCGGTCGAGCGCGCCCGCGGCGCGCCGGGTCGCGCCGACGAGGGCGCCGACGAGAGCGGCCGCGAGCAGCGCGGCGCCTGCCCAGCCGGCGACGACGGCGAGGGTGCCGCCGACCGCGCGCAGGTAGTCGGCGGCGTTGCCGAGCAGGCTCCAGTCGAGGACGAGGTCGAACGGCCGGTTCAGCGCGAGGAGGAAGCCGACGTCGAGCACCGCGAGCACCGAGAGCAGGCCCAGGACGACGCCGAACCCGGCGACGGCCCACCGACGGGCCCGCCCGCGCAGCACGAGGAGCACGAGCGCGGCGACGAGGGCCTCGATCGGGAGCCGCGCCCACCACGTCGACGCGAGCACCTTGGCGTCGTGCGGGGCGACGAGGACGAC
>JACRAB010000433.1 GCA_016213575.1 Actinomycetota bacterium
GTGGTCGCGGGCCATCGGCCACCAGGCCGCGGGCAGGTCGGCCCCGGTGCCGCGGCCGGCGGCCGAGCCGGGCGGCAGCGGCAGGACGCCGTCCGCGGTCCACGGCAGGTCGACGAGGCCGAGGCCGACGTCGAGCACCCCGCCGAGGACGCGCTCGACGGCCCAGCCGCGGCCGGGGTGCAGCGGGTGCCCGGCGGGCAGCGCGAGGGCCCGGACGTGCCGTCCGGCCCAGCCGGTGCCGGGGAGCCCGTCGGCCAGCAGGGCCTCGGTGCGCAGCAGGGTGGCGATCCGGCGCCGGGCGACGGCGGACGCGGGGGCCAGCCCGGCGGCGGCCTGCGCGACCCGGTCCCAGCCGACGAGGGCGCGGGCGGCTCCCGAGGGGGAGGGGACGAGCACCCCGTCGACGGTCGGCTCGAGGTCGACGTCGTCGAGGACCGCGACCGCGAGGACCCCGCGGCGCAGCACGGCGTCCTCCGGTGTCCCCACGCTCCTCACGGTAACGACGTGCGACGCCCGGACCGCCTCACCGACAGGTCTGTCCCCCGTGCGGCGCAACCGGGAGACCACGTCCGGTGATCTGTGTTCCCGGCGGCACCCGGGCACCCTAATCTTCGCTGGTGACGTCGTCCCGCCGGACACGGCTCACGGGGTCGACGCTGCTCGCCGCCGCCGTGGGCCTGGTCGTCGTGCTCGACACCGGCGTCGTCCCGATGCCGTACTCGACGCCGCGGGCGGTCAGCGGTGCCGGCGGGGCGAGGCCGGGGGCCACTGCCGCGCCGGCCCCCACGCTGACCCCGACGCAGCCCCCCGAGGTGCGCGCCCGGGACGCCGCGATCGCCCGGACGCTGGACGCGGTCACCGACGCCGTGCGCACCGGCACTCCGACGGCGCCCCTGGTGGCCCGTGGGGAGACGGCGACCGCACGTGCCCTCAAGCGGTTCGTCGAGAACGTGCGCGCCGTACCGGGCGCGAGTGCGGCCGTGGTCTGGGACCGCTCCGTCGCCGAGGCGGTCCCGCTGGCCGACGACGAGGTGAGCCTGGAGATCGGGGTGACCTCGCGCGTCGTCGCCGCCGACCCGGAGGCGTACGACGGTGTCTCGGTCCGGTTGCGGCGCGCCGGTGAGCGCTGGCTGCTGTCCGGCTGGGACCCGGTGGGCGGCCAGGCGGCGCAGGTCCCGCAGACGCCCTTCCTGCTGCCGTTGGACGTCACCGGTGTCCGCCGCCCGCACGTCCTCGTGCTCGCCTCCCCGCGGAACGGACGGCTCAACGAGCGACTCGCGGCCCGCGCGGAGTCTGCTGCCCTGCGCTCGCGGCAGGTGTTCCCCCAGCCCGGCTGGGACGGGACGGCGGTCGTGTACGCGTTCACGGACACCGCGTTCCTGGACCTGGCCTTCGGCAAGGCGCAGGCAGGCCCGCGCGACCCGTACCCGTACTACTGGTGGACGAAGGACCTCTACGAGATGGACGCGCGGCGGACGGTCGTCCGGGTCGTCCTGGGCGCCGGCTACGTGCTCGCCGACGGTCGGGACGCCCGGTCCGGCCTGCGCCAGGCGATCGGTCTGCGTGCCGCGCTGGCCACGGCCGACGGCGAGGTCCCGGCCTGGCTCGTCGACGGCATGGCCGAGTACGTGACGACCCGGACGAGCGCCGAGGTCGACGCGGACGCCGCGCTCCAGGAGCGCGGCCTCGGTGACGCCACCTGGGCCGCGATGCGCCGCGGCACGTGGAAGCCGCGGCTCCTGCGGGACTGGCCGGGTGACGAGACGGCCACCGAGCGCAGCCTGGCCGCCGACTCGGCCTGGCTCGCCTGCGTCTACGCGGCCGACCGCTACGGCGAGCGCCGGCTCCAGGCGGCCTGGGACGCCTCGGCCGCAGCGTCCGGAGGGACGCTCAGCCACGAGGAAGCCGCGTTCGAGGCCCTCGGTACGACGCGCAAGGCCTTCGCCGCCGGGCTGACCACGTGGGGGCGCCGGCTCGTGGCGCGGTCCGGGTGAGCGGCATGCTGCCGTCGGGGAGCGGACCGGAGCGGGCCGGCGTCGGTCCGGGGAACGAGGGGGCGGGGATGTCCGAGGTCGACGAGGCAGCACCGGTCGCGGAGGCGCCGGGCCGGCGGTCTGCGCGGCTGCGCGGCCGGGCCTTCGGGGCCGGGCTCCTCGCGGCCGCGCTCGGCGCCGTCGTCGCCCTGGACGCCGGCGTCGTCCCGCTGCCGCTCTCGACGCCGAAGCCGGTGGCGCAGCAGGCCGCCCGGCCCGGGGCACCGGCCGCCACGGCCGCCGCGGACGCGGCGCGCGAGAAGGCGGTCCGGGTGACCGTGCAGGCCCTCGACGCGGCGCTCGCCGCCGGCGACACGGCAGCGTTCGGCCGCCTCGTCGACCCGCAGGACGCCGCGGCCGCGAAACGGCTTCGGCGGCTCGCGGGCAACCTCGCCGCGCTGCCGGCGACCGCCGGCCTGGAGTGGGACGGGTCGTGGGGCGTCGACGTGTCGGGAGGCCGGCCGCCGGACGCCTCGACCCGGATCGTCGCGCACGCGCACCTGCGGACGAGCTTCACCGGCTACGACACGGGCGGCACGCCGGTCGCCGTCGACGTCGGGCTGCACAAGGTCGCCGACCGCTGGCTCGTGACGTCCTGGGCGCGCCGGTTCGTCAGCGAGGAGCCCGACCCGTGGGACGTCGACGTCGACCTCGCGGCGGTCGCCAAGCCGCACGTGCTCGTCGTCGGCATGGCGAAGAACGCCCGCGCGAACGCGCGCCTCGCGAGCCGCGCCGAGGCGGCCATCGTCGACACCCGCAAGGTCTGGACCGACCCGGCGTGGAACGGCAAGGCCGTGGTCTTCGCCCTGACGGACACGGCCTACCTCGACACCTGGTTCGGTGCCGGGCTCGCCGGCCCGGGGCAGAAGCACGCGAACTACTTCAACACCTTCGTCACCGAGGACGTCCTCTCGGCCCCGCGCCGGACCGGGATGCGGGTCGTCGTCGCGACGGACTTCCTGCTGCGCGACACCCGGGGCACCCGGGCCGACCTGCGCTACGCGTTCACCGTGATGTCGTTCCGCACCGGTGACACGGACCGGATCCCCGCGTGGCTCTACAACGGCGCCGCGGACTACACCTCGTGGCGGCCGGGGACCGGCAAGGACGCGCTCGAGACGGCCCGGCGGAGAGGGCTCTACGACTCGACGTGGGCAGGGCTGCGCGCCGGCACGTGGAAGCCCCGCTTCACGACGAACCGGGACGACTTCGCCGAGGGCTCCGACGCCCGGGTGGAGGCGGACTGGGACTCCGCCTTCCTCACGGCGACGTACGTCGCAGACACCTTCGGGGAGGCCCGGCTGCGCGCGCTCGTCGCCGCCACGGCCACCGAGCCCCGGACGGAGACCGCAGTGAAGAAGGTGCTGAAGATGACCATGCCGCAGCTGTCGTCGAACGTCCGGCAGTACGCCCGGCGGCTGGCGGCCCGCGCGTGACCGTCGACCAGCGGGCCCCGCGCAGGACGCCGGGACGGCTGCTGCGCACCGGCCTGCTCGCCGCGGCCGTCGCTGCGGTCGTCGCCCTCGACACCGGCGCGGTGCCGCTGCCGTTCTCGACGCCGGTCGCGCTGCCGGACCGGGTGAGCCAGGGCTCCCAGGGCGGGACCGACCCGGACGACGCGGACGCCGACCTCAGCGCGGGGGAGCGGGCCCGCAACGACGGCATCGAGGCCGCGACGGCGGCGATGACCGCCGCCTACGCCGCGAAGGACGAGGCGGCGTTCCTCGCGCTCGTCGACCCGGCCGACACCAAGCTGGTCACCCGGATGCGGACGATGTTCCGCAACCTGCGGGCGATCGGTTACGACGAGGTCGCCTTCGGGTGGCCGGACCGGCAGACGTACCCGCTGCCCGCGGGGACGTCCTACGACGCCCCGGGGGCGCCGGCGGAGGCCGTCGCGGCCGCCGTGGAGGTCCGCACCCGGATCAGCTCCTTCGACCGCAAGACGGCGTCGACGGTGCTCGGGCTCAGCTTCGCCGACCGCGGCGGCCGCTGGCTCGTCGTCGGCGACAAGGACGCCGCGGAGGAGCTCGACCTCTACACCGCGTCCGAGCCGTGGATGCTCGGCTCCGTCTACGTCGTGAAGAAGGCGCACACGATCGTCGTCGGCGAGGCCAAGCGCAAGCGGGACGTCGACCGGCTCGCCGCCCAGGTCGAGCAGGCGATCGGCGCCGTCCGGGCGGTCTGGAAGATCAAGTCCTGGAACGGGAAGGCCGTCGTCTACGCGACGACGGACCGCCGGTTCGTCGACTCCCAGTTCGGCGGGCGGGACGCCAAGAGCAACAAGGTGACCAAGGAGGCGGTCTTCGACGCCAAGGTCGAGATGCTCTACGGCACCCCGGTCCTCGACCTCGCGGACATCCCCGAGGAGGCGACCCCGCGGATGGTCGTCACCCCGTTCCTGCTGGGCCGCAACAACGCGCAGTCACGCGCCGTCCTGCGGCACGAGCTGACCCACGTCGCCTTCGCCTACGAGGGCGGGGAGTCGGTGCCGACGTGGCTCGTCGAGGGGATCGCCGAGTACACCGCCTTCCGCACCGGCGGGTCCGGCGTCGACGGGGTCGGGGCGCTCGCCGCCCGCGGTCTGCCCCGGACGACGTGGACCGAGATCAAGCGCGGCACCTGGAAGCCCTCGCTCGTCGCCGATCCGGGGGACTTCTACTCGGGCACGTCCAAGCACGTGTCGGACACGTACACGACGGGCTGGCTGACGTGCCTGTACATCGCCGACAGCTACGGCGAGCAGTCGCTGGCCCGGCTCTACGCGGCGGCCGGGGCGCGGTCCCCCGACGAGGACCCCGAGGCGGTCGAGGCGGCGATCCTCAAGAAGGTGCTCAAGACCAAGCGCTCCACCCTGGTCTCGGAGACCAAGAGCTACGCGCGGCGGATCCGCAGCCGGTTCGTCTGACCGCTGCGTCCCGCTCCGTCCGGCCCGAGGGTCACGCGCGGGGCGGTGGCCGCCCGGTGCCCCGGGTGACCGCCGCCCCGTCGTCGGAGGGCGCGCGTCCGGCTGCCGTCAGGCGGGCACGCTCGCGACGCCGCGCGGCAGGAAGCGCCGGCCGGTGACGGCCTCGCTGACCCCGGTGCGGTCGAGGTACGGCGTGATGCCGCCGAGGTGGAACGGCCAGCCGGCGCCGAGCAGCATGCACAGGTCGATGTCCTGCGGCTCGGCGACGACGCCCTCGTCGAGCATGATCCGGACCTCCTCGGCGATCGCCGCGAGCGCCCTGTCGCGGACCTCGTCCGCGGTGAGCACCGTGTCGCCGACCTCGAAGAGCGCCTTCGTCGCGTCGTCCATGTACGGCTTGCCCTCGGCGTCCCAGGACCAGATCCCGGTCTTGCCGGCCGCGACGAGCCGTCCGAGGTTCGCCGACACGGAGAACCGGTCGGGGAACGCCGCGTGCATCGTCTCGGCGACGTGCAGCGCGACCGCCGGACCGACGAGCTGGAGCAGGACGAACGGCGGCATCGGCATCCCGAGGGCGTCGAGCGAGCGCTCGGCCACCTCGGGCGGGGTGCCCTCGTCGACGGCCTTCGTCACCTCGCCGAGCATCCGGGTGAGGAGCCGGTTGACGACGAACGCCGGCGCGTCCTTGACGAGCACGCAGGACTTCTTGAGCTGCTTGCCGACCGCGAACGCCGTCGCGAGCGTCGCGTCGTCCGTGCGCTCGCCGCGGACCACCTCGAGCAGCGGCAGCACGGCCACCGGGTTGAAGAAGTGGAAGCCGACGACCCGCTCGGGGTGCTGCAGGTCGGCCGCCATCGCGGTGACCGACAGCGAGGACGTGTTCGTCATGAGCACGCACTCGCTGCTCACGACGGCCTCGACCTCGGCGAGCACCTGCTTCTTCACGCCGAGGTCCTCGAAGACGGCCTCGATGACGACGTCGGCGGCGGCGAACGCGGCCTTGTCCGTCGAGCCGCTGACGAGCGCCTTGAGCCGGTTGGCGGTGTCGGGGGAGATCCGGCGCTTGGCGAGCAGGCCGTCGATCTCGCCGTGGACGTAGCCGACACCCTTGTCGACGCGCGCCTGGTCGAGGTCGGTGAGGACGACGGGCACCTGGAGCCGGCGGACGAACAGCAGCGCGAGCTGGCTCGCCATGAGCCCGGCCCCGACGACGCCCACGGTGGTCACCGGCCGGGCGAGGCCGCGGTCCGGGGCGCCCGCGGGGCGCTTGGCGCGCCGCTGCACGAGGTCGAAGGAGTAGATCCCCGAGCGGAACTCCTCGCTCGTCGCCAGGTCGGCGATGGCCTGCGACTCGGCCTCGAACGCCTCGTCCCGGGTCGCCGTCCGGGCCAGCCGCATCAGCTCGACGGCCCGGTACGGCGCGGGGGCGGCGCCCTTGAGCTTGAGGTCCGCCATCGCCTTCGCGGCGCCGAGCGAGCCCTCCCAGAAGGCCTCGTCGGTACTCACCTCGGGCCGGGTCACCTTGGTGCGCCCGGTGAGGACGTCGGCCGCCCAGAGCAGCGACTGCTCGAGGAAGTCGGCGGCCTCGAACATCGCGTCGGCGAGCCCGATGCGGAAGGCCTTGGCGCCGTCGAGCATCTTGTTGTTGTTCAGGGCGTTGCCGACGACGACCTCGGCGGCCTTGTCCGGGCCGACGAGGCGGGGGAGCAGGTACGTGCCGCCCCAGCCGGGGACGAGCCCGAGGAAGCACTCGGGGAGCGCGACCGCCGGCGCGGACGACGAGATCGTCCGGTAGTCGCAGTGCAGCGCGACCTCGAGCCCGCCGCCGAGCGCGAGCCCGTTGACGAACGCGAACGTCGGCACCCCGAGCTCGCCGAGACCGCGGAAGACCTCGTGGCCGTAGCGGGCGACCATGAGCGCCTGCTCGCGGTCCTTGCCCGCGGCGGCGACCTTGAGGTCCGCCCCGGCGCCGAAGATGAACGGCTTGCCGGTGAGACCGACCGCGGCGACCTCGCCGGCCGCCGCCCGGGCCGCGAGACCGTCGAGGGTCTCCCGGAGGTTCTTCAGGCCGGCCGGGCCGAACGTGTTCGGCTTCGTGTGGTCGAACCCGTTGTCCATCGTCACGAGGGCGAGCGTGCCCGCACCGCCGGGCAGGGCGACGTCCCGGACGAGCGCCTTGGTCACGACCTCGTCCGGCAGCGCGCCGGCGAAGGCGGCCTCGACGGCCTCGACGAGGGCGGCCCGGGCCGCAGGGCGCGGGGCCGGGGCGCCGGTCGTGCCGGGGGCCGCGGGGGTCTGGTCGATGGTCGTCATGCCGCCTGGACCTCCGTGCCGTAGTCCGCGTGGTGCGGGTTCTCCCAGATGACGGTGCCGCCCATGCCGATGCCGATGCACATCGTCGTCAGCCCGTAGCGCACCTCGGGGTGGTCCTCGAAGTGCCGCGCGAGCTGGGTCATGAGCCGGACCCCGCTGGAGGCCAGCGGGTGCCCGAGGGCGATCGCGCCGCCGTCCGGGTTGACCCGCGGGTCGTCGTCCGCGATGCCGAAGTGGTCGAGGAACGCGAGCACCTGGACGGCGAACGCCTCGTTGACCTCGAAGAGGCCGATGTCGTCGATCGTCAGGCCCGCGCGGCGCAGCGCCTTCTCCGTCGCGGGGACCGGGCCGACGCCCATGACCTCGGGCTCGACGCCGGCGAAGGCGTAGCCGACCATCCGCATCCGGACCGGCAGGCCGAGCTCGGCCGCCGTCTCGCCGGACGCGAGCAGGCACGCCGTCGCCCCGTCGTTGAGGCCGGCCGCGTTGCCCGCGGTGACCCGGCCGTGCGGCCGGAACGGGGTCTTCAGCGTGCCCAGGTCGGCGAGGGTGGTGCCCGGGCGCGGCGGCTCGTCGGCCGTCGCGAGGCCCCAGCCCTGCTCCGCGCTGCGGGTCGCGACCGGCACGAGGTCGCGCTGGATCCGGCCGGCGGCGTACGCCTCGGCGACCCGGCGCTGGCTCGTCACGGCGAACGCGTCGCAGCGCTCCTTGGAGATCTGCGGGAACCGGTCGTGGACGTTCTCCGCGGTCTGGCCCATGACGAGGGCCGAGGTGTCGACGAGGCGCTCGGCGACGATCCGCGGGTTCGGGTCGACGCCCTCGCCCATCGGGTGGTGGCCCATGTGCTCCACGCCGCCGGCGATGACGACGTCGTAGGCGCCGGACGCGATGCCGGACGCCGTCGTCGTCACCGCGGTCATGGCGCCGGCGCACATCCGGTCGACCGCGAAGCCGGGCACGCTCTTGGGCAGCCCCGAGAGCAGCGCGGCCATCCGGCCGATCGTCAGGCCCTGGTCGCCGATCTGGGTCGTCGCGGCGACGGCCACCTCGTCGACGCGCTCCGGCGGGAGCTCGGGGTGGCGCCGCAGGAGCTCGCGGATGCACTTGACGACGAGGTCGTCGGCGCGGGTCTGGGCGTAGATGCCCTTGGCACCCGCCTTGCCGAAGGGGGTGCGAACACCGTCGACGAAGACGACGTCACGCAGACTGCCGGGCACGGGGGCCTCCCACTGGTGCGGCGACGATGGCGCGGCGGAGCGAGGTGCTACTCGCCGGTAACCCCAGATGCTACTCGACAGTAACTTGACGCGGAAGCCCGGCCCCGGGTGTCGTCCGGGCCCGGGCGCGACAGAACCCCACGACACGCCGGCGCGGGCCGGTGAGTCGCGGGGTTCGGTCGCGCGGGTGCTCGCGTCAGGCGGCGGGGGCCGACGTCCGCGTCGCCTGCGGCTGGACGGCCGCGGACGGCGCACCGGCGGCCGCGGGGACGGCCTTGGGGGCGGCGGGAGCGCCCTGGTTGCGCAGGAAGAACGTCATGACCGGGACGACGTACGCCGTCCAGACCGCGGCCTCGAGCCACGTCGTCTGCGGGGAGAAGTTGAAGATGCCCTTGAGCAGCGCCCCGATGACGGACGACGACGAGATGATGTGCGACACGTCGAACGCGAGGTTGTTCAGGCCCGGCAGGATGCCGGCCTCCTGGAGGTCGTGGACGCCGTAGGCGAGCACGCCGGCGGCGACGACGACGAGGCCGGCCCCGGTCCAGGTGAAGAACTTCGCGAGGTTGATCTGGACGGCCCGGCGGTAGAGCAGCCAGCCGAGCGCGACGGCCAGCCCGAGGCCGAGGACGACCCCGACGAGCGGGCGCGGGCCCTGGTTCGTGGCCTGGACGGCGGTCCAGACGAACAGGGCGGTCTCGAGGCCCTCGCGGGCCACGGCGATGAACGCCGTCGTGACGAGAGCGCCGGTGCCCATCGCGAGCGCCTTGTCGACCTTGTCGTGCAGCTCGCCCTTCATGGAGCGCGCCGCGCGCCGCATCCAGAAGATCATCCACGTGACGAAGGCGACGGCGACGATCGAGAGCGTGCCGCCGAACGCCTCCTGGGCGCGGAACGACATCCGGGCGCTCGTGAACGTCAGGGCCGCGCCGACGAGCAGGCTCATCGCCACCGCGACACCGACGCCGGCCCACACCGCGGAGAGCTTGTCCCGCCGACCGGTCCGCACGAGGTATGCCACGAGGATGCCGACGACGAGGGACGCCTCGAGGCCTTCGCGCAGACCGATGAGGAAGTTCGCGAGCACGGGCCCTCCGTGGTGTCCGGCCCCCGGAGGAGCTGGCGTGGCGAGCAAGGTAAGGCTCACCTTAGTAGCGTCACGCGGATTCGGCAAAGAGCGTGTTGCCGAATTCGTCCGGGCTGACTGAGGCAAGGCTGCCCTTGGTCCCGACGTGCCGCCTGGGCCCAAGGTCCCTCGCGCCGCCGGGTTCGTCGTCCGGGGTTCCGAAGCGCGGAACGCGCCCCTGCGCGGCCCGGCTCAGGCGTCGGGACCGGCTGCCGCGGTGGCGTCGTCCTCGGCGGGGGCGGCGAGGACCGGGTCGTCCGGGCCGGGAACGGGCAGGCTCGCGGTGAGGGCGGCGGCGGTGAGCGCGACCTGCCACTCCCGGACGCCGTGCTCGCGGAGGAACGCCTCGACCCCGGCCTGGTCGGGCAGCCCGTCGGGACCGGGACCCGCGGGCGGGGACCACGTGAGCCGGCGCACGGTGTCGGGCGCGACGAGGTTCTCCACGGGCAGCGAGTGCTCGGCGGCGATGGCGGTGACGGCGGCCCGGCAGCGGGCGAGCCGCGCGGCGGCGACCGGGTCGCGCTCGCCCCAGACGCGCGGCGGCGGCGGGCCCTCGCTCGGCAGCGTGTGCGGCGGCAGGTCGGCGTCCGCGAGCTTGCGGGCCCGGGTCAGGGACTCGAACCACACACCGATGTGCCGGCGGGCGCCGCGGCCGTTGAAGCCCGGCAGCTCGAGCAGGTCGCGCGCGGTCGCCGGGGTGCCCGTCACGGCGGCGATGATCGCGGCGTCGGGGAGGATCCGGCCGGGGGAGACGTCCTGCTCCTGGGCGAGCCGGTCGCGGGCCTGCCACAGCTCGCGGACGGCGGCGAGCTGGCGCCGGTTGCGGACCCGGTGCAGCTGGGACGTCCGGCGCCACGGGTCGACCCGGGGCGGTGCGGGCGGCGCGGCGGCGACCGCGGCGAACTCCTCGCGCGCCCAGTCGAGCTTGCCCTGCCGCTCGAGCTCGGCGGCGAGCGCGTCGCGGACGTCGACGAGGACCTCGACGTCGAGCGCGGCGTAACGCAACCAGGGCTCGGGGAGCGGGCGGGTCGACCAGTCGACCGCGGAGTGCTCCTTGGCCAGGCTCAGGCCGAGGAGCTGCTCGACGACGGCGGCGAGCCCGACGCGCTGGAAGCCGGCGAGGCGGGAGCCGAGCTCGGTGTCGAAGACGAGGGTGGGCCGCAGCCCGACCTCGGCGAGGCAGGGCAGGTCCTGGCTCGCCGCGTGCAGGACCCACTCGGCGTCGGCGATGGCGTCACCGAGGCTGGTGAGGTCGGGCAGGGCGGCCGGGTCGACGAGTGCCGTCCCCGCGCCCTCGCGGCGGATCTGGACGAGGAACGCGCGCTGCCCGTAGCGGTGCCCCGACGCGCGCTCGGCGTCGACGGCCACCGGGCCGGTCCCCGCCGCGAACGCGGCGACGACCTCGGCGAGGGCGTCGGGCGTCGCGACGACAGGGGGCACGCCGTCGCGCGGAGTGTCGAGGGCGACGAGCGCGGGCCGGGCGTCGGGGGCGTCGTCGCCGACCGTCACGCGGGCGTCGTCGGCGGGGGGCACGGGGTCCACCGTAGGACAGTCCGTGGCCGCGTGTTCACCCGGCTGGTGCCGGGCGGCATCAGGCGATGGCGCCGGACCGCAGGGCGGTGGCGACCATCTCGGCCCGGTCGCCCGTGCCGAGCTTGCGGGCGATGCGCGCGAGGTGGCTCTTCACGGTGAGGGCGGACAGGCCGAGCTCCTCGCCGATGTCCTTGTTCGACTTGCCGTCCGCGACGAGCTGGAGCACCTGGATCTCGCGGGCCGAGAGGCTGTCGACACCGTCGCCGCGCTCGCCCGGGGGGCGGACGGCGACCGCGGACACCGCGGAGACGAGGTAGCTGCGCACGCCCGCGCTGATCGCGGCGCGGACGCTGTACGGGTCGTCGTTCGTCGTGAGCACCATGCCGCGCTGCCAGCCCGCGGCACGCAGCTCGCGGATGAGCGCGATGCCGCTGCCGTCGGGCAGCCCGGCCTCGGCGACGACGAGGTCGGCGATGCCGACGCCCGCCTTGATCCGGGCCTCGCCGACCGTGCCGACCTCGAGGACGTGCCGTGCGCCGAGGGCGCGGAGCGTGTGCGCCACCGCCTCACGCAGGTTCGGGTTGGCCACGACGACCATGGCCGCGAAGCGACCCGGGCGCGGAACGGGGATCCCGGTTCGCTCGACCATCGTGGTCACGCTGACCTCCTGCCGGTGGCCCGTCAGGGGCCAGGGTGGTGAACTTGTCACCTGTTCGATCGGCAGCGGCACCGTGCGACTTGAGGTAAACCCCGCCCGGCGAGGGTGCGAGGGCCTGGCGCGGGGAGCGGATCAGCGGCGGCGCGGGAGCGGTGCGACACCGCTCGGGAGCGGCGGGATCCCCGCCACGGTGCACAGCAGCCCGGCCCAGGCCTGCAGGTGCAGCCCGACGTCACCGGCCGGCGTCCACGACGCACGGACCTCGATCTCGACGGTCGCCGGCCGGTCGCCGAGCGCACCGAAGCTCTCCGAGACGACCCGGGTCACCGTGCCGCCCGCCGCGCCGTACTCGGCGCCGACGGACTCGAGCGACTCCTGGAGCCACGTCCAGCCGACCTGGCCGAGCATCGGGTCGCTCCCGAGCTCCGACTCCAGGGCGGCGCGCACGAACGTCACCGCCCGGAACGTGCCCTCCCAGGCGTCCTGGCCGGCGGGGTCGTAGAGGAGGACGAAGCGCCCCGTCGCGAGCTCCTCGTCGTCGAGGACGACGTCCGCGCTGACCGCCACGGCGTGCGGGGCGATCCGCTGCGGGGCCGGGACCTCCTCGAGGACCACCTCGGGACGCAGCCGGACCGCGCGCAGCCGTTCGATCGCCCCCTGGAACTCCTCGGGGGCCTCGTCGGGCATCCGTCGAACGGCCACATCGGAAATGTACGCATCCACGCCCCTGTGCGGACGTCGCGACGCGCGGTAATCATGCGTCGCCCTGCGACGGGGCTTCGACGGTGCGTCGATACGGTGCGCTGCATGGCCGCCGTCCTCGCCCTGCTCTCGAGCCTCCTGTGGGGCACCGCGGACTTCGGCGGGGGCCTCGTGACGCGCCGGCTGCCCGCCCTGGCCGTCGTCGCGTGGAGCCAGGCCGCCGCGCTCGTCCTCGTCGGTGCCGTCGCGCTGCTCTCCGGCGCGTCCGACGCGCCGTCGGGGTGGCTGCCCTGGGCGGTCATGGCCGGCGTCGCCGGTCCGCTCGGGCTCGTGCTCTTCTACACGGCGCTGTCGACCGGGACGATGGGCGTCGTCTCGCCGATCGCCGCGCTCGGCGGGGTCGTCCCGGTCGTCGCCGGGCTGCTCTCCGGGGACCGGCCGTCGGCGCTGCAGTGGCTCGGCATGGTGGTCGCCCTCGGCGGCGCCGTCCTCGCGAGCGGACCGGAGCTCTCCGGCGGGACCAAGGCGCGGGCCGTCGTCCTCGCGGCGCTCGCCGGGCTCTGCTTCGGGGTGTGCGTCTACGCGATCGCGCGCGGCGCGGAGTCGAGCAGCGTCATGACGCTCGTCGGGATGCGCGTCGTCAGCGTCGGGCTCGCGGTCGCGCTCGGGCTCGCGCTGCGGACGACGGGCGGGGTGTCCCGCGGGGACCTGCCGGCGCTCGCCGCGGTCGGGCTCGCGGACGCCGGCGCGAACATCCTCTTCGGCCTCGCGGCCTCCCGCGGCGAGATGGTCAGCATCGTCTCGGTGCTCGGCACGCTGTACCCGGTCGCGACGGTGCTGCTGGCCCGGTACGTGCTCGGCGAGCGGATGCTCGGCGTCCAGCGGGCCGGGGTCGGGGTCGCGATGGCCGGGGTGGTCCTGCTCGCGGTCGGCTGAGCGTGCGAGGATCGACGGTCGTGACGACCCTGTCCGCGCCCGTCCGCGACCCGCGCCTCGCGACGTCCCCGTTCCTCGCCGCCTGCCACGGCCGGCAGGCCGCGACGACCCCCGTCTGGTTCATGCGCCAGGCGGGCCGGTCGCTGCCGGAGTACCGGAAGGTCCGCGAGGGCATCCCGATGCTCGAGTCCTGCCGCCGGCCCGACCTCGTCGCCGAGATCACGCTGCAGCCCGTGCGCCGCTACGGCGTCGACGCCGCGATCTTCTACTCCGACATCGTCGTGCCGCTCAAGGCCGCCGGCGTCGACCTCGACATCGTGCCGGGCGTCGGCCCCGTCGTCGCCGAGCCGTTCCGGACCCGGGCCGACCTCGACCGGATCCCCGAGCTCACCCCGGACGCCGTCGGGTTCGTGACGCAGGCGGTCGGCCTGCTCGTCGCCGAGCTCGGCGGGACGCCGCTCATCGGCTTCGCCGGGGCCCCGTTCACGCTCGCGAGCTACCTCGTCGAGGGCGGCCCGAGCCGGGACCTGCACCGCACCAAGGCGCTCATGTACGGCGACCCCGCGCTGTTCGGGGCCCTCCTCGAGCGGCTGGCCCAGGTGTCGGGGGAGTTCCTCCGGGTGCAGGTCGCGGCCGGCGCGAGCGCCGTCCAGCTCTTCGACTCGTGGGTCGGCGCGCTGCCGGACGCGGACTACCGCCGCGTCGTCCAGCCCGCCTCGGCGACGGTGCTCGCCGCGGTCGCCGACCTCGACCCGACGGTGCCGCGGATCCACTTCGGCACCGGCACCGGCGAGCTGCTCGCGGCCATCGGCGAGGCCGGCGCCGAGGTCGTCGGCGTCGACTTCCGGGTGCCGCTCGACGTGGCTGCCCGCCGGGCGCCCGGCAAGGCGCTGCAGGGCAACCTCGACCCCGCGGTGCTCTTCGCCCCGGCCGACGTCCTCGAGGCCCGGGTCCGCCGGACCCTCGAGGAGGGGACGGCGGCCCCGGGCCACGTCTTCAACCTCGGGCACGGCGTCCCGCCGGACACCGACCCGGCCGCCCTCGCCCGCGTCGTCGACCTGGTCCACACAGGCCTCTGACCCACCACCCCTCCTTTCCCGAGCTCCCAGCCCGTATGACCCGATCACTGGGTCATACGGGCTGGTAACTGCAGTTGGGGGGGGGTCAGGGGGTGGTGGACGGGGGCTGGGTGGGGGCGCCGGCCCCGCGAGGA
>JACRAB010000429.1 GCA_016213575.1 Actinomycetota bacterium
CCGGCGGCCCGGGCCGGGTCTGCTTCGTCGGCGGCGGGCCGCTGCCGCTCAGCGCCCTGCTCCTGCACCGGACGACGTCCGCGCACGTGCGGGTCGTGGACCACGACCCGACCGCCGTCGACCTGGCGAACCGGCTGCTCGACGCGCTGGGGGCCGGGGACGGCGTCCGCTGCGTGCCCGCCGACGCGTCGTCCGGTACGGGCCTCGCCGCCGCCACCGCGGGGTGCGACCTCGTCGTCGTCGCAGCCCTCGTCGGGCTGACGCCCGAGGCCAAGCGGCGGGTGCTCGGCACCCTGGCGGGTGTGCTGGCGCCCGGCACGTGGGTCCTGCTGCGCAGCGCCGACGGACTGCGCACGCTGCTCTACCCGGCCGTCGACGTCGGCGACGTCAGGCGGTGCGGCTTCACCCCCGAGCTGCTCGTCCACCCGCTCGGCGAGGTGGTCAACTCGGTCCTCGTCGCCCGGCGGGACGTCAGGAGATGAGCCGGCGCCGCAGCCCGAGCGGCAGCGACTCCAGTGCGGTCCGCGGCGGGCCGCCGGCGTGGTCGGTGACCCATGCCGCGACCTGCCCGGCGACGGCGGGGTCCTCGACGCCGGCGAGCACGAGCGGGTCGTGCGCGTCGAGGCTCTCGCCGGCCCGCCAGGTGACCACCCCGACGGCATGGTCGGCAGGCCGTCCGGCATCGTGGGCGGCCGTGCAGCCCCGCAGGCACCCCGTCGTCACGAGGACTGCCCCGGGCGTGCGCCGGACGACGTCCCGCAGGCCGCGCAGGCCGGCACCGTCGTGCTCCTCGTGCCGGGTGCCGCAGTCCGTGCCGACGCACAGCACGACGAGCGGTCGGTCGGGGGTCGGCGGCATGGCGCACCTCCGGTGACGGGACGGTCAGGAGACCCATCTTAATGAGAATGAGTATCAAAGTCATGATGGCTGCCGTCGCGCTTCTGCGGAGCCCGGCCGGCGACCGGGTGTCGGACGGCGCCCGGCTCGCCCTCGCGGCCGTGCTCGTCCCGGCCGTCTGTCTCAGCATGGTCGTCATGCTCCTGCTCTGGCCGGTCGGCCCGGTGACCGACGGGGCCGCGGGCGGGGTCCGCGGGGACGCCGTCGCCGGCGCGCAGGTGCTCTCGGTCTCGGCCCGGGCGTGCAGCGCCGCGGACCTCGGCGCCGCCCCGGTGACCCCCGGCGCGGCCGACGGGTCGTGCGTCGACGCGCTCGTCCGTGTCACGTCGGGCCGCGACGCCGGCCGGGAGGTGACCGTCGTCGTCCCGCTCGAGGTCTACCGGGCCGGGATCGAGCCCGGGGCCGCCGTCCGGGTCGGCGCGTTCGACGACGGCTGGGTCTGGGTGGACGTCGACCGGTCGGCCCCGCTCGCCGCGCTCGCCGCCGTCTTCGCCCTGCTCGTCGTCGCGGTCGGCCGGTTCCGCGGCCTCGCGGCCCTCGCGGGGCTCGCCCTCGCCTACCTGACGGTGCTGGAGTTCGTGCTGCCGTCGCTGCTGCTCGGCGGGAACCCGGCGGCGGTCGCGCTGAGCGCCGCCGTCGTCATCATGACCGTCGTCCTCTACGCCGCCCACGGCTTCTCGGCGAAGACCTCGGTCGCCCTGCTCGGCACGGTCGTCGGTCTCGTCGTGTCGACGGTGCTCGCCGGGTGGGCGACCCGCAGCCTGCGCCTCACCGGGCTCAGCTCCGAGGAGAGCCTGTCGGTGAGCGGGCTCACCGGGGCCCCGGACCTGTCGGGCATCGTGCTGTGCGGCATCGTCGTCGCCGGCCTCGGGGTGCTCAACGACGTCACGGTGACCCAGGCGTCGGCGGTCTGGGAGGTCCGGGCGAGCGCACCGGCGCTGGGCCGCCGGGCCCTGTTCGCCAGCGGCATGCGGGTGGGCCGCGACCACCTCAACTCGACCGTCTACACGATCGCGGTCGCGTACGCCGGTGCCGCGCTGCCGACCCTGCTCCTCGTCACGGTGTCCGGTGTGCCGTTCGCCGACCTGCTCCGCAGCGTCGAGGTCGCCGAGGAGGTCGCCCGGACCTGCGTCGGGGCGATCGGGCTCGTCCTCGCCGTGCCGGTGACGACGGCGGTCGCGGCCGCCGTCGCGGCGACGACGCGGCCGCCGGTCGCGCAGGCCCCTGCGACCTCCACGACCGGCGGCCCCGACCCGGCCGGGACGGCGGGCGCCCCGGCGCTGTGACCCCCGGACCCGGCGTCAGCGCTCCTCGCGGACGTCGACGTGCCGCCGGACGACAGGGTCGAACTTCCTGAGCACCAGGCGGTCCGGGTCGTTGCGGCGGTTCTTCCGTGTGACGTAGGTGAACCCCGTGCCGGCGGTGGAGCGGAGCTTGACGATCGGCCGGCTCTCAGTGCTGCGCGCCATCGTGGGCCTCCTTGACCGGGCCGTCCATGACCCGACTAGACGAGAATGATTCTCATTATGCATGATGGGTCAATGCTTCTGCCGAGCCGCGTGGTCCCCGTCGTCACAGTCGCCTCCGTCGATGGCGTGCTCCGTGCGAGCGCCGTCGCCGGGCTGCTCTGCGACGTCCCCGGTGCGTACGTCGTCCAGCACGACGTCCAGCACGACGCCGGACCGGGCGGCGGTGACGGCACCGATCACGATGCGGACGGCGGTACCCGGCTGCGGCGCACCGTGCACGCCCGGTCCGGGGTCGTCGAGCAGGTGGACGTCGACCTCGGGCACGGCTGTCTGTCCTGCGCGCTGCGCGAGGACGTCCTGCCGACCCTGCGCCGTCTCGCCGAGGACCTGCCGCCGCTGCTCGTGCTCGCCCTGCCGGTCGCCGCCGAGCCGCTGCCCGTCGTCCGGGCCCTGCAGCACGAGGGCGGCCGGCTGCGGGCCGGCGGGGTCGTCACCGTCGTCGACGCGGAGTCGCTCGTCGAGGACCTGCTCGGTGCCGACACCCTCGACGAGCGCGGTCTCGGCCTCTTCGCCGGGGACGAGCGGGCGCTCGGGGAGGCGCTGGCGCACCAGGTCGAGCTGAGCGACGTCGTCGCGACGTCGCGCCCGCCCGGCCCGACGGCGTCCCGGCTGCTCGCGCACCTGGCGACGCCGCGGTTCCCGATCGAGGTCCGCGACGTCCACGATCTCGCGCCCGGGCGGCTCGCGGCGCTGCTGCGCCCCGGCCACGACCCGCGGGGCGACGTCCAGGCCGTGCGCCCGGCGCCGGCGGGCGACGGCGACGGGGTCTGGACCCTCGACCTGCGGCCCGCGCGCCCGCTGCCCCCCGGCCGCGTGCTCGACCGGGGCGAGGACCTCGGCCGCGGCCGGATCCGGGCCCGCGGCCACCTGTGGCTCCCGTCGCGGCCCGGGACGGCGTGCGCCTGGGACGGTGCCGGAGGCCAGCTGAGCATCGGGTCGGTCGGCCCGTGGCGGCGCCGGGCGGGCACCCGCATCGTCATCACGGGCACCGACCCGGCCGACCGCACCCGCCTCACGCAGGCGTTCCGCGGCCTCGAGCTGACCGACGACGAGGCAGCCCGCGGCACCCACTGGTGGCGCCGGCACGGCGACGACCTCGACCCCTGGCTCGGTGACGCCGCCGAGTGCGCCTGAGACGTCGCCGGGCGCGTCCGAGACGTCGGTCCGGGGACGGTCCGGCGCACGTTGCCTCGGGTGTGGGCCGGCGGGCCCGCCGGCCGGCCGGGCTGCTACCGGGAGCCGGGGACATCATGCGCGGTGCACGACGACGGACGAGGGTCACGCTGGCGGTCGCCGCCTGCGTCGGGCTGGTGGCGTGCAGCGGCGCCTCCTCGGGAGGGGCGCCGACGTCCTCGACGGCACCGGCGTCGTCCGCGCCTGCGGCGACCACGGCCGCCGACACCCCGGACCCGACCCCGACCCCGTCGACGAGCCCGACCGGTGCGGTGTCGAACAGCGCGACGTCGACGAAGAACGCCGCCGCCGAGGCGGCGCTCGCCGACGGCCGGCACGCGGTGATCGTCACCGAGGTCGACGCCGGCGCGCGCCTGGTGACCGTGGACGTCGTCCAGTTCCTCACCGGGGACGCCGCCGCGAAGGCCGCGAAGGAGGACGGTGGCGAGTCGCCGCCGCCCAACGACTACTGGATCCGCAACGCGAACCCCAAGCTGCGCACGCTCACGGTCCTCGCGGGCGCGAGGATCACGGTGAACACCCTGGCGGCCGAGGAGACCGGCAGCTCGACCCAGGACGTGCGCAAGTCCCTCACCCAGCTCGCCGCCTACGACGACGTGAGCAGCCGGCTGTTCCAGGTGACCGTCCGGGGCGGCAAGGTCATCGGCCTGGCCGAGCAGTACCTGCCGTGACCCGCGGCGGGCCATCGCTCACCGGGCTGCGGCGCGCGAGACCGAGGACCGTCCGCCGCTGAGTCCGCGCCGAGCCGGTCGCGGTCGTCGAGCGGCGACGGCGACGCGGCGGGCGCCCGGCCCGGTGGCGTACCGTGGGCGCTCTGGCCCCGGACCCGGCCACGACCGGGCCGGTCCACGGCGCCGGCGCTCGTTCGGTGGGGTGGTCATGTCGGACGACGGACCGGACGCCGGACGCAGGCTCCGCGGCCTCGTCGCCGCCAACCTCGCCGTCACCGCGAACCTCACCCTGCGCGAGGTGCTCTCCCAGATCGTCGAGTCCGCGCGGGACCTGCTCGACTCGACGTACGCCGCGCTCGGCGTCCTCGGGGACGACGGCCGGCTGGCGCAGTTCCTCCACGTAGGGCTCGACGCGGACACCGCCGCCCGGCTCGGCGACCTCCCCGTCGGCCACGGCATCCTCGGGCTGCTCATCGACGACCCGCGCCCGCTGCGCCTGCACGACCTCGGCCGGCACGCCGCCTCGCGGGGGTTCCCGCCGGACCACCCGCCGATGCGCTCGTTCATCGGGGTCCCGATCCGGGTCCGCGACGAGGTCTACGGCAACATCTACCTCACCGACAAGCGCGGCGGCGGGCCGTTCACCGCCGAGGACGAGGACCTTCTCGTGGCGCTCGCCGCGAACGCCGCCGTCGCGGTGGACCACGCCCGGCTCCACGACGAGACGAGCCGCGCCCGGCGCCGGGAGCAGGCGAGCACCCGGATCACGACGGCGCTGCTGTCGGAGGCGGACTCGGACGAGGTGCTCCGCATGGTGCTCGCCGAGGGCCGGCTCCTCGTCGACGCCGACGACGTGCACCTGGCCCGGGACGCCGACGGCGGGGACCTCGTCGTCGTGCGCCGGCACCCGGACCGCGCCCCGTTCGACGCGCACGAGCAGGAGACCATCGACCGCTTCAGCGAGCAGGTCGCTCTCGCGCTCGGCCGCGCCCGCGCCCGCGACGACCGCGAACGGGTCCGGCTCGTCGCCGAGCACCACCGGATCGCCCGCGACATGCACGACCACGTCATCGGCCGGCTCGTCGGCAGCGGGATGGCCGTGCACGGGCTGGGCCGGTACATCACCGACCCCGACGGGCACCGCCGGCTGGCCGCGCACCTCGACGACCTCGACGCCGCCGTCCGCGACCTGCGCACCCTCATCTACGGCCTCGACGAGGACCCCGCGGTCGTCTGGAGCCTGCCCGCCCGGGTCGCCCAGGTCGTGGAGGAGGCGGCGGCGCACCTCGGCTTCACTCCCGGGGTCACGGTCGACGTCACGGTCGCGCTGCCCGTCGGCTCGACCGTTCCCGAGCACCTCCTCGGCGTCCTGCGCGAGGCGCTGGCGAACGTCGCACGGCACGCCTGCGCCCGCAGCGTCGAGGTCAGCGTGACGTGCGGGGCCGACCGGGTCGACCTCACGGTCGCCGACGACGGGAACGGCCCGCCGCAGCGCCGTCGGGCCGCGACGACGTCCGGCGGGCACGGCCTGACGAACATGGCGGACCGGGCCGCCGCGCTCGGCGGCGCGTTCTCCCTGTGCCGCAACGTCTCCGGGGGCGCGACGCTGCACTGGACGGCCCCCGTGGACGGCGCCGCGGCCGACGCCGAGGAGGGCACCGCGGCGGGCGGTCCCGGATGATGGTCCCGCCCCACGGGCCGCCGGGGCGAGGATCGTGGCCCGGATGCAGACCTCACGGGGCGACCGGCCGGCGGCGGTGCCCGCCCGCAGCGTCGTGCTCGTCGAGGACGACGCGCTCGTCCGCGACGAGCTCGTCGCGGCGATGCGTGCGGCCGGGATCGACGTCCTCGCCGCGGTGTCCGGGGTCGCCCGCGGGTACGACGCCGTTCTCGGCAGCGACCCCGACGTCGCGGTGCTCGACGACCGGCTGCCCGACGGTCTCGGGGTCGACCTGTGCCGCCGGCTCGCCGCCGACCGGCCGGCCGTGCGGGTCGTCGTCCATGCCACGGCCATGACGACGCCCGAGCAGCGGGCCGCGCTGGACGCCGGCGCCGTCGCCGTCGTCAGCAAGA
>JACRAB010000435.1 GCA_016213575.1 Actinomycetota bacterium
TCGCGGGCGCGGCACCGGACCTGCTCTTCGACCCCGTGAGCGGTCGATGGTCGGCGGTGCCCGAGGACCCGCTGCCGGGCACGGTCGGCCGCCAGGTCCTGCCGCTCGACGGCGGTGACGCGGTGCTCGTGGCCGTGCCGCAGGACGGCTCGTCCCCGTTCCGGCCGTGGCGGCTCGCCCGCTGGTCTGCCGTCACGGGCACCTGGAACCGTCTGCCCGACCCGGGGACGGTCGAGTCCTCCCCCGCCTGGTTCGTCGCCTCCGGCCTGGTCGTCAACCCCTCGAGCGAGGTCGTCGAGGTGGACGGCGACCGCCGCGCCACCGGCGGGATCCTCGACCCGGCCACGCTGACGTGGTCCGACGTCCCGCCCTTCGAGCCGGCACCGGACCAGCAGCCCTCGACGGCCGGCGCCGGCCGCGTCGTCGTCCAGGGCGGCGTCCTCGACGTCCGGGACGGCCGCTGGACCCGGCTGCCGGCCCGCCCGGGAGGCTTCGTCGTCCAGACCGGGGACGCCGTGACCCCGGGCGGCGTCCTCGCGCTCTTCGGCGGCGTCCGGTCCGAGGGCGACGGCGCCTGGACGAGGGACGCCCTGAGCGCGGACCTGTGGCTGCTCCGGCTGCCGTGAGTCCCGCGCCCGGCCCGACCGGTCCCGCCTAGAACCCGCCTAGAACCAGGTCTGCCGCGGGTCGGGCGGCGAGTACTCACGCCCGCAGCGCCGGCACTGATGGAACACGGCCGAGGCTCCGCCGACGTCCGGGTTCCGCCGGTAGGCCCAGTCGTGGAGCCCCACCCGGCAGCGTGCCCGCGCGCCCGCCCGGCGCAGCCCGCTCAGCAGCCGGTCGGCCGCGGTGACCCGGTCGGCCCGGGGCAGCGGGCTCCGGCCCGGGGACGGCACGGGCGGGTCGGGCTCGGAGGGCGGCGGGTGGGCCACGGGCCACAGGGTCGCCCCGTCGCCCAGCCCCGTCAAGGCGAGCCGCCGACGCGAGGGACGTGCGCGCCGACCGTAGACTCGACGCCATGTCCACGACCACCGGCGGCACCGTCGCGCCCATCGGCACCCTCGAGCCCGGGCAGATCAGCCCCAGGCGCCCCGTCCCGGCGTCCATCCCCCGGCCCGAGTACGTGGACAGGCCCTCCCCCGCGCGCTACACCGGCCCGGAGGTCAAGGACGCCGCGACGATCGCGGCGATGCGCGAGGCGGGCCGGCTCGCGGCCCGCGCGATGGCCGAGGTCGCGAAGGCGATCACCCCCGGGGTGACGACCGACGAGCTCGACCGGATCGGCCACGAGTACCTCCTCGACCACCACGCCTACCCGTCGACGCTCGGCTACCGCAGCTTCCCGAAGTCGTTGTGCACCAGCGTCAACGAGGTCATCTGCCACGGGATCCCGGACTCGACCGTCCTGCGGGACGGCGACATCGTAAACATCGACATCACCGCCTTCCTCACCGTCGACGGCCTCGGCGTGCACGGCGACACCGACGCGACGTACCTCGTCGGCGACGTCGACGAGGAGTCCCGGCTGCTCGTCGAGCGGACGCACGAGGCGATGATGCGTGGCATCAAGGCGATCGCCCCGGGGCGGCAGGTGAACGTCATCGGCCGCGTCATCGAGGCGTACGCGAAGCGCTTCGGGTACGGCGTCGTGCGCGACTTCACCGGCCACGGCATCGGGACGGCGTTCCACTCGGGCCTCGTGGTCCCGCACTACGACGCGGCCCCGGACCACGCGACGGTCATCGAGCCCGGCATGACGTTCACCGTCGAGCCGATGCTGACGCTCGGCACCTTCGAGTGGGACATGTGGGCCGACGGCTGGACCGTCGTCACCAAGGACCGCAAGCGGTCCGCGCAGTTCGAGCACACGGTCCTCGTCACCGAGACCGGCGCCGAGATCCTCACCCTGCCCTGAGGTCCGGCCGCTCCCCCGGCGGTTCGAGCACCGAGCGCATCCACGCGCCGCACGACGTCGCGTCGGTGTGCTCGCACACCGCGACGTGCCGCAGGACGTCGGCCGCGACCCGGAGCAGCTCGATCCGCCCGAGCACCTCGGGCAGCTTCTCCGCGGCGAACCGGGCCCGGGCGGCCGGGTCGGGCGCGTCGAGGACGAGCCGCACCTCGTCCATCGTGCAGCCGAGGCCCTGGCACATCCGCACCATCTCGAGCCGGGGCAGGTCGTCCGGGCCGTAGCGGCGGTGGCCGTTGTCGAGCCGGTGCGCGGGCAGCAGCCCCTCGTCGTCCCAGTACCGCAGCGTCGTCGGGGGCACCCCGGTGCGGGCGGCGAACGCCGCGACGGTCCAGGGCAGGTCGGGGACGGCGTCGGGCTCGGTCACGGGATCTCCTCCGGTACGGCTTGACTTCGAGTCAACTCGAAGGTGTGCCCTGGCTGCAAGCCCGCCGACCAGCGGCGGCCCGCACCCACCTGGAGCAGCGATGTCCGGCACCACCCAGCAGATCACCGTCCTCGGCGCGACCGGCAAGGTCGGCTCGCTCGTCGCCCGGCGCGCCCTGGCCCGCGGCGTCCGCGTGGTCGCCCTCGTCCGGGACCCGGCCCGGCTGCCCGCGGACCTCGTCGCCGCCCCCGGCCTCACCGTCGTCCGCGGCACCCTGGACGACGGCTCGGCGATGCGGGCGGCGCTCGACGGCAGCACGGCCGTCGTCAGCGCGGTCGGCGTCCGCTACCGCGCGGGCAACCCGTTCAAGGGCCTCGACGGGCCCGCCGACGTCGTCCCGACCGCGGTGTCGGCCGTGCTGGCGGCCGCCGCCGGTGCGCCCCGGCTCGTCCTGCTCAGCGCCTTCGGCGCGGGCGACAGCCGGCCGGCGCTGCCGGCGGTCTTCCGTCTCGTCGTCCGGCTCAGCGCCCTGCGGCACTCGTACGAGAACCTCGACCGCGCCGAACGGCTCGCCCTCGCCGGGCACCTGCCCGTCACCGTCGTCCGCGCCGTGACGCTGACCGACGCACCCGGCACCGGTCGGTCCGCCGACGCGACCGGCCGCGCGCTGCGCGGCAACCCGAAGGTCGCCCGGGAGGACGTCGCCGACCTGCTGCTCGCCACAGCCCTGTCGGACGGCGCGGGCACCCGGGTGCTCGTCGCCGCGTCGTGACCGCGGGACGTCCGCACCGCGCCGGACGGCCCGGCGTGGCGTTGGCTGGTGGGGTGGCCGGCGCGGGGCGCCACGCCGGCGCCCCACCTCGGCCACGGGAAGCGGGATGACCATGAGGCGTATCGGGATCGCCCTCGCACTGATCGTCGGCGCGCTCGCGCTCACCGCCTGCGCGGCGGGGCCGAACACGGCGTCGGTCGCCGGGCCGGACGCCGCGGGCTTCTGGCTCGGGCTGTGGCACGGGTTCATCAGCCCGGTGACGTTCCTCGTCTCGCTGTTCAAGGACGGCGTGGGTGTCTACGAGGTGCGCAACAACGGCGGCTGGTACGACTTCGGCTTCATGGTCGGGGTCTCCATGATCTTCGGCAGCTCCGGCCGCGGCGGCGGCGCGGCGCGGCGGCGGCGCCGGGAGCGCTGACCCGCCCGCACGGGCGCCCCGCCCGCACGTCCGATCCGCCCGCACGTCCGATCCGCCCGCACGGCCCTGGGCACGCGCCGTGCGCCGTGGCAGCATCGCCGCGTGACCGCTCCCCTGGCCCTGCACGTCGACCGCACGCCCGGCAGCGACCTCGCGACGGACGTCGTCGTCGACCTCTCGCTCGAGGCGCTCGAGGCCGACCCGTACCCGACGTACGCCTGGCTGCGCGAGAACGCGCCCGTGGCGTACGTGCCGGCGTCGGGCCGGGTGCTCGTCACGACGTACGCGCTGTGCGAGCAGGCCGGGGTGGACGACACCGTCTTCGAGCCGGCGAAGGGCATCTTCAACGACGTCTACGGCGAGCCGAACGTCATCAGCCTCAACGGGTCCGCGCACCGGGACCTGCGCAACGCGATCAACCCGCCGTTCCGGCCGCGCGCGGTCGCCGGCTACCGGGAGACGCTGCTGCGGGCGACGGCGGCGCGCTACGTCGAGGCCGTGGCGCCGCTCGGGCGCTGCGAGGCGACGTCCGCCCTCCTGGAGCCGATCAGCCAGCGCGCCGTGGGCGACGTCCTCGGGTTCACGGACGTCGACGACGCGACCCTGGGCCGCTGGTTCCACGACTACGCCGCCTACCTCGTCGACTTCGGCCGCAGCTCCGACGTCGCCGAGCGCGGACGGCGGGCGAAGACGGACCTGCTCGCCTACCTCGACGGCCGGCTCGGCGCGCTCGCCGCCGACCCGGACGACAGCGCGCTGTCGCACATGCTCCACGACGGCCTGCCGGAGGGGCAGGTCCGACCGGTCGAGGACCTCATCGGCAGCATCGGCGTGCTCGTCGTCGGCGGGTTCCAGGAGCCCGCGCACGGCGCCGCGAACGCCCTGCTCGGCGTCCTCGGGCGGCCGGACGCCGCACCGGGGGCGGGCGGTCAGGCCGACCGGCTGCGCGCCGAGCCGGCGACCTGGGTCGCGCGCTGCATCGAGGAAGGGCTGCGCTGGCTGTCGCCCTTCGGGATCACCGAGAAGGTCACCGTGTCCGACGCCGTGCTCGGCGGTCTGCGGTTCCCGGCCGGCACCGAGGTCGGTCTGATGATCGGCTCGGCGAACCGGGACCCCGGGCGGTGGCCCGACCGCCCCGACGAGTTCGACCTCGACCGCCCGGCGCAGGCGCACGTCGCGTTCGGGTACGGCACGCACTTCTGCATCGGCCACTCGGTGGCCAAGGTGCTCGGCCAGGTCGTGCTCGAGGAGATGTTCGCCCGGCTGCCGAACCTGCGCCTCGACCCGGACGCCGAGCCCGTCGTGCACGGCTGGGCGACCCGTGGGGCGACCACCCTGCCGCTGGCGTGGGACGCGTGAGCGCCGTCGGCGGAGCCGGTGGCGGCCGGACGGCGGTCGCGGACGTCGACGCGTCGGCGCCGGTCGGCACAGTGGTCCCCGCGGAGCTCGACGGGCTGCCCGTGACGGTCGTCCGGCACGAGGGCGGCTGGGTCGTCGTCGACGACGAGTGCACGCACGCGGCGTGCCCGTTCGGCGCCGACGGGGAGGTCTTCGACGGGCATGTGCTGGCGTGCAACTGTCATGGCAGCGAGTTCGACCTGCGGACCGGCGAGGTGCTGCTCGGGCCGGCCGAGCGGGCGCTGACGGTGCGAGCGCTCGCGGTCGTCGAGGGGCGCCTGGTCGTCGCCGGCGACGGCCCGGCGGACCGGCCGTAGTCAGCCGTCGCGGAGCGAAGTGCCTGCACTGCAACGAGTTTTATTCGAACTGGTGTTCGACTTGCGATCCAGTTTGGGATAGAATCAGATCATGACGCGGCGGCTCTCGACACAGATCAGGGAGGTGGCCGACGTCGACGACGACCACCTCCCCGTGGATCCGCTCGGTGGTGAGATCTCTGTGAGTGCAACCGATCTCGCGGACTGTCCGAGCGACGGCGCGGAGCTGCAGCGGGCGCTCGCCGACGCTCACGCCGAGCGGCTCGTCGACGAGTGGTGGGCCGAACCCGATGCGGCGCAGCGGGAGTGGGACGCAGAGCTGGCGTCGCTGTACGCACAGGTCGCAGCCGACGACCGGCGGGACGCGGTCGAGCGGCGGGGCGTGCTGGACGGTGCGCCTGGGCTCGGGTCGCTCGCAGCGGCGCTGGAGGTGCTCGACGGGGCACCGGCACGGACGGCGCAGCAGGCCGGGGTCGAGGGGTTCGTCGACGTGCTGCAGGACGCGTCGCTCTCCGCGGCCGCCGCCCTGCACCGGCTGCAGAACCACCTGCTCTGGCTGCAGATCGTCCACACCGAGAAGCTCGTCGCCGCCGGAACCGGGAACACGCCCTCCTTGCCCCGCAGGACCCGGTCGGGGCGGCGGCTGATGGACGACGAGGACGCCCTGGTCGCCGACGAGGTCGCCGTCCAGCTGGCGTGCTCCGCGGGGATCACCCGCAGCGCGGCCCACTACCTCGTCGAGGCCGCCACCACCCTGATCACCGACGCGAAGCTGCCGCTCACCGTCCGGACCCTGCAGCAGGGCCGGCTGGACCGGCCCCGGCTCCGCCTGATCCTGTCCCGCACGCGCGCCCTGACGGTCGAGGCCGCCCAGGCTGTGGAAGCACTCGTCTACGAGACCCGTGGAGTTCTGGACGGCGGCACCCGCCGGTTCGAGACCGCGCTGACGAATGCCGTCCTGGCGGTCGACGCCGACGCCGAGGCCAAACGCCGTGAGCGCAACCGCAGGGGCCGCCGGGTGAGCATCCAGACCACCGACGACGGCGCCGCCCTGTTCACCGCCGTCGGGCCCGGCGAGGCGGTCACCGCGGCCTACAACGGCCTCGACTCAGCCGCCCGCTACCTCCGCCAGCACGGCGCCCCCCGCACCCTGGACCAGCTCCGCCACGACCTGTTCGTCACCGGCTGCACCAGCGGCTACCTCCCCGTCCCCGCCGACGTCCTCCCGGTCCCGGCCGGCTGCGTCCCGACCGACGACACCGGGGCGACCGCGCCCGGGCCGGTGCCCGCAGCGGCACCCGGCGGCCGCGGTCCGTCCCGCCAGGACCATGACGAGGGGGCCGTGCCGGAGTGGTTCACCACGACGTGGCCCGACGTCCAGGTCACCGTCAACGTCACCGTCTCCGCGGAGACCCTCATGGGCCTGGTCGACGATCCCGGCACCCTGCAGGGCTACGGGCCGATCCCGGCCGACGCGATCCGCGATCTGGTCAGGAACGGCGTCTTCCGCTGCGTCGTCGTCGACGGCGAGCACGGCACGGTCCTCGGGGTCGGGAAGAACACGTTCAGCCCCGGATACGTCGCCAGCGAACGGCTGAAACTGCTCATCGAGCACGCTCACCCGACGTGCACCGGGCCCCACTGCGGGAAAGCAGCCTGGCGCTGCGACGTCGACCACCAGACGCCCTACGCCCAGGGCGGAGCCACGTGCGAGTGCAACACGCGCCCGCTCTGCCGCGCATGCCACCGACTCAAGACCGCCGGACTCCTGAAGCCGGAAGAACGGAACGACCCCGGCAACCCACCCGGCACGACCACCTGGACCACCCGCACCGGACGCGCCTACGTCGCACTCCCGCACGCCCCGCTGACCCGACCGCCGGCCCCGTCAACAGCGGACCTGTCAGTGCCGGCCCCGTCAGCGCCGCCGGCCTCACTGCCGCACGCCTCGACAGTCCAGGCGGAGGACGCGCCGCCGTTCTGACCGCACTCCGGGACGCCCGGGGCTCGGCCGTCGGTCAGGGAACGACCGGCGCGGTCTGGTCCGCCGCCGGGGCGGTCGCCGTGTCGGTGGGCGCCGCCGGGTCCGTCGTCGTGGAGGTGCTGCCACCGGTCGGCGTCGCGGTGGCAGCGTCCGTCGAGGACGTGGTCGCGCCGGGGTCGGTGGGCACCGTCGTCGCAGCGTCCGACGGAGTGGCCGCGGCGCCGTCGGACGGCGAGGCGGTCTGGTCCGTCGCGGACGGTGAGGGTGACGGGGTGGTCGACGGCGTCGGCGCGGCGTCGGAGCCGCCTCCGACGACCGTGCCGATCGTCGTCCCGGACGCCTCGCTGCCCGACACCGGGTGCCCGAGCAGCCCTTCAGTGACGCTGAGCAGGCCGATCCCGAGGACGAAACCCACCGCGGCGACCGCCGCCACCGGCTTCCAGGTGACGCGCGGACGGGACCTATAGGTCGTCGCCGCGGAGAGCCCGCCCGGGCCCGGCGTCTCGGCGACCTCGACCGGTTCGGCGCCGAAACCGCTCGGCACCCGCGCCGGGTCCGTCTGCGAGGCGCCGCGGACCGCGTCGGGGCCGGGCCGGACGAGCACGGTCCGCGTCGTCCGCACCCGGGTCGCGGCGGTCTTCAGGGAGGTCGCGTACGCCGCCCCGGCGACCGTCGAGACGACCGAGCCGCACGCGGCGCCGATGAGCGTGCCGGCGACACCGAGGAACGAGGCGGCGACCGCAGTCGTCACCGCGGCCAGGGCGCTGCCGGCGATCTGGGACAGGGACAGCCCCAGGAAGGTGCGCGGCTCGCTGTCGTCGATGTCCGACCCGTCAGGGCCGAGGGGCTGGGTCCGGGTCGTCGTCGTGGTGTCGCCCATGAGTGTGGTGTCGTGTCCGAACTGTCGGGTGCGTGGACAAAAGGATGCTCCATGGGTGCGAGCGCGTCAGCACCCCGATCGGTTCCCCGATCCGGCCGGTGTGAGCGGACTCACCGCGTGCACGGGCCCTCGGAGCGGGTCTCACCCGAACGCCTGCTCGGTCGCCACGGCGGCGGTGCCGACAGGTCCGGTGGCCGATCGCCCCGTGCGACCCACGGGCCGGTCGCGCGCGCCCGGACCACCCGAGCACCACCCCCGAATCGGAGAGATCTCCCATGCCTTCCGCCTGGCTGGCGACGACAGGGTTCGTCGCCGCCGTCCTCGGTGTCGCGACCGCACTCCCCCAGGTGTGGCGGTTGCTGCGGACGCCCGGCGCGGACGGCATGTCGCTGCCGTCCGTCGTCCTCGGCGCCCTCGGCACCGGCACCTGGCTCGCCTACGGCCTCCTCGAGGCCGACCCGCCGCAGATCGTCGCGAACGTGCCCGGTCTCGCCGGGGCGGCGACGATCGCCGTCCTCGTCGTGCGGCGGACGACGACCCGTCCCGCCCACGTGCTCGCCGCGGTCGCCGCCTGGTGCGGCCTCGTCACGACCGCCTGGACCGTGGGCGGTGCCGTCGCCGTCGGCAGCGCCGCCACCGTCGTCTCGCTCGTCGCCCGCGCGCCGCAGGTGCGCGAGGTGTTCACGGCGCCCTCGCTCGCGGCGATCTCCCCGCTGAGCTTCGGGCTGAGCACGACCGCGTGCACGCTGTGGGCCGTGTACGGCGTGGGGACCGGCCAGGTGCCGGTCTGGGCCAGCTCGGTCGTCGCGGGCGCGATGTCGCTCGTCGTCTGCGTGCGGGCCACGGTGCGCGCGCCGGAGCCCGTCGTCCGGCCCGTTCCGCACCCGGTGCCCCAGCAGACCCGGCAGGCCCAGCAGCAGCAGACGACGACGGAGGCGCTCCCGCTCGCCGCCTGAGGCGGCGCCCCTCGGGCGCCTGCGGCCGCGCGGGTGCGGGACAATCGACGGCGATGAGCCCCGGTTCCCGCCCTGCGCCCCCGGCGGCCGACAGCCTGCGCGCGGCGCTCGTGACGCAGGACGTCGGCCGTGCCGTCGCGGTGCTGCGCGCGGGCGGGCTCGTCGGGCTGCCGACGGAGACGGTCTACGGGCTCGCGGCCGACGCGCAGGACGTCGTGGCGGTGGGCCGGGTCTTCGCCGTCAAGGGCCGGCCCGCCGACCACCCGCTCATCGTCCACGTCGCCTCCGCCGACGACCTCGACCGCTGGGCGGACGACGTCCCGGCCTACGCGCGCAGGCTCGCCGGCGCGCTGTGGCCCGGACCGCTCACGCTCGTCGTCCCGCGCAGCCGGCTCGTCGGGGACCACGTCACCGGCGGCCAGCCGACCGTCGGGCTGCGCTGCCCCGCCCACCCCGTCGCGCACGCCGTGCTCGCCGCGTTCGGCGGCGGGGTCGCGGCGCCGTCCGCGAACCGGTTCGGCCGGGTCAGCCCGACGACGGCGCAGCACGTGCTCGACGAGCTCGGCGACCGGCTCGACCCCGCGCGGGACGTCGTCCTCGACGGCGGCCCGAGCGCCGTCGGTGTCGAGTCGACGATCCTCGACTGCACCGGGCCCGCCCCACGCCTCCTGCGCAGTGGCGCCGTCACGGCCGCAGCCGTCCTCGAGGCGGGCGGCGTCCCGCTCGTCGGTGCGGCCGGCGGCACCCCGGAGGGCAGCCAGGACGGCGCCTCTGACGGCGCCCCGGACGGCGACGTCCGCGCGCCCGGCATGCTCGCCGCGCACTACGCACCGCTCGCCCTCGTCGTCGTCGCCCGGACGCCGTCCGACCTCGCCGAGGCCCTCGCGGCCGCCCGCACCGCCGCCCCGGCCGGCCGGTCCGGCCTGCTCGCCCCCGCCGCCGTCCCGACCCCGCCGGGCGTCGTCCGGCTCGCGGCCCCGCCGGACACCGCGGCCTACGCGCAGGTCCTCTACGCCGCCCTGCGCGCGGCGGACGAGCAGGGGCTGGACCGGGTCGTCGCCGTCCCGCCCGAGGGCGGGGCGCTCGCCGACGCCGTGCTCGACCGGCTCCGCCGGGCAGCAGTCGGGAGCAGTCGGCACCGGCCGTTCGGCTGATACGCCACACTGGCCGGGGGCAGGATGCACAGGTCACGGGAGGCGAGCCAGAGGTGTCGGACGTCGGCGCGCGGCCGGTCGAGGTCTTCCTCGACGGGATCGCACGCGCCGACCTCGGGCTGATCCACGACCGCCTCGCCGAGGGCGCCGTCCTCACCGTCCCGTCGCTGCGGGCGACCCTCACCGGCCGCGCCCACGTCGTCGCCGCGGTGCACGCGGTGCTCGTCGCCTTTCCCGACCTGCGCTACACCTCGCGCAGCCGGTACATCGCGCCCGGCCAGGTCACCGACGAGGTCGTCCTCACCGGGATCCGGCTCGGTCCGTGGGGCGACGTCCCGCCCTCGGGGCGACCGCACCAGCTCCCCGCCCGGCTCGTCCTCGAGCACGACGGCCTGCTCGTCACGAGCATCGGGATCTGGGCCGACCGCGCGTCGCTGCAGGCGCTCGTCGACGACTCGGTCGACCTGAGCCGCTCGGCCGGGCAGCCGATCGTCGACGCGCTGCGGGCGATGGTGCCCGCCGGCGACCCCCGCGTCATCCTCGGCACCGGCCGCGAGGCCAGGGCCGTCGCGCCGGTGACACCCGCGGCACCGGTCCGGGCCGACGAGCTGAACCCGGCGGCCGCCAAGGCCGCGGCGCTCAAGGTGCCGATGCCGCGCCGCGTGCGACGGCTGCTCGTCGTGACGTCCGCCGGGGCGATGGCCGCGGCCGCGGCGCTCATCGTCGCGTGGGTGGCCCGGGGCGCGCTGTCGGCCCCCTCGGCGCCGACGGTGCAGGTCTCCCCCGTGGCGACCGCCGCCGGGACGCCGTCCTCCACGCCGTCGAAGCCCGCGCCGACGAAGACGTCCGGTCGCGGCTACACCCGGGTCGGCGACCTCATCACGCTGAGCACGGACCTCACGTTCGAGGTCAACAGCGCCCGGCTCAACGGCCGGGCCAAGAAGGTGCTCGACGACGTCATCGCCCAGGTCCGCGCCGAGAAGCGGACGGGCAAGGTCGTCGTCAACGGGTTCACCGACTCGACGGGCACCGAGCGGCACAACATGGAGCTGTCGCAGAGCCGGGCCGACGCGGTGGCCGCCTACCTCGAGAAGGGGCTGCGGGGCCGCGACATCCGGGTGACGTCGAACGGGCTGGGCGAGAAGAACCCCAAGGGGGACAACCGGACCGAGGCCGGGAAGGCCACGAACCGGCGCGTCGAGATCACCGTGCCGGGGCGGCCGGGGACGCCGTCCCCGGTCTCGTCCTGACGAGAACCTCGCCCTGACGCCGCCTCGTCCTGACGCATCAGCCTCAGGTCGTGACGGACGGCGTCACTTCTTGACGACGACCGTGCCCGGCCACTTGTCGTGCAGCGCCTGCTTGCGGTTGTCCCAGGTGGGCCACAGGTAGTCGACGAGGGAGTAGATCCCGCTCGCCACGAGGCCGGTGACGAAGGCCGCGAGCTCGCCCGTCATCCACCGCTGCGTCGCCTGCCAGTACGACGGCGTCCCCGGCCGGTCCCACGGGCGGACCCGCACGCCGCACATGAGCTTGCCGAGCGTCGCGCCCTTCCAGCCGACGAGCCCGATCGTGTAGACCGCCTGCACGATGAGCATGACGAGCGACGCACCGATGAGCGGGCCGAGGATCCCGGAGTCGGTGTAGATCGCGAACGGGTCGGTCTCGAGCGGGCCGCCGGGCTCGAGGGCGCCGCTGTTCTCGATGTAGTCGACGAACCGGCGCACGACCTGGGCCCACAGCGGGAACCCGGCGAGACCCCCGAGCAGCGTGACGATGAATCCGTCGAGGATCCGGGCCAGGAGCCGCGCACCGAGCCCCGCGAGCGGCTGGCCGTCCGGCGTCGCCTGCGCCTTGCCGCCGGGGACGACCCCGCCCGGGTAGCCCTGCGGGTACGGCTGCGGGTACCCCTGCTGCGGGTAGCCGGGCTGGGCGTAGCCCTGCTGCGGGTAGCCCTGCGGGTAGCCGGGCTGCTGGTACCCCTGCTGGGGCTGGCCCGCCTGCCCGTAGCCGGGCTGGGCGTAACCGGGCTGGGCGAAGCCCTGCTGCGGGTAGCCGGGCTGGGCGTACCCCTGCTGCGGGTAGCCCGGCTGGGCGTACCCGGGCTGCGTGTAGTCCGGGTACCCCTGCGCGGCGGGCTGGGCCGCGGACCCCGGGTAGCCCTGCTGCGCGGGCTGGTCCGGCTGCTGCGTCGCCTGCTGGGCGGCGGGCAGGCTCCACGGCGAGGCCTGCTGCTCGGCCGGCGAGGTCCACGGCGCCGCGGCCGGCACGTCGGGCTGCTGCGGCTCGGGCTCTGGCGCGCGGTCCTCCGCGCTGCTCCAGGGGGACGACGGCTGCTCGACCGGCTGCTCCGACGGCTGCTCGTCAGCGGACGGCGCAGGCTCGGGCTGCGGGTCGCTCACCGGGGCCGCGGGCCAGGTCTGCTCCGCCACGGGGGACGGCTGCTCGACGGGCTCGCTCGTGGCGTACGACGACTGGTATGCGGGCTGGGACGACTGCTCGACGGGCTGCTCGACCGACTGCTCGACCGGCTGCTCGGCGGGCACGGTCGCCGTCGGCTCCGCCCGCTGCTCGTAGGACGGCTGGTACGACGGCTCGTACGTCGGCTCGTACGACGACTGGTAGGAGGGTTGGTACGACGGCCCGGCCGACTGCGCCGGCTCGACGACCGGCTCCGCCGGCTGCTCGACGACCGACTGCTGGACAGGCTGCTGAACCGGCTGCTCGACGGGCTGCTCGACCGCGGCACCCGGCGCCGGCGTGGTCGCCTGGGTCCACTGCGCGCCGTCCCACCAGCGCAGCTTCGTCTGGTCGACGGGGTCGGCGTACCAGCCGGCAGCGGGAAGCGTCATGGCCGACAGCCTGCCGCACCTGCGGGCCGGCGCGGTACCCAGGTCGCGCTTTCTACCGGTTCGCCCGTTTCGCCGTGTCGACGCCGCACGGTCAGACGTCCCAGCTGATCGTCGCGAGCCGGCGCGGGCCCGACGGCCCGAGCTCGGCGAGCGCGGCGGCGACCTCCGGGTCCCGGTCGGCGGGCAGGCAGAGCCGGACCCGGGTGTACCGGACCTGCTCGGCGGGGTCGACCCCGGCCTCGCGGGGCGGCGCCGGGTCGTCCCACTCCTCGAGCCGGACGGCGAGACCGACCTCGCGCAGCACGTCCGCGGCGTCCGCGGCGGTCGGGCCGAGCGGGCGGTCGAGGGCCCAGAACCGCTGCCACAGCGGCGCCATCCGGGAGAGCGGGTGCCGGACCGGCAGCTCGAGGACGACCCGGCGGCGGGCCTTCGCCGAGAGCGCGAGGGCGAACGGGCCCAGGGCCGCGACGTTGTAGGCGACGTGGTGGCTCACGACGACGTCGGCCTCCGGGGTCGCCGCGGCGACGTCCGGCCAGGCCCCGAGCACCTCCACGTGCTCGACCCCGCGTTCGGCCGCCGCGGCCGCGAAGCTGTCGAGCATCGACTGCTGGTGGTCGACGCCGACGACCCGGGCCGCGGGCGGGGTGAGCGCGAACGCCGCCCGGCCGCCCCCGCAGCCGACGTCCAGGACGGAGCCGCCGGCGGGGCGCGCCTCCCGCGCCGACCGGTGCGAGGGGGTGTCCGGCTCCTGCCCGGTCGCGACGAACAGCGCCACGGGATGGATCCACGGCGACTGCGGGGCCTGCGCGAGGATGTGCTCGGGGATCCCCCACGCCGCGAGCGCCCGCTCCCACCGCTCGGCCGCGCCGCCGTCACCACTCGTCCGGTCCATGAGCGCATCCTCCACCCGGGCGACGGCGGCAGGCCCCGGACCCCGGGCCCGTGTCCGGCACCTACGGTGGCGGGATGCGGACGACGGCCGGACGGCGCGGGGCGGGCACCCGCGGTGGCGTCTCCCCCGCGACCCTCGGGGCCGTCGCGGTCGTCGCGGTCGTCGCGCTCCTCTCCGCGTGCGGCTCCCCCGGCGCCGGTCCGGCCACCGGTCCGGCGCCTGCTTCGACGTCCGTCGCTCCCGGGCCCGGCGGCCCGGCGTCCGCGACGACCCCGGCCGCACCGGCCACGGCCCCCGTCGGCCCGACCGGTGCCGACGGCACGTCCGGCGGCTGGCAGCTCGTGTGGGGCGACGAGTTCGACGGCCCCGCCGGGGCCGGACCGGACCGCACCCGCTGGGGCTTCGACACCGGCGCCGGCGGCTGGGGCAACGGCGAGCTCGAGACGTACACCGACTCGACCGCGAACGCCCGGCTCACCGGGACCGGCGCGCTGGAGATCGTCGCCCGGCGCGAGGGCGAGGGCTTCACGAGCGCGCGGCTGTCGACCGAGAAGACCTTCACCCGTCGCTACGGCACCTACGAGGCCCGGCTCCGGCTGCCCGCCGGGAAGGGCCTGTGGCCGGCCTTCTGGCTCAACGGCGTCTGCGCGCAGGGCTGGCCCGACTGCGGCGAGATCGACGTGCTGGAGTCGGTCGACCCCGTCCCGCGCACGGTCCGCGGCCGGGTGCACGTGCCCGGCCCGCACGCCCGCCCCGGTCTCGGGCGGGACTGGCCCGTCGCGTCGGCCCTCGACGAGGGCTTCCACGTCTACGGCGTCGTGTGGGACCCGGAGTACGTCGCGTTCACCTTCGACGGCCACGAGTACGCCCGGGTCCGCAAGGACCGGCTGCCCGCGGGCGACCGGTGGGCGCTCGACCACGACGCGTACGTGCTGCTGAACGTCGCGGTCGGCGGCCGCTGGCCGGGCAGCCCGGACGCCTCGACCCCGGTCCCGTCCCGGCTCACCGTCGACTGGGTCCGGGTGTGGGACCGGGCCTAGTCGTGATGTCCGGCCACCTGGTCCACCCGGGCGTCTGACCGCGGAGCGTCAGGACGCCAGCCCGCGCAGGAACCGGGCCGCGATCGGTGCCGCGGTCTCCCCGCCGGACGCCCCGACGTCGACGAAGACCGCGAACGCCGTCGTGCCCTGCCAGCCGACGAACCAGGCGTGGTTCTGCAGCGCCGTCCCGCTGCCGAACTCGGCGGTCCCGGTCTTGCCGTAGACCGGGCCGCCGGCCACCCCGGCCGCGGCGGTCCCGGTGCCGGAGGTGACGACGGCCCGCATCATCGGCCGGATCTTGGCGGCCTCCGGGATCGGCGTCGTCACGCAGTCCGGGCAGTCCGCGAGCAGCCGCGGCTGCCGGTAGGTGCCGCTGGCGACCGCCGCGGCGACGCTCGCCATCTGCAGCGGGCTCGCCTCGACCCGGCCCTGGCCGATCGCGCTCGCCGCGAGCTCGGCGTTGTCCTTCGGGGTCGGGTAGGAGCCGCCGAACGAGGCGACCGGCAACCGCTGGTCGGCGTTGAAGCCGAGGTCCTCGGCGGCCGAGGCCAGCGCCCCCTCCGGCAGCGACCGGGCCAGTCCGATGAATGCCGTGTTGCAGCTGTCGGCGAACGCCTCGGTGAGGCTCATCGAGCGGTTCGGCGCCTTCTCGTGGTTCTTGAAGATCTTCCCGTAGGAGTTGATCGTCGTCGGGCACTTGACCGTCGACGACGGTGTCTTCCCGTTCCGCAGCGCCGCGAGCGCCGTGACGATCTTGAACGTCGACCCCGGTGCGTACCGGCCCGACAGCGCCGGCGGCACCCCGGTGTACGGCCGGTTCGCGACCGCGCGCACCTCGCCGGTCCGGACGTCGATCGCGACGATCGCGGCGCTCGACCGGGTCCCGGCGAGCGCCTTCGTCGCAGCCTGCTGGTACGTGACGTCGAGCGTCGTCCGGACGCCGGGCACCTGGGTGCTGCCGGGGAAGGTCTTGACGACCTTCACCACGGTCTTGTTCTGCACGTCGACGACGCCGACCGAGCGCTTCTCCTCGCCGCCGAGGTCGTCGGCGAGCACCCGCTGCAGGCCCGTCGCGGACCCCGAGCCCGCGTCGTAGCGTCCGACGACGTTCGCGACGAGGTCCGGCTGCTTCGCGAGCGAGCGGCCCTTCCGGTCGAGGACGTCGCCGCGGCTGTCCGGCGCCGCGACGAGCTCGAGCCGCTGGCCGCTCTTGAGCGTCGGGTACACCGACGCGGCCGTGAAGTGCACCTGCGAGCGCGCGGCCTGCTCGTTCCGGGAGATCGTCAGCTCGGTGGACCACGTGACCTCTCCGAGGCCCTCGAGCGTGAGCGTCACGGAGAACGGCAGCGAGCCGCCGTCCGGGGCCGGTTCGCCCGGTGTCGTCGAGACCGAGGTGACGCCGAGCCGGCCGTTCATCCCGCCGAGCGCGCGCTCGAGGTTGCCGCCGCTGCTGTCGAGCTGGCCCTGCATCGTCAACCAGTCGCCGGTCTCCCAGGCGTCGAGGTAGGCGGTGCCCACGGCCTTCGCGGCGACGACCGGGTCGGGGTCGTCCGCGCCGGGCACGAGGGTCGGGGTCGACGCGGCGGACGGCGTGGGGGTCGCGCTCGGCGTGGCCGCCGTCGTCCGGACCCCGTCACCACCGCCGAAGAGGGCGAACCCCGCTCCGGCCGCGGACCCGGCGAGCACCGCGCCCACCGTCACGAGCACGACCATCGTCCGCCGAGACCCTGCCACGCGCTCCAGCCTCTCCCACACCGCCCGGGACGTCGAACCCGGCCCCCGCGGCCGGCGTCCACGCAGGGGACGCGCCCCGGGCGCCGGAGGTTGCCCGGCCCGCCCGGAGCCGCCCCGCCCTGGCTGCCGACCGCCGGGAAACAGGTCGGCGGGTGATCCCACCTTTCGCTAGCGTGCGTCCGTGCGGGATCGACGCGGGATGCTCATGCTCAGTGCGGCAGGAGTGCTCTGGGGCACCCTCGGCCCCGCTGTCCGTGCCCTCCAGGACGACGGCCTCGCGACGCTGTCGATCACCTTCTGGCGCCTCGTGCTCGCGACGACCGTGCTCTTCCTGCTCGTCGGCCGGCCCGGCCTGCGCGCGCTGCGGACCGAGGCCTCCCGGCCGTGGCGGCTCCTGCTCGTGGGCGTCCTTTTCGCGGTCTTCCAGACGACCTTCTTCGTCGGCGTCAAGGAGGCCGGTGTCGCCGTCGGCACGCTCGTCACGCTCGGGATCGCACCGGTCGCGGCGGCCGTCGTCGAGTCGGTCCGGGAGCGGGCGCTGCCGTCGGCCCGGACCGTCGTGACGATCGGCTCGGCGGTCCTCGGGCTGGGGCTGGTCTGCGTCGCGAGCGGGGCGGACGCCGCCGCGGCGCCCCGGCCGCTGCTCGGGATCGGGGCCTCGCTCGTCTCCGGGCTGTCCTACGCGGCCTCGACGATGGTGAGCGGCCCCCTGACCCGCAGGCTCGGGGCGGTCGTCATCACGGCGGCGAGCACAGCCGTGGCCCTGCTCGTCGTGGCCCCGTTCGCGCTCGCGGGCGGGGTCGCGATCCCGGTCGGGCCACGGACGCTCGTCGGCATCGCCTGGCTCGGCGTCGTGACGACGGTGTTCACGTACGTGCTGTTCTACGCGGGCCTGCGGACGGTGCGGGGCTCGGTGGCGATGATCCTCACGCTCCTCGAGCCGGCGACCGCCGTCGTCATCGCCGTCGTCGCGTTCGGCGAGCCGGTGACGGTCGCGGGGACGATCGGCACCCTCCTGCTCATCGGGGCGGTCGCGCTGCTCTACCTCACCCCGCAGGGCGCCCGGATCGAGGCCGGGGCACCGCCGCCCGCGTGACCGGTCGGGGTCAAGGCCCGGCGTCGTGGGACCGATAACCACGGGGCAGACGCCAGTGACGTCCGGCCCGGCCTGCGGCCGGACACGACCGAAGGTGACCCGCCATGCCCGCCACCGTCGTGTACGACGCCCCCGGAGAGGTGAGCGTGCGCTTCGACGAGGACGCGGCCGAGATCCTCGTGACCTGGACCCGTTTCGGGGACGAGACGGTCTTCAAGGCCTGCCTCGACGTCCAGGCCGACCTCGTCGGATCGGGGCGGGCGAGGATCGTCATCGTCGACACGGCGGACAGCACAGGTGTCCCCTCGGCCAAGGACCTGGACCACCTCACGCGCTTCGTCTTCCCGCGCTACCGCGAGGGCGGACTCGAGGCGATCCTCACCGTCGTCCCGCGCAGCGCCCGGACCAAGATGGGCGCGATGCGCTGGGTGCGCAGCGGCAGCATGTGGCGGTTCCCGATGTACGAGGTCGCCTCCGTCGAGGACGCGCGCGCGGTCATCGCCGAGAAGCACGCCCGGAGCAGCGTCTCCTGACGGTCAGCGGCGGCGCTTCTTCTTGCCCGCGGCGTCGCCGAACAGCACACCGGTCACCGGGATCAGCAGGAAGAAGATCCACGACCCCGTGAAGTACCACAGCGCGACGGCGACGAACGGCGACAGCGCCACGACGGTCTGAGCCACCTGCGGCGACACGAGCGGCGGCCGCGCGGGCACCGGCGAGGTGCTCATCGGCACGGGGGCGGACGTCGCGTCCCGGCCCCACGGGGGCGCGGCCGGCGGCGCGGACGGCGCGAGGTCGCGACCGGCGGCCGGTGCCGACCCCCAGGCCGGCGCGCCGAGCACGGGGTGCGGCTCGGGCAGGTCGAGGAAGAGCAGCTCGAGATCGGCTTGCGTCCACGCCCGCCGCGCGCGGACGCTGCGGTCCTCGAAGCCGACGTCGTCGAGCCGGCCGGCGTCCCGGTGGACGTCGAGCGCCGCGACCGCGGCGTCCCGGTCGGCCTCGGTGAGACCGCCCTCGTCGCGTGCCGTCCCGCCGTCGTCCGCCGCGCCGTCCGGCCCCTCGCCCGTCATGCCCTCATCCTGCCCCCGCGGCGACCCGCCCGGAAGCGGCCTCAGGCCGCGACCCGCAGCGCCGCGAGCCGCACGAGGCCCAGCTCGGACTCCATCGCCGCGGTGTCGACCGTGACGACGGCCCGCCGGCAGTGCGCCCCGAGCTCGCGGAGCCGGGCGAGCTGGTCCCACGTCGCGCCGAGCTGGTCGTCGATGGGGCCGACGTGCTCGCGCAGCGCCGCACCGAGCCGGTGCCGCATGACGAGGATCCGCCACTGCCCGAGGAAGCCGCGGAACTCGTCGACGAGACCACCGGCCGTCTCGACGAGGTGCCCGACCTCGACCAGGTCGGTGTTCACCCGCAGCGCGGACGAGGAGACGTCCTCGACGCCGGCCCGCAACGCGTCGCAGAGCACCGGGACGTCGGCGAGTGAGGCGGCGGGGGCCGCGCCGTCGACGCACTCCGCGGCGAACGCGGCGACCATGTCGACGTGCAGCTGGGCGAGCGCGATCTGCTGCCGGAGCTGGGCGACGTCCTCGCGCAGGGCCTGCAGCCGCGGGGCGAGGGCGTCGAGCGCGCCGA